>SHYO01000002.1 GCA_009692745.1 Chloroflexota bacterium
GCGCCCGGTGATAGCGTTTGCTCATCAGTTTCAAGTACTTGCGACGTTCGTCAATGGTCATTTTTTCCGTGTTTGGCATAGTTCCTCCGGTAACATTTTCTTTTGAGTGAACCATACCACTTCGGTAACATTTTAGATGAATGAATACGTGGGTTGACAGCAGCGCAGCAAATTGTTATAATGAAGGTAGTTGTAATGATTATTGCAATCCCATGAATTTTGTCAATTTATCATGAATACGCAAGAAGGGGATCAGACATGAAGACGCTACGAATTGTTTTGGTTTTCATTATCATGCTTCTCATCGTCGGCGTTTCGACAGTTGCTAGCGCCAGTTCCTTTCCCCAACGCTCAGGGGAAATGGCGGCCTCCACAGCACTAGATGTTCGAATCGACAATACCAAATTTCTTGATCCGCTAGGACTGCCTGATCTGCTTGCTGATAACCTGAATGGCACAGTGGATGTGCAAATCTTTGATGGAAATTACTTGCACCAGATTGATCACTTGCTATACGTACTCAGCAATAACGAGGTTGTTGCCGGCAAGAGAGTAAATCAGCCTACCAGAGTTGTTTTGTCGCTAAGTGCGGATGTGATTTACAATAGTCGCATCCATACAAATGATCATCGCCTGTATAAGATTATAGGCAATCATATTCTGCCTCCGGAAAGTAACAGCCTCTCGGCATCCATTTACTCCTTCGACGGTGATAAATTCTATCGCGGCTCCCAAATAAATAATGAGAGTCAACGCATCTTCACACGGCGCGGAGATAAGATTTTTAGAGGTACAAGCAATGATCTGGCGGACGTAGTTCTGAGTTTCCAGGGTGACTTCGAGGAACTACAGCCGTTCCTGGTAATCATCGCTGACTTGCGGCCCTAAAGTGGCATCCAGCTTTCTTGGAAGGTAGCGCCGGTCACTTGGTGTATGCCGCTTGGTAGACCTGATCAATTGGTGGAAGAAAGAGGCCGAGGAAATTTTTAGCGCCATTTCCTGGGGATTGGCAGTTTGTTCGTACTTGGAGGAAAGGTTAAATCTATGAAACGCCTGACGTATATTGTAGGGTTAGCCCTATTAGCGCTTAGCATTAGTGCTTTTACCATCAAAGAGCCTAATTGGTTTTTCCCGTGCCCCTTTTGGTGGGGCATTGATGTTTGTGTCTATGATGGCAATAACCTCAGGCAGTTTGATCATTTGCTTTATATCCAAAGGGATAATGATGTCTTTGCCAGCAGGTTTGTCCTTGATCCTCAGCTTATTGTGCTATCTCTGCAGGGAGATGTGATTTTTTCGAGCCGTACGCATATAAATTCTACGCGGTTGTATAAAATAGTAGGCAACCATATATTACCGCCTGAAAGTGCCAATATTGCCGATGCTATTTATAGTTTTGAGGGGGATGCGTTTTACAGAGGCCCACAGACCAATGATATTAGCAAGCGACTATTTACACGGCGTGGCTTTAGAATCTATAGTGGCACGAGTAGTAGTCTCAACGATGTCGTCTTGACATTCGAAGGAGATTTTGATAAGTTGTGTCCCTTCCTGGCCATCCTTGCTGATCTCAGGCCAATGCCCGATGCTCCGCCGCCTCCCCCTCCAAATCGTCGACCTTAGGTTGATAGATTAAGGGTTCAGCCGTATTACTGAGGTGCCGTACTATCATCAGCATCTCAGTAATACGGTCTATTATAGATAAATGCTACGAAAAGTAAGGTGGAATGATGAAACAATTCGGAGGATTGGTTTTTTTTGCTCTTGCTCTTTTAGTTGCCAGTGTCCTGACTGTAGCCGCCGCTCCACGGATGGGAGCATCTAATTCTCAAGGTAATATAATTCCGACAGGAAATGGAGATGTTGTTCCGACACGCTCGCTCTTTACGCTTCCGCAACAAGCTACACAATCGCCGACCGCCACTCTGACGCCGTCATCGACTGCCACGGCAACGCGCACTGCCACTGCTACCGAACCACCCAGCATTGACGTGCGTATTTATGACACGACCCACATCCGGCAGATCGATTATCTAATCTATGTGTTGAAAGATAATGAAGTCTTTGCGGGGAAGTCCACCTATGATCCCACCAGGGTCATCCTTTCGTTGGAAGGTAATGTCATATTTAACAGCCGGATACACACCAATGACCATCGACTTTACAAGATTATCGACAATCACATTCTGCCACCTCAAAGTTCCAATATTGCAGATGCCATATACTCCTTCGATGGTGACAGATTCTACCGCGGCTCCCAGACGAACAATGACAGCAAGCGTATCTTCACCCGCCGTTCCGATAAGATCTACCGTGGGTCCAGCAACAATCTCTCTGACGTGGTTTTGAGTTTCGAGGGGGATTTTGATCAGTTACAGCCCTTCCTGGCGATTATCGCCGATCTTCGCCCCTAACCCGCAGCATGATTTGCATCAGAACAATGATCTGTATCAGAACAGATTGTTTGGTCAGTGGATTACATGTATTTCGGGGCAATCTATGTGGTTGCCCCGGTGTTATTTATCCTGATAGTGTGCCCTGGTAGATTCCCTTTCCGTATATGGCGGCAAAATCTCAATCTCTGAAGGCCTTCTTCCATGACGTTTCCTATCAGGTGCGCTCTGCCTTACCGGCCGATTTGCAGGATTTGCATACGCGAAATTCTAGCCGCATGTTGCAGTTATACTATGATGATCCGGCTTTGCACTTCGAGATCTGGCCTGTATACAAAATTGAGCGGTTAGAAATTGGCTTGCATTTCGAAGGCAACCACGCGACAAACGAATGGCTCTACCGGGAACTTGCCAGCCAGATTTTTGATATTAAGTTCGAGTTGGGCCACCTGGTAGAAGTAGAGCGTTGGGATCGTGGCTGGTCCAGAGTACATGAAACTCTGCCTCTCCAATCCTTCGACAAGGCATATCAGCAGGAAGTTACGCAGCGTTTGGTGCGCTATATCGTGGTACTTTGGCCGATGGTACAACAAGCGCTGCAGGAAGGGAATTCAACTCTCTAATGTACGCTCTGCGGGGCCAGCGTGCTTCAAATTGAAATTAAACATCTCAGGGAATATTATCAAGTACAGCCAAAGTTAGCTCTTCAGGCGAACCATTTCCGGATCAAACAAGGGGTCTTGGGCCACTGTTGCCGGGTAGCGATTGCCGAAATAGTATACCTCTACTGGGGTGCCTTCCGCCGCATAGGCTATAGGTAGGTATCCATAGCAGATACTGCGCTGCACCGTATACCCATAGTTTGCGCTGGTGACGTACCCCACGACGCGTTCCCCATCCAGGATGGGCTCTTTCCCCATAATCGCCGTCTTAGGATCATCAAAAGTCAGGCAACACAATTTCCGGCTTAAGCCCTGACCTTTTATCTGTTCTAAAGCGCTGCGGCCGATAAAATCCCCCTTCTTTAAGCGTACTGCAAAACCAATCCCGGCCTCGTACGGGTTATATTCACTGTGAATATCCGCACCCCAGAGCCTATATCCTTTTTCCAACCGCAGCGAATCAAAGGCGCCCCCCCCCACAGCGGTTAAGCCGAACTCCTGCCCTGCTTGCCAGATCGTATCCCATAATTTCAACCCATATTCGGTAGAGGCGTAGATCTCCCAGCCCAGCTCTCCGGCATAGGAGATTCTGTTTGCCAATGCCGGAATATTGCCGATGTAGATATGTTGTGCTGTGAGATAAGGAAATGCCTGGTTAGAAAAATCCTCTTCGCTTAACTTCTGTATTAGGTGCCGTATATGCGGTCCCCAAAGTCCGAGACAACACCACGCGGCAGATATGTCGCTAACCTGCACCGAGCCATCTGCCGGCGTTTGTTTACGCAACCATGCCAGGTCATGCATACCGATGCTGCCACCGGTGATCACCCAGAATTTTGAGGGTTCCAGCCGGGTAACGGTCAGATCGCACTCAATGCCCCCGCGCTCATTAACCATGGAGGTGTAGGTGACTTTGCCGACAGGTTGGTCCATTTGGTTGGTAGTGAGGCGCTGCAGGAAATCCAAAGCGCCTGGACCGCTTACCTCAATTTTTGTGAAGGCGGTCAGGTCAAAGATCCCTACACTTTCGCGGGTCGCTTTGTGTTCGGCCCCGATAATAGGGGACCAATGCCGGGCGGCCCACCCCGATCTGGCGGGCCAATCCTGCCCGCTGAGAAGCTTTTCATTGGCGTTAAACCATTGGGGTCGTTCCCACCCGGCGCTCTCGAAAAAGACTGCGCCAAGCTCCACCAGCCGCTGATGGTAAGGAGCCAGCCGCAGATTACGCGGGTTCTCCATTTGCTGTAGCGGATGGATAATATCGTAGACTTCCACATATTGGCGATCTGCCCGTGTCCGCACGTAATTTTTGCTCAATGCAAATTTATGGAAGCGGTTGATATCGTGTTCGCGCAAATCAATGCTGGGCAATCCCTCCGTGATCCACTCGGCCATAACTTTTCCCACGCCGCCGCCATGCGTAACCCACACCGCCTCTGCGCTCCAGAAGCCCCGCACGTCTGGGCTTTCTCCCAGGACGCAATTGCCATCAGGCGTAAAAGAGAATAAACCGTTGAACTGGGAAGCTATCTCAGCATGCTGCAAGCATGGGAAGCGCTCTATCGCATCACGCCTGGATTCTTGAAAATGTTCGGGTGTAAAGGGGAAGATAGCCGGGTGATCATTCTTGGGCAGATCGTCAGCATCCACGATGAGAGAATCGTGCCGGTATGAGCCAAAGCCATATGCATCAAAATGTTGTCTAAAGTACATATCCTGATCTTGGTAGCGTACGATTGGGTGGCGTAACTCCTGTGTCTCTCCCGCCAACTCTTTCAACGGCCCCGTCTTGACATACAGATGTTGCATAGGAGTCATGGGTATGGATACTCCGGCCATCCGTCCTACAACCGGTCCCCATAGTCCGGCAGCACAGACGACAATCTCAGTGCGAATACGCCCCTGTGCCGTCATAACGCCCTGGACACGCCCTTGTTGGACATCGATACCAGTGACAGGTGTATGCGCATAGAAAGTAGCCCCGTTCTGCTGGGCTGATTTCGCCAGGCCGGCACAGATTGCGCTGGCTTTAACATCGCAGTCAGTTGGCACATAAAAAGCACCATAGAGATCGTCGGTCCGCATAATGGGGATCATGCGCTTAATTTCATCAGGCCCCACCAGGTAAGCTTCCAACCCCCAAGCCTTAGAGTTGCCCAATTTGCGCTTCAGTTCTACCCACCGGTCCGCTGTATGGGCAATTTCCAGGCTACCAACCTGAAAGAATGCAGTACCGCTGGGCGGCTGCACTTTGGCGTAGGTCTGTACGGCCCATTGCGCCAGTTGGCAAAAGGCTTTGGCGTTATTATGTTGGAACATGAGGCCCGGTGCATGAGATGTCGATCCCCAGTTTTCGAAAAGCGGGCCTTGATCCAACACCACGACATCGCGCCATCCCATTTGCGTGAGGTAGTAAGCCGTGCTGCAGCCGACAATCCCTGCTCCAATGATAACAACGCGCGCCTGGTCTTGCATCGGGAATTTCCTTTCAGAATACGTGGGGATGAAATGCGCCGTCCGGCATAGGTAAGATTCAAACAGACTTGATACTGTTAGCGAGGGCGATTTCCGCAAAAGGTGGATTTTTAGGTGAGTAATCTTGCACGAAGAAACCGCGCCATTTCTCGCCTTTGGTTTCACCGACATACGGCACAGCCGGATCGACGGTCAGAGTGATTTCTTCCCCTGGGTAATTGGAGTCATATAGATAAACTTTACAGACCTGTGTCGTAGGGTTGACCTCATAACCATAGGCCACTACCTGGTGGTTTTTGCCGAAGTTGATCAGGTCCGTAGCGACAATCAGCCCTAGTACGACGGGATCACCTTTGTTAATGCACTTCTTGAGTTTGGGCAGCTCATCCTCTAAGGTCCAAGCTCGCACGCCCTTGAGAAACCCCAGCGGTTTATCGGGGAGGATCGTCCACAGCACAAATTTGATGGCTGCCGGTACCATAAAGCTTTGTACTTGCCGTCTGTAGATGTAATCGGCCAGCCGGGTACCATCTGACGGTATCCCGGTTTTGGGAAAATGATCGGTATTAAACTTGGGGACCGGTACCCCTAGATAAAAGTAATCTAAGGCAGAGTAAGACATCCCGCCGCACCTTCCAAGTGTCTCGATCTTTTTTAACCCGGGGATTTGCGGCATGATATTCACAAAGCCATTGCGAAACTGAAAGCCATTATTAGTTGGATTAAATTTGGTTAGTGGCATCCTTACCTCGAACAGGCACTGAACCTGAAAGATTAACCGAACCCCATATATGTGACATGTGCATGTGTGTGTGTAAGTGTAAAATGTGCTTATACACATAAAAGTTAAGACCGGTCACACACATTAGCCTTCCGGTGATGGCCTGAGAACATCTACACTATGATAAATCTCTCCAAATATAACCCCAAACCGGCTATTTTTCCCAGCCAAATTTTCTTAAGTGCGACGAGTTACCGGCCAAAATAGTCGATGGTTTGGGCCAACACGTCCGCCGCCCGTTTGGCTCTCTCACTGGTGAGATAGTTGGTTTTAAATTGTAGCAGCATGGGTTGGAGAGATTCCGCCGTTGGGCAGAGACCAGGTCCGTATGCCTGTAGTTGCTCCTGGTGCCAGGGGGCGATAAAAGGCTTAAAACTGCCGTTGCGGAAGACCGGCTCCAGGTAGGTCAACTGCCAGGCAGCGTAAATCCCATCTCCGCCCAGCTCTTTATATTTGTTGCGAAAGTCATACCAGCTAAAACTGCCATGATTATTAAGCCGTAAAACATATGTCCAATACGTATGCTCGTAGCCCTCCGGTACAGCCTGCGGCACCAGCCAATCACACCCGCTCAACGCCTGGGCGTAGAGATGCGCGACATAAATGCGCATATCGACCAATTCTTGCAGGTGCTCCAACTGGGCCAGGGCTACCGCTGCGCATAATTCGGGCATGCGGTAATTCCAACCGACGGATACGTGACGCTCGTATCCCGGGTCCTGAATGGTATCCTTGGTGATTTTGCCCTTACCTGCGGCGGCTCCTACCGTGGCATATCCCAGGCTATTAAAGCGGCGGGTCTCATTCGCCAGGGTCTCATCATTGGTGGTAATCATGCCCCCTTCGCCGCTGGTCATATGCTTGGAGCTCTGGAAGCTAAAGCTGGCTGCATGGCCGATGCTGCCAACCATCCTGCCTTTGTATTTACCCAGGAAACACTCGGCGTCATCTTCCAGAACAAATAAGTGATGCCTGTCGGCGATAGCCATAATGGCATCCATATCCGGAATCAGGCCATACAACGCCACCGGGATAATTGCTTTGGTCCGCGGCGTAATGCGCGCCTCAATCGAAGCGGGATCAATATTCCAGGTGCCGGGATCGACATCGGCAAATACCGGCAGGGCGTTAGCATGTAAGACTGCGAAAGACGTACTGGCCATGGTCAAAGGAGGGACAATCACTTCATCACCGGCTTTCACGCCTGCCGCTGCCAAAGCTGCGTGCATAGTGGCCGTCCCATTGACAAAAGAGATAGCGTATTTCACGCCAAACGCCTGGGCAAATTTCTCCTCAAGCTGCTTGGTCATGATACTGCTCCCGGACGATCTGAACTGCGTATCCAGCACTTCCAAAACGTAAGCGCGCTCTTTTTCCCCAATACGGGTAATATCTTTTTCCATGTTATTCCCCACTTGGCTTCGGGTGATTGGTGTGAACTTTGGCAGGTATTAGCGTATAATGAATTGTGCGGGCGATCTCCTGGAACCCAACGGCTTCGTAGATGTGTCGGGCGGGGAAATCTTGCTCCATGGTCATAACCTGGAGAATTTCTACTTTTGCCTCCAGTAGATCATCCACAATTTGCTTAATGAGAGTTCGTCCTATCCCCTGTCCGCGGTATTCCGGCAACACGGCATTATTATCGACGACTCCCACCTTCCCTTGGGCGCGCAAATGGTAGGTGGCGTAGCCGACGATTTGCCCTGCAAATTCGGCCACCCACATTTGATCGGGGGTTGCGAGGCATTGTGAGCGGACCTCTTGCCATTTATGCATGGCCCAATCCATCCCCCCGATGGGGCCATGCCTGGCTTCGATCAAATGGTGAATGGTTACGCCGGCCCAAGAGGTGCGGGTCACATGCTCGATGGCGCCCATATCATCCGGCCGGTACCGCCGCAGCGTAATGCCCTGTTTCATCTATGAGACCCTCCCCGCACCACCGCCCGTCTGACGTCCAATTGTTCTCCTACGTGACACTTGACCAACCTTGATCCTGTGCCAGTGCCACGAGGGAAGAAGGTCCGCTGGGGAGAGGAAGCTGTACCGGGATGTTACCCCGTCGTTGTGATTCGCAAATCGCCATAATAATTTCCATAGAGGCACGACCATCCTCTCCGGTTGAGGTGATAGTCCCTTTTCCGTGTAGAGCTGCTACTAACTCCCGCGCCCCAAGAGCGAATACCGGTTCGGTGGGAATTCTGGGGAATCCCTCCCAGTCGAGCAGTTGCCACTCTATCTCGGGGGCATCCTCACGGGCTGCTTCAAAAGCGTCTAACCTGGAATGAGAGATTTGAAAGCGATCGTAACCGAGTAGCATTACGCCGGATGTGCCTTGAATTTCAATTTCAAATCGCATATAGTCCGTCAGCTCGTTCACCAATGAGACTGCGGTGACGCCATTTTGGAAGTGCAGGATCGCCGAGCTATCATCTTCGACGGGGTACTGAGTTCGCTTGCGGCGTAAGGCGGTAGCCACCACCCACTGTATATCTCCGGCAAACATCCGCATCAAGTCAAAGAGATGTGTCGCATCGTGCAGTAGCGGACCTTCAAATTCCGATTGCCAACCGGGTGAGGGTTTTGCTCCCTGGCAAACACCGTACATTGAAACTAATTCTCCAATCGCGCCTTGGCGCACCAGTTCTCGAGCATTTAAAAAAGTGGGATCCCAACGACGTGAATGGTTGACTGATAGTAAAACCCCATTTGTTTTGCAAGCATTAATAATCCGGTCACAGTCTGCCAAATCCAGGGCCATAGGCTTTTCACAAAAAATCCCCTTGGCGCCATTTAAAACGGCAGCCTCGACGATGTCAGCATGTAGACTCGGATGGGTAGCCACACAGACGATATCCGGTTTTTCTTTCTGCAACATTTCATGGTAATCCTGGTATAACGCATGTACCCCAAAGCGTTGGCCAAATTCCTCCAGCCGCTTCCGTCCGCGATTAGCGCCCGCGACTAATTCACAGTCAGGGTGGATAAAAAACGCCCCGGCATGGGTTTCGCCGGTGGGGGGATTGGTTTCCCAGAGTGCCCCGACTCTACCTGTTCCGACAACCGCAACCCGGAATTTCCCAGACATCTCAACCTCCATCTTTTGTATCAAAGTAGCGCGTTTTGTAGTCGATCATATCGTATTATATCAAAGGAGCGAGGATATATTGCCTGTCTTGCATCCATCTGGCATACAAATTTGGAGCACTTATTTTATGTTTGCTCTGCATAAATTGAGAATTTTATCCGTGTAGTAAACGGAAAAATTCAAGTGGAAATTGAGTCGTACGCCTAATGTCTCAAAGTCAGCCTGGAATTGGGCGATATCGGCAGAATCTTAACAATAATAAATGTAATAAAGATATGATCTCCCTATTTCTTGCCGGGCAAGATACCATCAATCGCTGTTTTTGTCAACGCCAATTATCTGTATATTAATATATGCTTACAAGTCCAAATCCACTTGACAATGAAACCCAATATGTTATAATGCTTGTATGATCTCAGTATTGCAAGATCAGGTCCGCTTTCAGTCTAGAAACCCAAAGGTATGGCTCCAAAATCGATCCCACGATCATCTGAAAAAGGAAGAGGAGAAGAGAATCGTGTCCCAAACAGTGTGGATTTACAACAAGAAGATCCGTAGTGTTGTGTGTCTCTTTGTTTTGCTGGCCCTGGTAGTAGGCTGCGCTGCTACTGCTACCCCAGCCCCCGCACCGGCGCAACCAGCCGCCGCAGCGACAAAGCCTCCCGTGGCGGCGCAACCGGCCCAGCCCACCAAGGCCGCCGAACCCGCCAAGCCCGCCGCCGCTGCTACCAACAACCAGTTGTTGCGCATGGTCACCCAATCTCCCGTCCAATTCCTGCGCCCCTGGGCCGAGGGCGGCGACACCAACCGGCATTGGATGGCCGATGTGTACATTCCGCCCTTCAACCGGAATGAGGATGGCTCTTTGTCCCCTGGCTTTGCCCTTAGTGTAGAGTCTTCCCCAGACGAATTGGAATGGACGCTCAAGCTCGATCCGAAAGCCGTCTTCTCTAACGGCAAACCCCTTACGGCCAAGGCCATCAAAGTGGCCTGGGAATATGGCGCCACGGCTGAGATGGCAGCCTCGTTTGGCGGCCATCTAAATATCATCGGCAACGTAGTAGGCATGCGTGATATCAATGCCGGAAAAGCTACGGAGGCGTCGGGATTGACCGCCAAGGATGACCAGACCCTGGTGATGAAGCTCGACAAGCCTACCCCCGGATTTAAGAATGGCCTGGGCAGCTACCTGTTAGGCGCGTTCGACGTAGAGCAGGCTAAAGCCGACCCAGACAAGTGGATGTTGAAGCCGGCCGCTTCCGGTCCTTATCAGGTGCAGTGGTTCCGTGATGACAATAAACTGGAACTGACCCCCAACCTAAAGTGGTGGCGCGATCCGGCTAAGATACAGAAGATTGTGATCAACATCGTGATCGACGGCCAGACCCGCTTGATTGCCTACGAAAACAATGAAGTGGACATCATGAAGGACACCGGCATCCTGGGCCAGCAACTGATTGAGAAATTCCCCAAAGAAATGATCCCGGTGCCCGGCACGGGCATCTTCTACCTCGGCATGAATGTCACCGCACCCGGGACAGACGATGTCAACGTGCGCAAAGCCCTGGTAATGGCGATCGACCGCAAAGCCACGTTCAAAGCCCTGTTCCCTCACATCCAGGTATGGGATCGCATCCTCCTGCCTGCCTATCAATGCTACGACACCACCAAGATCGAGGCTAAGTATGACCCGGCCGAAGCCAAGAAACTTCTGGCTGCCTCCAAATACGCCGGCAAGATGCCGGACATCACCATCACATACCCGGCTTCCATCGAGATCTGGGACCGGGTGTTTGCCGCCTATCAGCAACAGTGGAAGGCTAACCTGGGTATCGATGTGAAGCTTAATTCTCGGGCCAGTGGTGTAGTGGCCCCGCCGGATGCCCAGATATACCGACTCAGCCTCGGTTCGCCCCTGGTGGATGCCGGCGACTATTTGACGAACCTGTCTTTTTCAGACGGTAATGTAAACCGGACCTCCACCCATATTAAAGATGCCGAAATCGATGCCTGGCTCAAAGAGGCTAACGGTTATAGAGGCGACGAGAAGGACAAGCGCTGCCCCTTATACAACAAGGTAGAAGCTCGACTGGTAAATGACGCTATGATCTGGCCGCAATACCTGTCTCCGTATTACTGGGTTGTGAAGCCCTGGGTCAAGAATTTTACGGGCAATTCCAACCAGGAGATTCGTGGTCTGGGCAAGTTGGAAATCGTTGGTAGGCCGTAAGTAACAGCATGACATACCCAACCAGGTTGGGCAACAACCTGGTTGGGTAGTCACCCTGTCAGTTATGAAGGAGCATTATGTTTAAGGTATTAATCCGCCGTTTAGTGCTCTCGATTCCGGTGTTGTTGATGGTGATCACTATCACCTTTACCCTGGGGTACTTTGGGCCCGGCGATCCGCTGCTCTTTCAGTATGGCGAGCAGCCGCCCCCCGACATGCAAGCGCTGGAACGCGCCCGCCACGCGTATGGGCTAGACCGGCCCTTCCATGAGCAGTTCTTCAGTTATGTTGCCGGATTATTTACGGGTAATCTTGGGCGCTCTCTTGTGGTGCAGCAAAAACGCCCGGTCACCGAAATGATGCAAAAAGGGTTACAGGTATCGGCCCAATTGGGCCTGGCGGCGCTGGTTTTGATGGTGATTGTTGGTATTCCGTTAGGCATTATCGCGGCCTATAACCAGAATTCCTGGCTGGATTACCTGATCGTATCCTCTTCAGCCTTGCTGCCCACCATTCCGCAATTTGTCATGGCGCCCATCTTGCTGATCATCTTCGTCCTCAACCTGGGATGGATCAAGACCTCTTTTGGGTGGGATGGCACCGTCTTCAGCCAGAAAGCCATCTTGCCGCTCTTTATTCTAGTCATTGGGCCGCTGCTTACGGTGGTGCGCCAGACGCGTATCGGCATGGTTGAAACCCTGACCCAGGATTATATCCGCACCGCCCGCGCCAAAGGGTTATCTGAGACTAGAATTCTGGTGCGCCATGCCCTGAAACCCAGCATGGTCGCCGTCTCTACCTCTCTAGGATTTATTGCCGCCGGCTTGTTGACCGGCGCGTTGTTTGTAGAGAGCATTTTCGCCATTCCGGGCTTTGGCAGCCTGATCTACAATGGCCTGCGCTCCTCAGATTATCCCCTCATACTGGGTACAACTATGGTCAGCGTGATCATCTTGATGGTCACCAATTTCATCGTGGATCTTTCCTACGCCTGGCTAGACCCTAGAGTTCGCACGGAGTAAACATGGCGCAATCCAGCATTGGCCTTCAAACAGGTTTAGCACTGGGTCGTATGGAGCAGCGCAGCCTATGGCGCGATGCCATGCGGCGGCTGGTGCGCAATCGTATGGCGCTTTTCGGTTTGACGGTCGCCATTATCCTGGTGATCACCGCTGTCTTTGGGCCGATGCTCACTCCATATGACTTTACCGCCACAGATTTAACCATCACCAGCCAACCTCCTAGCTTCCAGCACTGGCTGGGCACAGATCCGGTAGGGCGGGATTTTCTAAGTCGCATCATGATGGGGGCGCGCACCGCCCTGTTAGTCGCTATTCTCACTACGTTTTTTAGCAACACCATCGGCATCGTTCTGGGCGGCTTGGCTGCCTTCCGCGGTGGTTGGGTAGATATTTCCGTGATGCGTCTGGCAGAGGTGTTCATGGCTTTTCCTAGCCTGTTGTTAGCAGCATTCGTCAACGCCAGCATGAAGCGCCCTACAGCCCAAATCTTCGGTAATTTGAGCCAGACTACCGGGATGAAGTGGGTAGCCGATACCACCGTGATCGATATGCTGGTGGTATTTGGCGCGCTCTCCATTGCTGCCTGGCCCTGGGCCGCCCGGTTGATTCGTGGCCAGATTCTCTCGCTGCGCGAAGAACTCTATGTGACAGCCGCCCAGGCCGTTGGCACCACCGATTGGGGTATCTTGCGCCGGCACCTCATTCCCAACGCCCTGGGGCCGATGATCGTGCGCATTACCATCGGCTTCGGCGGCGCCATGCTGGCCGAGTCCTCCTTGAGCTTCTTGGGTATCGGCGTTCAGCCTCCGGCTGCCAGTTGGGGCAAGATGATTAATGATGCCCTGACCGGTTGGCGCTCTTACCCCCACCTGGTAATCGTGCCCGGCATGGTGTTGGCAATTGTGGTTTTCGCCTTCAATATGCTAGGCGATGGCCTAAACGATGCCCTCAACCCCCGTTCGCGAGGAAGGTAAGGGGACAGAAGACACGGTGCAGCAAACAGGGTCACTCTGTTCCCTGTACTAAATTTCCTATCCCTTGTAACCTATCCCCTATATCTGCAGAGAGGATACTATAATGATCAACATTGCCCTGATTGGCGCGGGTGGGATTGCCCAGTCCCATATTCCGGCGCTGAAAAAGATTCCCGATAAAGCGCGCGTTGTCGGTGTAGCCGACGTGGTGGCCGAACGGGCGCGCGAAGCCGCGGCCAAAATCGGTGCAGAGCGCTGGACTACAGACTATCGTGAGCTCTTGAGCTGGTCGGCTGTGGATGCGGTAGACATCTGTACGCCCAACGCCACCCATGGCGAGATTGCCCTGGCTGCTGCCTCAGCGGGTAAGCATATGCTCGTCGAAAAGCCCCTGACCACCAATGTGGAGGAGGCTGATCGCCTGTTGGCATTAGCCGAGCGCAATCATGTGCAAATTATGGGCGGCCACACCCATCGTTTTAACGACTACAGCCTCAAGATGAAAGAAATCGTTACATCCGGTGAGATCGGCCAGCCTGTTTATTTGCGTTTCAGCCTCTATAGCCCCTTCTGGCGCAGTGATTGGACCCGCTGGATATTGGACCCGGCGCTCTCCGGCGGGCACATGTTTCAAAATGGTGTTCACATCATGGATCTCTGCAACTGGTGGTTGGGAGCGCAGCCGGTATCGGTGTATGCCCAGGGGCAGAAAGCCACCTCCGCCTATCTATCTGTATATGATTACATGCACTGCTTGATTAAGTATCAAAACGATGCCATTGCCGTATGGGAGATCAGCCGGGCCAACCAGCCGGTTACTACCAATTATCGTGCCATCAGTCTGGTAGGTACCAAGGGTGCGCTCTACCTGGACACCGACACTGAGAATGACACCATTGTCCGCGAGGGCGGGCCGGAGCACGTAGGGCTGGACGGCGGACATGGTTTCGAACGTATGATTCGGGAATGGGTAGAAGCGCTGACCAATGGCACAGAGCCACCCTGTCCCGGCCTGGCAGCCCGCCTGGCGGTGGAAATGTCGGCAGCGGGTGAGACATCTTTGGCAACCGGCAAGGTCGTGCCTATTTACGGCAGAAGTGGAGTATAGCCATGCGTGACTCACAATCCCTCGGTGTAGTGGTTCTCAGCTATGAATCGGGGCATCAAAGCTCCATGTATGTGCCGGCGCTGCAAGCCAACTCCAAGGTACGCCTGGTAGCCGTGGCTGAAACTCCCGATGCCCCGGAAGCCGCCCGCGCCAAGGCGCGTGACCAGGCTGCTGCGCTGGGCATCCCATACCGGGAAGACCTGGATACTTTGCTGTCAGAACCGGGTGTGGGTGCAGTGTGTCTCTGTTCTACCCTGGACCGGCGTCTGGCACTGGTGCGTAGCATCACCCGGGCTGGCAAAGCTATCTTCTCCGACAAACCCATGTGCCGCACTCTGGACGACGCTATCGGTATTGTGCGGTCGGTAGAAGCCGCCGGTGTGCCTTACATGATCGGCCATAACTACCGCTTTTCCGGTGTGGTGCAACGCGCTGTAAACGCGGTGCGCGCCGGTAAGGTGGGGCTGCCCTGGGCTATCCACGCTGAGTTATTGATCGGTGAAGGCGCCAACGCCTCGATGTTAGGCGAGATAACCAATTTCTTGCTCTACCCGGCAGACGCCGTGCGTTATATCGCTGGGAGCGACTACACAGAGGTCTATGCTGTGAGCGGCAGCCTTTTCTTTGACAACGCCAAAAAGCATCACGTAGAGGACCTGGGTGTGGTGGCTTTCCGTATGCAGCACGGCATTGTTGGCACTATCACTGTCGGGCGCACCCCTACCCGCCACATCAACGGTTATGACGGCGACCGCTGGATTCGCATCCTGGGCTCCCACGGCGTATATCTGGGCGATGGGATGCATCCTTACATACGGGTCTACACTCAAGAGCGTGTGCGCCAGGTGCCCGTGGCCCGTAACCAGGTGGAAGCTATGATTGATCAATTTGTGGATAGCGCCATTGCTGGTAAAACCCCCTCCTGCAATGCGCGGGATGGCCTGGCGATGGTACAGTTAACCGACGCAGTCTTACAGGCTGCGCGCCAAAATACGGTGGTATCCCTCACCCCGATTACCAATCTCTTGAAAGGAGACTAAGATATGACAACCTATCGTGCTGGAATTATTGGTCTTAGAGGCATCGCTGCTGGTGCGCCTGAATCAGCTCCCCATCCGGTGCTGGGCATTCGCACACCCTACAATCACACCGCTGCCTATGCCCAGGTCCCGGCGACAGAATTGGTGGCAGTCTGTGACATCGCACCCGTTATGTTCGACAATTTCAAGGCGAACTGGGGCCAGCGCTGGCCGGAGACCAAAACCTATACTGATTATCGTGAAATGCTGGCCCAGGCGCAGCTCGACATTTTAAGTATCTGCACGCCGGATAATTTGCACGCAGATATGGTCGTGGCCGCCGCTGAAGCTGGTGTCAAAGGTATCATCTGTGAGAAACCTCTGGCTACAACTATCCGGGACGCCGAGCGCATGATCGCTGCTGTAGAAAAACACGGGACCAAAATGTCCGTTGACCACACCCGCCGCTGGATCTATGAATTTCACGAGGCGCGCGAGATGGTGCGCAAGGGGCGTATCGGCCAGCTTCAACGGATTGTGGCGACCCTCAACGGGGAACGGGCTATGGTTTTCCGCAACGGTACCCATATTGTGGACTTGATCTGTTTCTTTGCCGAAAGCGACCCGGAGTGGGTGATGGGCGCCTTGGATGCCTCTTTCGATGGATACGGCCCCCGTTACGCCGGAGATGGCGGCCATAAGCCCTCCACTGATCCGGGTGTCTTGGGGATCGTCTCTTTTAATAATGGTGTACGCGCGCTATACCAGGGATCGCAAAATACCGTTGGCTATTCCGGCATAGATGTTATAGGCAGCAAGGGGCGTATTCATATTGGCATTGTTTCCAACCAGTTCGAACTCTTCGTTCAAGGGACGGATGGCACCAACGAGTTGCTCCACAGAGATTTTCCCCGCTATCATACCACCCGTGGCGCTATACAAGCTGCTGTGGAGGAGATGGTGGAACTGATACAACATGGAGGCGAAAGCGTTTCTCCTCCACGAGACGCTTTTCGCACCGTCCAGATCATAGTAGGGTTTCTCCAGTCTCATCATAACGGCGGTTGCCGCGTAACGATGCCGATTAAGGACGCCTAGCAGCCTGTCAACTATAGTTTAACATGTAGTCTAGGGCCTTGTGCCCCTCCCCGCGCCCACAAGGCCCTGGGCTACGACCTGTCACATGACTGAAATAAAAAGGATAGACTCATGCCCACTGCCGATGAGGTAACAAAAGTACATAGCCAGGCGCCCGTGCTCATAGCTCATCTGCATATGCAGCGCCGCTTTACACCCGAGAAAATTGAATATGTAGATCCCGGTGAAGATATCTCGTGGCGCCAGGTGGATATCCCTAAACTGCGTCGTGGCGGGGTGAAGTGTGTCTGGTTGTCGGAAGGAGGGCCAGGGGAATTTTCTGTTGATCCGGAAGCCATGACCCGTGGCTCGACAGCTCCAAACAACCGGCCGGCGTTGCGCACTGTCTACGTTGGTCCTTCTGAAATCCAGCGCATGCTGCGCGGCTTCGACGCTCTGCAACGTCTTTGCCGCGCATTCCCCAATGACTTAGAAATGGCAACGTCCGTGCGACAGGCGCAAGACATTGCTGCGCGGGGGAAGATTGCGGTTTTTTGGCATACTGAATCCTTGCTCATTGCCAATGATCTGGGCATGTTACGCGCTTATTACGCTTTGGGTATGCGCACTGCGGGCCTGGTGCACGGCTCTCCTCTGGACTGGGTCGATGGTGATCTGGAACAGCACGAGCCCAGTGGCTTGACCGAATTTGGCCGCGAGGTCATCCATGAAATGAATACTCTAGGTATGGTAATTGATGTCTCGCATGCCTCTCCCCAAACGGTGCGAGATGTGATGCAAGAGACCAAAGACCCGATTGTCGCTTCGCATTCGAATGTGAAGCAACTCTCGCCCATCATGCGGAATCTCTCGGATGATCTCATCAAAGGCATCGCCGATACCGGGGGCGTGGTCGGTGTTCATTGCTCTTCCGCTTTTGTAGATATACAATGCATATATGGCCGCAAAGGGCCCAAGGTCCCGGCCTACCGCCATCTAAGGTTGGATATGATTGGTAAAGTGCAAGTCCCAGGGGCAATTGATCCTCTGCGGTTTGAAGCTGACCTTAAATCCCAAAAGGGAGGGGCGAGCGAGGCTTATTTCCCCAGGGTGCATTTGGAGCGCCTGGTTGATCATCTGGATTATATGGTGAATCTGGCTGGCATTGACCATGTTGGTGTGGGCACGGATTTTCAATTTCTGGAAGATGCTGTAGAAGATTTCGATGCTGTTGATAAAGTTCCGAATCTAACAGCGGCGCTTCTCTCCCGTGGCTATTCTCCCGAGCATACACAGAAGATTCTTGGCGGCAATTTCTTCAGGGTTATGGAGACAGTTTTCGGTGTATAGCACTATCAGAAATGTTGTGGCCTGGTAGGGGTTGAGTATAAATATTAACGAGCGAATCAGACGCTGGTACAGTCGTTGGATAACTGCCGGTCCTGAGGCCTGGAATATTCGATATCTCTATCTCGAAATCTTTTGGGCTGGGATTTTCAATGCTGTGGTGGCCTTTAATAGTGTTTTTGCAGTTCGGCTGGGTGCATCCAACGCAGTTATCGGTTTATTTACCTCCGTACCCTCGCTGGTTGTTGCTTTGCTAACCTTACCCGCCGGCCAGTTGTTAGAGCGCCGGCGCCCGATTCTGCCTCTCTTTATCTCAACACTTTTTGTATATCGCCTCGGCTATCTGGCCGTGGCTCTTATGCCCTTCATAGTCATGCAGGGCGGATCCATCGTCTTTGTGATGCTGATTATACTTTTTACTATCCCAACACCTGTTTCCAGTGTCGGATTTAACACGATCTTTGCCGAAATTGTGCCTGAGAGACGTAGAGCAGAGGTGCTTGCCTGGCGCAATATCATTCTCAGTGCGGTAGTCTCGGTAGTAGGATTTATTGCTGGGCAAGCGTTGGATGCTTTCACTTTCCCGCTGAACTATCAGGGTCTTTATATTATCGGATTCGCATCCTCCATGGTTAGCCTGTTTATCCTCACCAAGCTGCGGGTGCCAGAAGTGCCGCGCCGACCGCTGCCTGCCGGCAGCAAAGCCCCGGGAATCACGTTGCCGGGGATAAAAATGTTGCTGGGCACTAATCTTGGCTATCCTCGTATTGTGCTCAATACTCTGATTTATGGTATCGGTACCTGGATGGTATCTCCTCTACTGACAATTTTTTATATCCGCACTTTGGGGGCCAGCAATAGCTGGATCGGTTCGTTATCGAGCATTATAAATTTGACCGGCATGGTAGGCTATTTCCTGTGGCAGAGGTGGATACCTCGCTGGGGAGAGAGACGGATTCTTGCCTGGACGGCGATTGCCAGTGGCTTCTATCCGGCATTAGTGGGTTTGTCACCCAGCTTAACTCCCATCCTCGTTTTGGGTGCTCTATATGGCCTGGTAACTCCCGGCTTAAACTTGGCCCACTTTAACACGCTGCTCAAAGTATGTCCCGTAGACCGCCGCCCCAGCGCTTTGGCGTTGTATACTACAGTCATGAACGTGGGGGCATTTGTCAGTCCTCTGGTGAGTGTGGCTCTGGCTGGTTTCCTTGATATTCGTATCGTCTTAATCATCGGATCGGTTTTCTGGGTGGGAGGCGGGATATTGTTCCTGGTACGTTCACCGCAACCTGATCAGCCTCAGGCAGCCCCATCCGTTTCAGCACCATGATGGCAGCCGTGGTCTTCTTAAGTTGAATTGACCCCTTGCGGGGGTTGTAGTATATATAGGCCGTATGGGAATTTCAGATTCAGGGTGAGGAAATCGATGGAAGTCCAGGTAGCCGTGGCGAAAGTTCAGAAGTATGCTACCAGCGAGAGTGGCGATACTATCGAAATGATCGAGCGACCCCATGGGGGCATCTCGTTTGTAATGGCAGATGGGCAGCGCAGTGGCCGCGGGGCTAAAGTGATCAGCAATATGGTCGCGCGTAAAGCTATTAGCTTGCTAGCGGAAGGTGTTCGCGATGGAGCAGCAGCACGCGCTACGCATGATTACCTCTATACGCTGCGTGGTGGGAAAGTCCAATCTACACTGGATATTCTCTCCATCGATCTTGTTTCCCGCACAGTTGTGATTTCACGGAATAGCGTCTGCCCTGTCATCTTTACCCGTCTTGGGATCAATCATTCAGAAAATACTCCGGATGTTCTGCTTGACTCACTCAAGACGGAGATGCAACTATTGGACGAGCCTTCTCAGCCAATTGGCGTGTATCCATTGACCAAACCCGTAATTGACGAATTGCCTCTGACCATGGGGAGTTACCTGGTACTTATTAGTGATGGCGCCTGGACGGCGGGCCAGCGCTTTGGTAACCCGCTAGATCTGCCTGGTCTCGTACACACTTATCTAAATGAGCCAAATCCATCGGCCCAAGGGCTTACGGACACAATCCTACAGCAAGTTCTTAAGTTAGAGCGGGGTTATCCGGGGGATGATGTTACCATCCTGGTACTAGCCATTGTGCCACGACAACCTGATGACGAGGCGCGCCGTTTGGCGGTGCGATTCCCCATCTGAAACCATGAAAAGTAGCGAAGATGACGCAGGTCCTAAACCCCGGCTGGCCTTGGTTGGCGTATGTGGTTCCGGAAAGTCGACCGTTGGTGCTTTGCTGCATTTTATGGGTTACGATGTACGTGAACCTGTCCAAGAACACAGTGGTATTCCCGATATGTGGCAACTGATGTCAAAACCCGATGTCCTCATTTATCTCGATGCAGATTGGAGCACCGTAAACCAGAGGCGGGACGTTGATTGGGAACCCACATATATTGAAGAGCAACGGCGCCGATTGGCTCATGCCCGCGCTCATGCCAACCTCTACATTACTACAGATAAATTGACCCCTGAACAAGTTGTAGCACAGATTCTAACCTTTCTATGTGAAAAATCAGATTAATTTCGAGCTAAGGAGCTAAATAAAACTATGCAGAAAAACCCTAGAATAGCTCTGGTAACGGGCGCCAGCCGTGGAATTGGTCGGGGCAGTGCGCTGGCATTAGCGCACGATGGATATGACATAGTGGTAAATTATCGTTCGCACGGCGATGAGGCTCAGCAAGTGGTCCAAGATATCATGAACCTGGGACGCCAGGCCATAGCGATCAAAGCTGATGTAGGTATCCGGCAAGAGGTGGAGACTATGGTTGAGCAAGCTCTGCACCGTTTCGGTAGACTGGATGCAGTCGTGGCAAATGCAGCCTATTCAGTGCGAGCTCCCTTCATTGAGCTGGAATGGGAAGATGTTAAACGTGTGGTAGACGTGACCATGTTTGGCGTCTGGCACATTTGCCAATTGGGCGCCCGCCGGATGGTAAAACAGGGAGAGGGTGGTAAGATCGTGATCATCAGCTCCATACATGCTGAGCTTCCATTCGTGCGTTCAGGTCCCTATAACATGTGCAAAGCAGGTATCAATCACCTGGGAGCTACCATTGCTAATGAGTTGGCTGCCGACCATATTAACGTAAATGTCATAAATCCTGGCTGGATAGATACACCTGGTGAACGCACCTTTTATACTGAGGCCGAAATCCAGGCCGGTGGATCTCGCATGCCCTGGGGGCGTTTGGGCACCATTGAGGAGATCGGTGCTGCGGTAGCCTACCTCTGTTCACCACAAGCTGATTACATTACTGGATCAGTTCTGCGTGTCGATGGTGGTCTCGCCTTGCGCAGAGGTTGATGGGACCAAACCATGGCCTTACAAAAAGATCGATTTCTGATGGGTATTGTCACCGGCGCCGTCGTGCTGATTCTATTATCGCTAGGGGCAGTGGTTCTCCGCGGCCAGTCTGGGATGAAATTGCCACCGGAGAATACACCTGAGGGTATAGCTTTCCGCTATTTTGAAGCCGCCCGCGCCGGTAATCCGGATCAGGCTTTTAATTATCTTTACCAGGGACCCCGCTATCCGTCCAAAATTGAATTCTTTGCAAGCGCCGCTAATTGGGGAAATGTCGAAGCCAACGATTCGGCTATCAGTGTCATGTTGCTTTCCAGTCGTGTAAGTGGAGATCAAGCTACTGTTACCTTCAGGGTTACCACCTTTCAGGCCAGCGGGCCTTTCTCTCAAGGAGAGGACACGCGCCAGGAAATCGTCTCCTTGATTCAAACACCCGAGGGGTGGCGCGTGACCCGCTTTTTCTTCCCGTATTGGGATTACCGCTGGGGGAATGACGTGATTTCTCCGCCACCTCCACCCAAAGGTTAACTTATGGTAGCTATTCAACGTCTTTACCTATATCTGGTAGCTTATATCAGTCTGACGGTAATGGCGCTCGGCGCTAGCAATATCATCAGGGCTTTCTGGCGCGGCAATTATACAGCAGGTGAGATCAGCCTGAACATCGCTCTAGTGCTCGTTGGTTTACCCATCTATCTGTTACATTGGACCATGGCGCAGCGCCGAGTTCGGCGACATGAGGAACATCGTCAGACCTTTTTGCGCCAGTTATATCTTTATGCTGTGCTGGCTCAGGGTGTGGGCGTTTTCTTAAGTCAAGGTACTACGTTCTTGCAACGCCTGCTTTCTTTTGTCCTGGGGGTATCTCCCTTTCAGGTGTTTTCGTCTCAGGCCTTCGATGAGACTGTGCCGCGCCTTTTCATCTGGGGTCTGCTATGGATTTATCATTACCGGCTGATTAAGGGGGATGCACAGCAGGAATTACCGGTGGGTTGGTCAGATACACCACGACGGCTGTATACCTTTGGTTTTGCTTTGTTCGCTCTCGGGCCTATGGCCGGGGTAGGCGCGTATAATCTGATCCGAGGTTTATTCCAACAAGTATTAGGGCTCTCGAATGGTGAGATATTCGTCCGGTCCCTGGTCAATGCTGTGCCGTTTTTGGTTGTGGGGGGGCTGGTTTGGCTGACTTTGTGGCAGTGGGCCCAACAACGCGTCGCAGGGTTACATGCTCCGCCGCCGGATGCTTCCGGCATTGCTGAAACGCAAACCGTGCTGCGCCGGTTGTATCTTTATGTGGTGGTTTTCGGTAGTGCTCTTATTACCCTATGGTCTTTAAGCCTGATTTTGTACCGGCTGTTCTTGATAGTCTTAGGGGAGCCTGCCGGGCCGGTAGGCAACGTTTTACGGGATTTTACGGATTCCTTAGCTGCTATCATAGTCGCGGTAGCAATCTGGATCTATCACTGGCGCATTCTTGAACTTGAGGCTACGCGCCAACCGGAAGCGCCACAGCAAGCCAGTGTCCGCCGCCTTTATTTTTATTTAGTGGCTCTC
The DNA here is from genome assembly GCA_009692745.1 of Chloroflexota bacterium. GTDB lineage: Bacteria > Chloroflexota > Anaerolineae > Epilineales > SHYO01 > SHYO01. The sequence goes on from SHYO01000002.1 coordinate 23,087, forward strand.
ATCAGTTTGGTACTTTTTAGCATGGGCATGGCCGGCTTGTGTAACGTGCTGATTCAAGTAGTCGGTCGTTGGCAGGATCTCGGCACTGAGCTTAGCGTTTGGCGCAACCAGGTAAGTCTTTATACTTCAATGGTAATCGTAGGGATACCCGTTTGGAGTGTCCACTGGCACCGGATGCAAAGCGCAGCATTGGCAGGCTCTGTATCTGGTTTGGATGAGCGCCGCTCCCTCTTTCGTAAAATCTACCTCTATTTTTCGGTCTTTGTGGCGGTGGTTACAGTTTTGGGCAGTACTGCCTGGCTTGTGTATAATCTGTTGCGCGGTATATTAGGAGATCAGAGTTGGGTGAATTTTATTCCCGATCTTGGGCGTGCATTTTCTTATAGTCTCATAGCCACCGTTGTATGGCTCTACCATTGGCGTGCTTTACAACAGGATGCTTCCCTGGGAAGCGCAACTAATTTAGTTAAATCAATCGCCATACCAGGGATAGGACCGGTGGTTGCTATCATCGATGGCGGAGACGGGAGTTTGGGGGTAGCGCTAATTCAAGCTTTGCGGCAATATTCAGCTTCTATCAGATTGGTAGGCTGGGGATTAACCCCAGAGGCACAGGTCTCTCTTGCGACTGTGTTGTCTAAGGATATCGCCCAACTTCCGGAGGAGATTATCTTACAGCAGGCCCAGTTCTTAATTGGTCCGCTGGAGATGCTTATTCCTGGCAGTTTTTATGGGAAGGTGACACCGGAAGTAGTTCGCAAAATCCAGACAAGTCCGGCTCGCAAATTTTTACTTCCCGCGAGTGGCTATCAGATTATTGGGCTCCGCCCCACAAATCGGGAGGCATTAATTGCTGAGACTGTAACTCTTATTTCCGACTCTATTAACATCCCTGAATGATGCTCTTTTTACCATCCCGAGTCCAATATCTCACATGGGAGTATTACATGAAAACCGAGCCCCCCCTTTTAGTGTCCATATCGTGGCTGGCGGAGAATCAGAATAATGCTAAAGTCCGGATTGTCGATGTCAGGTGGTATCTGGCAGCACCGCAAAAGGGATATCAGGAGTATCAAATCAGCCATATTCCCGGTGCAATATTCCTGAGTCTCGACAAGGATCTGGCCCGCCCGGCCTACCAAGGCCCGGGCCGCCATCCTTTGCCTACGCCTGAGGAGTTCGCGGCTGTGATGGGCGGCATTGGCGTGGGCTCGGACGTTCACGTAGTTGCATATGACAGCTCCGGTGGTGGGAATGCCGCGCGTCTTTGGTGGTTATTGCGCTATTATGGTCACGCTTTGGTCAGTTTGCTGGATGGCGGTATAGGCGCATGGCAAGCTGCCGGATTACCGCTGAGTCAAGATATACCTCACCCTACCTCGGCTCTTTTTGTGCCAAATCCGCAGCCACACATGGTAGTGGATAAAGAAGTCGTTCGTAATATGATTGAGATCCATGAGGGGTTACTTTTAGATGCCCGAGCACGCGAGAGATATGAGGGTAAAGTAGAACCCGTGGACGCTCGGCCAGGTCACATACCTGGAGCTCGCAACGCCCCGTATGCGGATAACGTGGATGCTGATGGCATAATGCGCTCGGCCCCAGAACTGAGAGAGCACTATGCTGCGCTGGGTGCACAAGACGAAGAGGAAATCGTGTGCTACTGTGGTAGTGGAGTGACGGCCGCCCTCGACGTATTTGCTTTAACTTTGGCCGGTTTTCTCAATGTGCGCCTGTATGCTGGCTCATGGAGTGATTGGAGCAGTGATCCAGGGTTACCCGCTGCCATTGGTTCTGCTCCTGCCCCAAGCTTTAAGTGATCTTGCATATGGTCAATGTTGCCATACGGAAAGATACGAATTATCCAAAAGGAATCTGAATCCCGATGCCTATCACCCGATTACAAGAGATAATCCTCCACGAAGCCTGGCAGCGTTGGGTCGTGAATTTAGAGTTACCTGAGACGAATCCGGACGTAATTCTCGTGCAAGGATATGTACCGGCTTTGGGATCCAGAGAAGGCTTTATGCTGCCGAAGCGTAGAGAAATCCCCCCGCGAGTGGAATGTTATCGGGTTGCGGGGGTCGTGCGGGTTGTTACGGGATACTATGCTGATCGCATCATCTGTGACCCTCTCCAGCGTGAAACGGTAGCATCTGCTATCCGCACCAAACTGGACAGCGCGGGTTTCATATCTTCGGAGCACCTGAAGGACGCTTATATGGCGTCATTGTCGCGTTTAGCGCCGCAATAATCTCTCTAATATGTGAAACCCGCCAGGTGATGAGCTGCTCCCCAAAGTGCCAGGCTCAAAATTGCCAGTGTCAACGCCAGAGGTGTACGGTTGTGATAAGGATGCTGTAGAAAGGCAAAGAGCAGCAGCCAGGCACCCGTTACAAACCAGGTCAATCCGCTCATACTCAGTCCGATGAGGATTAGCCAAGTGAGCGCACCGGATCCTTGAGCTATTCCCCACACCAGAGGACCGAGAAGTATTATGGGGAGTAGATCTCCAGTCTGCGTTAGATGGGGAGCATCTGTAGGTTGGGGGGAAGTCCCAGGTGGATGCAGATTTAGGTTGAGTACCGGCAAGAGCAAATGTGTGACACAGGTTCCGAACAGTGTGCCGGTTATGAGCCGTAGGTCCGCTGTAGGCAGATAAAACCATCTCCAGCCCAAATCGTAAAGTACGGCATTGGCGCCATCTATTACCATCGGCATCAATCCCAGCAACAGCACGAAAAGTATTTGTGGATTGGCAAATCCCCAGTTATGCACTCTCCCGGCAAAAATCAGAAGCAACAACGTCAGGGCAATCCCTATATATACGCCGCTGAGCCGGGTTTCCAAGGGCAATGCATATCCATCGATATACCAGCTATGAGATGCCCTTTGGGGTGAGATCCCGGATGCTATCCAGAAGATTGCATGGGGCCAAATCATCCCTATGAGGGAAATCAAGCTGCCGAAGATCAAGAAAAACCGGCCATCTTGCCGTAGATTATTCACAGCAGGCAATAAGGAATTATTTTGCAGGCAATATCTTTATTCTGTAGACAAGATCTTATCTAAATAATTTTGAAGTTGGGTGGCATTCAACTGTCCTCGATGGATGTCTACAATCACACCATCCTTGTTGATAAAGATTGAGGTGGGCAGAGCCCGCACCTGGTAAGCGTTAGAGACTTGCCCTGTAATGTCAATCAGCGAGGGGAAAGTAAGATTCAGGCGGCTTATATATTGGGAAACTAGTACCGGGTCCTCTTGTAGGTCAATGCCGATAATCGACAAACCTGTATCCTGAAATTGTTGGGCTGCGAATTGGATGAAAGGCATCTCAGCCTGGCAGGGTGGGCACCAGGTAGCCCAGAAATTCAACATGATGGGTTTCCCGGCATAATCCTTGAGGGAAACCTTGCCACCTGAAGGTGTGGTCAAAGTGAATGTAGGGGCAGGAGCATTAATCCGCGCCACAACACCCGGTGGTAAGCCCACATCAGTCGAGACACCTCGATTGAACGTGAATACCTCAACCTTAGCATTGGTACGTTCTGCTATCAGCCAATTGTCGTAAATAGTCTTGGTATCCTGCTGAGATTTCCCTTGCGCTAATACCGTGGAAATATACCGCTGTACGATCACTCGCTCCCGGTAAAATTTGCGGATAATATCCCGGTTAATATCTTGTGATGTCAAAGCTTGGTCGAGTTGTTGGTCGCCAACAGCCAAATTCTTAAGAATACGCGCGATTTCTGCGTCTGCCTCCTGGTTCGTAGCGGTAATACCACTCTGCTGAGCTTTCTGTAAACCAATTGCCTTATTAATCATTTCTTCAAGTACGCGCTGCTGAATCTGCCGCACGCCAATATCATCTAACGGTGGCGAATTGGGTTGGGCTGCTAATGGATATATCGCCAGGTTTAGCCGGACTTCGTTCGCATAATCTTGTCCTGAGATCTTTTCGCCGTTGACCGTTGCCACCGTATCAGGGAGACCTGCAAAGTCTGCTTTTATGCCCGCGATGGAGAGACCACTGCGCGGCGCTGTGTTCGCTGGAGCGGAGGTGTTGTTCTGGCTCCGGGTCACGTAAAGGCCGAGAGCTATAGCCCCGATAATCAATCCGACAATCAATATACCGGTGAGCCACAGGTAGGGAGCAGGGGATTTTGTCTGAGAAGGTGATATCGGCGATGCAGCTTCCCTCGATCGGATTTGATCTGTATCTCTTCCGGCCTGCCGAGTTTTAGCTCCACCCTCAGCCTCTGTAGGAGAGACTACTTTTATATCAAACCACTTAGGCACGGTCTCCTCATTCCCTCTTTAATGTAAAATAAAATCGTCTACCAAGCAGTAGAGGTGGATGCGAACAGACAAACTTCTCTGTCTGCAAGCATCACACCTCTATTCCCACCGTCAGATTATACTATCCTGTCTTTTGCCATAACCACATCACTTAGAAGCATCCTGAGCTTAAACTTCTACTGATCGCGCACAAAGGCGGTAATAGTGAACCGCACTTGATCCGCTGCCGGGTCGTTGGAGAGAATATCAATATACCGGGTAATCGGGGCATTCTTATCCTTATTTACCCGAGGATCGTAGGTAACCCGCAATTGAGCTTCTTGGCCGGCTGGAATCGTATTCTCGCTCACCAAAGCTGCAGTGCAGCCGCATGAGGATGTCACGTTGGTGATCTTTAAATCCTTGTTGCCGATGTTCTTAAGCTTAAAGACCTTCTCAGCCGGTTCGTTGGGCGATATAGAACCAAAGTCCCAGTTGTAATCCTTCTCCACGAGTTCGGGGAGCGCCAGCCGCGGGGCATCTGGTGCAATCGCAACTTTGGCCGGATCGGCGGGCCGGAGTTTATTGGGATCCTGACCTGCCTGTGGAGGCTGTTGGCCACCCTGCACTTGGGCCACACCTGGTTGGGCGCCTGTGCTTTGTGGGATCTGGATCTGCTGTTGGGTTCCTGGCTGCACCTGAAGTGTTTGACCTTGAGGCACGACCTGTGCTGGATTCTGGTAAACAGGCTGGGAAGCCGCACCACCACCACTGCTCAATCGCCCCAGGAAGAAGGCGATGAAGAAAATGGCTAAGACACCGATAACTGCCACTACGCCATAGAAGAGGCGCGCATCCAACTGTACCACTACCTGCCCGCCGCTATTCGGTGGGGTCCTGCTAGATTTGCTGCTCATGAAACGGTCCTCCTTACAAGATTAGACTGGCAAAAACCTACTCGCTTTTGATAACTTCCATAGATCTGAATTGACTCTAAAAACCACTTTAACTCGCCTATAACACAGTTGAAACTAAACGCCTTACTTCAGCCACCAAATCCAGCTAAAGCCGGCATCAATTTGCTTCCAGTCCCCCCCGACTGTGCTCAAGATCCACAAATGTGGTAGGCGATCTAGATAGGAGAAGGCTGTGAAGGCAATGGCCTTATCGTCCGGAGAGACTTGCGGCGCAGTTAGATAAAAGGCCTGTTGGGGCTCGAAGCTTGTGAGCTGTTGCGGTGGGGTCCCATCCAATTTTGACACCCACAGATCCTCCGTAGACGGACCTATGGTGTAGAAGTAAATCCTGTCGCTTTTAGCACCCCAGTATCGCTTCGCATTGGGGCCAGGTTGTCCATTCTCCTGTTGCAGACGTAATTGGTTGGCTACCACAACATCATTTTTCCCGTTGGGATCCACAATGTGGATATCAAAGCGTTTATCTTCGTTGTTAGGATCTCCCTTTACGTACATGATATGCTTGCCATCGGGGGACCAGATGGGGACCCTGGCTTGATCTGTAGCGACCTTCACCTGGTTGCCCTGTAAATCGATTACATAAATACTTTGCTCATCCGGGCGAATACCGGCTACGAATTTTTTAGCGGTCGGTGACCACGATGCCGCTACCACGTCGGCCTTAGTGATAAGCCGAAGGCTTCCGGTTGTGGTGTCAGCCGACCAGATACCGTAAGCACCTTTGCCCGTCTGAGGGTATAGAATTAAAGTCTTTGCATCTAACCATACAGGACCTTCTTGATAGTTGAATAAGGGGGGATCTATTTTAATAGCATCTAAAACAGCTTTTTTGTCCATTTTAACGACTTGGGTCCCGTTTCGATCCACTACCAGGATGTCCTCGCCTATGGCAGCACTCTTGTTGAAGGAACGATAGGCCAGATATTGGCCATCGGGGGACCAGATTTGATCACCGTTAACCAGGGTATCATTCGTTACCTGGATCGCATTCCGGCCATCTATATCCGACATAAACAGATCCACCTGGCTGTTTTTGGCGCCTAAGTAAGCCAGACGCTTGCTATCGGGAGACCAGGCTACATCTTGGCGTTGTATCGTATGAAAAGTTTCATTCCGAAAATCTCCGGCATCCTGGTCTTCCAATAAGTTACCGGAGATCGGGTGGTTATCAGATCCATCGGTGTTCATCACCCACAGGCTAGCATTATTTCCCGACAAATAGGCTAATTTCTTTTCATCCGGCGACAGCCACACTCTGGCGGGGTTACGGGATAATGCAGTGACGCCTTGTTGGTCGGGATTTAATTTGAGTTCTTTTTGCGTTTTGCCCAATGCATCACTGATAATAATTTTCCCTGTCCGCACAAATATTAACCGGTTATTTGTTAACGGCCCAGGCCCTTTAGCTACCGTCGGCCGGGGTTCCAGGGCGATTTTGTCCAACAAAGGACTTCTATCTACCAGGGGTAGATTACCGGTTACCACAATACCTGTTGGTTGAATTTTGCCAATCTGTGTTGATCCAGCGTTACCAGCAGCGCTCTGTCCCGCCGATACCTGGCCTTGTGGCGGTAGAGCTGTTGCCTGCTGGTTTGATGGTTGGCCTTGATCTGGTGCCTTGGGAGCGTCGTTTTGATCAAGACTACATCCCGCCAGACATCCAGCCAGGAGTAATATTCCCAGCCAGATCCTCAAACCTTCATGCCAATTTCGCCTCTCCATACGTCTCCTCATTCGTTCGATACCTTATTGGGAATTGCATATCTTCTAAACTTACACTATGTAAGACTTTGCCCGCAGTCTAAAACAAGGGTCTGATAAAACTTAGGGAATGCCGTTCGCTTGCGGTACTGATTTGATTACATCAAGGCAACTGATTTGCACTTGCTTTCCAGAGGAGCAGCCTGGGCCGCATGACTTGTGTAGGGTCCATAGCTGATCAGAAACAGAGCTAAAATCACTAAGCCACTAAAGAAGAGATTGCGCCGGCTAAGTTCTGGCAAAGTTGTGGCTCGTTTTAGGATGAGGCGTTCTACCCGCTCCTCGGCTACATTAAAGGCTCCGATAGCTGCCACACGTTCAAACTGTGGTCGAGATCCGCTAGCTAGCACTTTTACCAGGGCACTTGCCAGAGAGATTTGTCCTTCAGTATCCCAAGCGGTACTCTCATCGGCCGCAATTTCCTTGGCTACCAGAAAATGATCCCGCAAGGTCCTGACGATGGGGATAAACCATAAGGCATAGGTAATGGCCCGGCTGGCCCACACCTTTACCGGGTCGCTGTTCTCCAGGTGGTGGCGTTCATGCGTTAAAAGCGCCCGCAATTCACAATGGTCTAGCAAATCGACCATGCCAGTGCTAATGAGAATCCGGGGATTTCGCAGTCCATAGCAGAATGAGAAGTTACGTCGATCTTTTACCAGGATCACATGATCGAGAGAAAGATTCAATTCTAGGGTAAGTTCTGCCAGCCACTCCGGTAATGGTTGTTGTCCTCGCAATAAAGAGCGGAGGAGTCTTTGTGTCACCAACCACTGTATGAGGAGGGCTATAAATAGTACACCCAATACGCCACCAATTACCATTAGGGGCACAGTGCCTAGACCGACCTGCGGCCCTATCAACCAGGTACTTACCAGTGCATCCCAACCATGGCGACAGCTATCTTGCAGTATATCGACAGCGCCAGGTAAACGCCCTACCAGGGCCCCTAGTAATCCCACCAACATCACAGTAATTAATCCCACCAGGAAGTAGAATGCCCGGTCAGCAACCCGCCAGCCGCCGTCCCACTGAATTACTATTTTCATTGGTTACCCTCAGCGGTGACGTCCTCTGCACTGCCAGGAGCAAGGTTGCCGGAATCACGGATTTGTACCTGTTGCTGATGTATTTGCGCCTTAAGTCGTACCAATCGGGCCAACTCCGCCAACCGATCCGGGTCAATATCGGTGACAGCATCTACGAATTGCGCAATTGCCAAGGCTCCAAAATCTCGCAGTAACCCCTCAGCTACCTCTCGGGAAACCCGGTTGAGAAAAATCTCCTTGCTTTCCCGTGGGGTATATAGGAAGGCACGGGAAACGCGGCGGCGCACCAAGATTTTTTTCTCCACCAAACGATTCATCACTGTCATAGTCGTCTTATAATTTTGATCATTTCCCAAGGCATTGCAAACGTCCTGCACCGTCGGTTCGTTCAGCCTCCAGACGACTTCCATGATTTGAGCCTCTAGCTCACCAAAGATACGTTCCAGACCTTGCTGGTCCAATTTGAACGCTTGTACTGGAGTAGAATTGGTCATGCTCCCTCACTGCCGATATGCATGGACTGTACTTGCCTAAGTCTTACATGCCATAAGAGTCTGATTCGGCCTATATAACGAGGTCCAGCAATAAAAGATACGCCCTATTTCAGGGGTTTACCACAATAAGCACAAACTCTCCAGTCTTTTTCTACATCGCGGCCGCAGTGTGGACATTGCGGCGGCTTTTCCGGCATATCTGTCACCTCTACGCCTACCCAGAGCATGTACAGAAACCGGCCTATAAAGGCTAATGGAATCAGCAGCACTACCAGGAGAATAACTCCTATAAAAATATAGCTGATGCTCATAACCAGTTTCCTAGGTAGGACGATACAATTGCCGGCAAGGTACGTCCAAACCACCATCCCAGGGATACGATAAGAGCAATTACTAACAAGCCTATAGCCAACCAAAAGGGATGCTGGCGCAGCCTCTGGTAGAGTAGTGTAGAAGAACGAGAGGTGCTATTTACTTTTTGCCTGATAGCATTCGGCGCCGGTTCCCCACAGCGGGGGCAAAAGTTGATTTCTCGGCTGAGAGATGCGCCACATACCTGGCATAGCGCAGCTTTCCTGTCTAGATTTTTTCGATGAGATAGCTGCTCAGCACCAGGTTTACCCTTTGCTTTGCGGTGTGTACCTATATAGATTTGTTGGGATTTATTTTTCCGTTGCTGATATAAACCATACGTCAGCATACCCACACCCATTAATCCTAATAGACTTGCCAGGTACAGTGGCCACGTCGGCCGGGTTGGCGGCAAAGTTTGCGGTGCGGGCTGCCCCTTAGGGAAAGATGGTGTGTTAATAGAGCGGGTGTAACGAATATGAACTGTTCTAGTCTCATTAACCGGGATCTGGTTGAAAACATACGCAGTAGTCTGCTGCCCATTGACATCAGATGCCCACTTCAGTGGTGCTGGCGACATGGTGAAATTCGTGGCCCCCAGGGGTTGTTTTACATCCAGCTCCACTTGCTCTGCCGCATAAGGTAGCTTTATCTCGAAATTAAATTCTTTTATCTGGTCTGTATCTTTGGGAACGATATTCAGATAGTATTCCAGATGAAAGATAGCTACCGGTATGGTCCAGGAAATGATCTGCCATTCCCCGTTCGTGGTCTGTTGGTAAGGGGTTTGGAAGAGATCCCCCGTAGGAGAAGCATAAGCGGTTGCAATTACCTCCGCCCCTGCTGGGAATGGAATTGCTATCTGTAGCGGCATGCTGGTGGAATTGTCCAGCTCACCTCGCAGTATGACCAAAGGCCGTGGATCGTCATACTCTGGCCACAGCGAAACACGGACAAGTTTCAACTTGGGCGATGTACCGGGCGAAGGCGGAAGCGGTGATTGGGCAGCTCCGATAGGTATAGTAATAATCCAAAGGAAAAAGCCCAATATGCAGGCGAACAAAATATGTGGTTTTATACCGGCCGGTAAATAGGTCAAATCTTTATATAATCTTAGCATATAGATATAGCATATTGTAGTGATACCAGGTTTAAAGTCAACGTCATCTTCTCCGCTGTGATCTCCGTATCCCCCTTTTTGGCCATGTTCCCAGTAGCTTGATGTGTCGGTCTAAATCTGGTATATTACGGGCCTGATGTTCATAGGTTAATCGTAAAATTCGGATCAGATAGACGTAAGGGAAACTAAGATGCAAGAAATCCGGCGAGTGGTCCTTTATCGAAGACGACGGGCCCGCAAGCCAAATCGGCTGGGTATAATTCTCATCGGACTAACCCTTGTAATTATGACAATTCTTTTAGTAACCGTATTGGCTGCCGGTGCCTTTATTTCAGCCACAGCCACCTCACTGGCAATTGGCTATAACTATTTTACTGCTGACTTGCCAGATCCCTCAGAGGTTGGTCGCCAAACTGAAGTACAAGCTTTCCAAACGTCCAAAATCTATGACCGGACCGGGAAGGAATTACTCTACGAAATCATCGATCCTCAGGGGGGTAGACGTACACCGGTATCCTTCGACAAGATCCCTCAGTGTTTGATAGACTCGATAGTAGTTATGGAAGATAAATCTTTCTGGACTAACCCTGGTTTTGACTTTCGCCGCATGGTAGGTGCCGTTTACAACACGTTGCGCGGGGAGGATATTCAAGGGGGAAGTTCCATCACACAACAGCTTATTAAGAATGTCATTATCCCGGTCAATGAGCGCGCCGAATTGAGCCCAAGTCGCAAAATAAAAGAGCTCATATTAGCCTGGGAATTATCCGACCGATACCCAGGGATTGAAGGTAAAAAGAAGATCCTGGAATGGTACCTTAACACTGTGTTTTACGGAAATCTGGCTTATGGACCTGAAGAAGCGGCTGAAATCTATTTTGGTAAGCATGTAAATGAGCTGAATCTCGGTGAATGTACTATGCTGACTCAGATACCGCAAAGCCCGGCGCGCAACCCTATAGATAATCTGGATGATGCCCGCGAGCGGCAGCATCTGATTCTTTCCGTCATGGAAAGAGAGGGGCTGATCACCTCAGAAGAGGCCAAAGCAGCTAAGAATATGCCTCTCGGGCACCCGAAGCTCAAATCAAACGTCACGCGCATTATTGCCCCCCATTTTGTGGATTATGTCCGCTCACTGCTGGAACGGGATTATGGTCAGAGTCGCATCTACCGTGATGGCTTAAAAGTTTATACTACAATCGATTTGAACCTACAGAATATTGCCGAAGAAGAAGCCCGCAAGCAGATAGCCAACTTGCTCGAGAGTGGGCACCATGCCTCCAATGCTTCTGTAGTGTCCATTAATCCGCGCACAGGCGAAATCCTGGCAATGCTCGGGAGTATAAATTACTTTGACACCAATATCGATGGGCAAGTAAATGTAGCAACCTCTCAAAGACAACCAGGCTCCTCAATTAAACCTTTTACCTACCTGACTTCATTTTTACAGGGATACAGCCCAGCAACAGTGCTTTTAGATGTGCGCACTGTCTTCCCGGATCCACCCAGTCCTCCTTATGCGCCTGAAAATATCGATCGCAAATATCACGGGTTCAAATCACTCCGCCTGGCTCTGGCTAACTCTTATAATATCCCTGCGGTAAAGCTTTTGGACATTGTCGGTATTCAGAATATGCTGGATACTGCTCATAAATCGGGTATTACCAGCCTAAACCGGGGTAGCGAGTACTATGGTTTGAGCGTTACCTTAGGAGGGGGCGAAGTCCGTCTGCTTGATATGGCTTATGCTTATTCGGTTTTTGCCAACGAAGGTCGCATGGCCGGGTTGCCGGTTCCTGAGGAGAATCGCCGTACCGGGTTAAGACAACTAGATCCGGTAGCTATACTCCGTGTAGAGGATAGCCAGGGAAATGTGCTTTTCAGTTACCAAAAGCCCGAAATAAAACAGATCATCGATCCTCGTTACATATATTTATTGACAAATGTGCTAACCGATAATCTTTCCCGCGCAGAAACATTCGGTTCAGCGGATACGCTACGCTTAAACGGTGGTCGCCCGGCGGCTGTCAAGACTGGCTCCACCAATGGCTGGCACGATGCCTGGACGATTGGTTATACCCCCCAGTTGGTGACAGGTGTGTGGGTGGGCAATACCGATGGCACAGAAATGAAGGATGTGCCCGGTTCCTTCGGGGCGGCGCCAATCTGGAAGGCTATCATGGATAGAGCTCTAGAAGGCAACCCCGCGGAGGACTTTATCGAGCCGCCAGGAATTAGCCATGTGCGTGTTTGTATCGACTCCGGACTTTTGCCCACGGAGAATTGTCCGCCGGATCGCCAACGCACGGAAATCTTTATCAAAGGGAATGAGCCAACTGCCCATGACAATGTGTATCAGAAATTCCGTATTTGCAAAACCTCTGGTAAGCTGGCAACCGTTTTCTGTCCCCCGGATCAGGTGGAAGAGAAGGTGTTCGCGGTCTATCCACCTGAAGCGGCAGACTATGTGCGAGATAATAAGATCGAGCAACCCCCCAAGGAGTATGACAATACCCAAGGTTCAGGTCCGTCGGATCAGGACGTAGCTATCACAGCTCCTGCCCCATATCAATACATCCGAGGCGAGATATCTATTATAGGCAACGTTCAGGGCGGGGATGTGCAATTCTATCGTCTTCAATTTGGACAGGGCATGGATCCGTCTTCATGGACTCAAATCGGAGCTGATCATGCAAATCAGGTCCAAAATAATGCCCTGGAATCATGGGATGTCAGCAAAGTAGAGGAAGGGCTTTATACGATGCAACTTATGGTGCATTATCGCGATGGCCGTGAGCGTGTTGCATCCCATCAGGTTTGGATAGACAATAATCCCCCTAAAATTCAAATCGTGAGTCCTGTGCCGGCGAAAGTATACTATGTCAAAGAGGATGAATGGATATCGTTAGCGGTAGAAGCTCAGGATAAGGTTTCCATGGATCGGGTCGTATTTTTTGTCGACGGTCAAGAAGTTGGCACGAGTTCAGTATCCCCATATAATCTCAAATGGAATTTGTTCGCCGGTAGTGTAGGTAACCATTCGGTTTATGTGGTGGGCTACGACGCCGCCGGAAACGAGACCAAATCAGAATCAGTGCGCTTTGTGGTACGGGCCAACCGGTGAGGATCGCGGAATCGATAGTTGGTCAAGTATTATGCCAACGCGTTGCATGCACGATTCGTATTGCTAACTAAATCTATTTCATTGAGCAAAGGAGCCAATTACCATGAGCGTACCAACAGCATCCTCCTTCGTGCCTGGGTTAGAAGGAGTGGTGGCTGCCCAAACGCGGCTAAGCAGTGTAGATGGGCTGGCAGGTGAGCTAATTATCGCTGGATTCCCCTTAGAGAGATTGGCTAGTAATGCCACATTCGAAGAAACAGTCTATTTGCTCTGGCACGACGCTCTGCCGAATGTCGCGCAGTTAGATGATTTTCGGCAGGAACTGGCTGTGGATCGTTCTCTAATCCCGGCGACTTTGGATCTGTTAAAGGCAGCCGCCGCCCAAAAAGTCGATGCGATGGATGCCTTGCGCATGGCTGCTAGTACCTTGAGTTTGCGAGTACCGGGGGAGCAAGCGGCGAATCTCTCCCATGAAGAAGCTAATAAGCGAGATGCTCGCATTTTGGTAGCTCAATTCCCCACGATAGTAGCTGCCTATTGGCGATTGACGGAAGGCAATGATCCGATAGAACCTCGCGGAGATTTAAGTCATGCGGCCAACTATTTATATATGCTTTTTGGCGCTATTCCCAGTGCTGAGCGTACTCGGGGTATGGAAACATACCTGAATACCGTAGTCGATCATGGCTTAAACGCTTCTACATTCGCAGCACGGGTGATCATCGCTACCCAATCAGATATGATCTCCGCTATTGTTGGCGCCGTAGGCGCATTGAAGGGGCCGCTACATGGGGGTGCCCCGGGCCCCGCCTTGGACATGGTATTCGAAATCGGAGATGCGAGCCGGGCTGAGACGGTCTTACGGGAAAAGATCGAAAGAGGTGAACGGCTGATGGGCTTTGGACATCGCGTCTACAAGGTGCGTGATCCACGCGCTGACGTATTAGCTGCGGCTTCTGAGCGCCTATACCGGGCAGACGGGGATATGGCACTCTATAATTTGTCACGGGAAGTTGAAAAAACAGCTCTGGCCTTGCTTGAGGAATATAAACCGGGTAGAAACTTAAAGACCAATGTGGAATTCTATACTGCGCTCCTCTTACATGGCTTGGGATTACCTACACCCCTCTTTACCTCCACATTTGCGATTAGCCGGGTAGCTGGTTGGACAGCCCACTGTTTTGAACAACAGCAGGCGGGTAGATTGATCCGGCCACAATCAGAGTATATTGGAGTGAAGGATCGACATTGGCTCTCTGTGGATCAAAGATAACAATTTATGCGGTTGCAGCGAGAGATATTAATCACGGCAGGTGATTGATACCTCCCGCTGGTTTATGCGGCTTGGTTGCGGCGATGCCCCAGAATTACTAGAGCTAGCAGTCCGGCCACAGATACTACCGATCCTACACCGACGACGGCCACGCCTATCAACTGGCGTTCATTAGCGCGCATCGGCGCCTCTTTTAGCACGGATAAAAGCTCTGCTTTCAAATCAGATCTGAAAGATTCCTCTGGCCGAATTGGGTTGAATAGATTTCTTAGCCTTACTGCCATGTTCAGCAGTGGTTCCAATTCATTCCGCTGCTTTGGAAATGCAAACAGATATACGTCGAGGCCGCCTTTGGGTGATTCCAAAGCGTTTCCCCATTGGTGTTCCAGGGTATCGGCGTGTGCTGACAGTATTTCAGTTACTAGTTCTTCGTTGGACATTAAGAATCACCCCTTAGAAACCACGTTTGCGCATTTCTTCCCGTAAAGATACTAATGTTCGGTGATATAGCGATTTGATTGCTCCTTCGCTACGTCCCAGTAACTCACCGATCTCGGCATTGGACCAGTCTTCGCTAAATTTCAGGATCAAAAGCGTTTGTCTCTCGTCAGGCAAATCCCGCACCAAATGATGCAGCAACCGGGTTTCCTCATTTGCTTCAACCAAGTCTCCCGGCTCGGCTAACTCTCCTGATGCTGAGGATTGATGTTGGTTGGGAAATGGAAAAGCATCAAGGCTTACCAAATGCCAGCGGTGGCGGTCTCTATGCCAATTCGAGATTAAATTATGGGCAATTCTATAAAGCCAAATAGCTACCGGAATTCCTCTGGGCGTAAACTTCTGAATGTGTCCAATGGCACGATGGAAGGTGCGCGCCGTGAGGTCTTCTGCATCCGCCCGATTACCCGTGCGCTGATAACAATAGTTGTAGATACGATCTACGTATAATTCGTAAAGCTCACCGAAAGCCGCTGGATCTTCCTTGATCCTTTGAATTAGGGCTTCTTCTTCGCGTATAGCATCTCTATCTATAATAACACCGGAATTGGATAAAGGTTGCTGTATTAAGGCATTTATAGTTGACAAAGTTGTGCTAAGCTTTCTATATGTTGGCTATTGGAGTATGGATACCATCTAAGGTGACCTGACTTTTAAATTAGATATGTACATTGTGCGATTTATTACTTGAGAGAGGTCGCTTCTTGTGGTAAAATTCTACCCACTTGGTTTAATCTGGTCAACTGTTGGTTTTCAATTATACTTGATCTTTCAGTTTGCCATCCTTTGAGTAATGTCTTGGAGTTAGCCAGGCAGTTTGAGGAGTTAGATATGAAAATCCGGATAGAACGCCGTATTATTCGCGACCTTAATTTGAACGATAACAATTCACCGGAACGGGATCTTAAAAGTCTTGCTCTGGATCGTAAAAATTTCCAGCGGCTGCAAGGGGAAATGGATTGGTTACTGGATGGCTTCTTTTCTACTCGTCCATGGCTTAACCCCGGTGTGCTTTCGGTTAGAGCTGGGCAATATCAGGTATGGAGTCCGGCCACAGATGTATACGAAATCGAAGATACCTTTGTTGTAAAGGTTGAAATCGCCGGCATGCAGGAACAAAATTTCCACATTTACCTGGTGGAAAATCACCTGATAATCGAAGGTGTGAGGGAGGATGATACCACCAAGCGTGCCTACCAACAAATGTCTATTAGCTACGGCCGTTTCAGAACAGTGGTACACATTCCAGGATATATCGATGAAGAGCGCGTTGAGGCTAATTATCGAGAAGGATTTCTCACCGTGCTACTGCCGAAAGGGCACCGTCGAGAGCGCCAAATTCCCATTACTGCGGACTAACCAAGCCGATTTGCCGCTTGGGCAGAGTGGGTCTTAGATATTCGCTGTTATAGTAAACAGTCATGGATGAAGAGGTATATGTAGTGTAATCTTTTGCCTTATCTGTTTGATGAAATACAGCTACATTCGTAATGTATTGAGGAGCAATCATGAATTTTCCAGACAAAGATCAAGACGAAGCTTTGGAGCTGGCGGAATCTACAAGCCAAGGCGACGATGAGCCTCAGGGTGAGCCTGAAGGTGAATCTGAGATCCAGCCTTCCGATAGTCGATTGGTGGAAAATGTTCAAAATATCCAGGAAGTGGGCAAAAACACCAATCAGACTATACCTGAAGTTCTACCTATTCTGCCGCTGCGCAATGTTGTAGTCTATCCATTAACTTTCCTTCCCCTTTCTGTAGGGCAACCTCGGTCCATTAAGCTCGTAGATGATGCCGCACTGGGGGATCGCATCGTCGGTCTGGTTGCGATGAAGGATTCTTCAATCGAGGAGCCTTCCCCAGATGATGTATACCAGGTTGGGACTGTGGCCCTGATTCACCGGCTGGTAAAGTCGCCCGATGGTAGTATCGGCTTGTTTGTCCAAGGCCTGGAACGCTTCCGCATCAGCGAATTTGTACAACAGGAACCCTACCTCAAAGCTCGGATTCAGGTTTTGGAGGATAAGATTGAAGATACGTTGGAAATGAAAGCGCTCATGCGCAACACCTTAGAGTTATTCCAACGTCTAGTCTCTTTGGTTTCCTACTTGCCCGAAGAGTTGTTGCAAGCTGCTAGTAATATCGAAGACCCACGTCAACTGGTTTACCTGGTGGCGAATAGTGTCCGCATTGACATCATTGAAGCCCAACGTATCCTAGAGTTAGATGCAGTCCGCGATAAGCTCATGGCTCTCAATAATCTTTTGACACGTGAGCTGGAGGTACTTGAGTTGGGCAAGAAGATACAAACAGAAGCCCAGAGTGAAATGAGCAAGATGCAACGCGAGTTTTTCTTGCGCGAGCAGATGAAAGCGATTCAACGGGAGCTCGGCGAGGGCGATGAGCAAACCGTGGAAATTAACGAGTTGCGTCAAAAAGTAGAGTCGGCTGGGATGCCTCCGGAGGCGGAACGTGAGGCCCGCCGTGAGTTGGATCGTCTTGCCAGGTTGCCCGCAGCGGCGGCTGAGTACGGCGTGATTCGCACCTATCTGGATTGGTTAATTAGTCTACCATGGTCAGTTTCAACAAAAGATAATCTTGATATTGCCCATGCCCGCAAGGTGTTGGATGAAGATCATTATGATCTGGATGAGATCAAGGACCGCATCCTGGAATTCTTGGCTGTGCGCAAATTGTCGTTGGAGCGACATAATGAGGCATTGGAGGGCGATGATCAACCGGTTAGGGTAACCGGCGCCGAGGGTTCAAAAGGTGCTATATTGTGCTTCATTGGCCCTCCAGGTGTTGGTAAAACCTCGCTGGGCCAATCAATTGCCCGCGCTCTCGGTCGAGAGTTCATCCGTATGTCCCTCGGCGGGATGCATGATGAGGCCGAAATCCGGGGCCACCGCCGTACCTACATTGGCGCTTTGCCCGGGAGGATTGTTCAAGGGATTCGTCGCGCCGGGACCCGTAATCCCGTTTTTATGCTGGATGAGATTGATAAGGTTGGAGCCGATTTCCGAGGGGACCCGTCATCAGCTTTACTTGAAGTGTTAGATCCTGCTCAGAACCATGATTTTCGTGACCATTACCTGGATGTACCTTTTGATCTTTCACAAGTAATGTTCATTGCCACCGGAAATATGATGGAGACAATATCTCCTCCTTTACGTGACCGGATGGAAATTCTCCAGCTATCCGGTTATGCTGAGGAGCAAAAACTTGTTATCGTCCAACGCCATCTCGTTGACCGGCAGATTAAAGCGAACAGTCTCAGCCCGGCGGAGATCAGTTTTGAAGAAGCAGCCTTGCGGCGTATCATTCAGGAATATACCCGTGAAGCAGGTGTGCGAAATCTAGAGCGGGAAGTCGGCAAGGTCTGCCGCAAAGTGGCTACTGCTATTGCTGAAGGCAATACATCGCATGTGACTGTTCGGGCCGAAGATGTGCCTCAGTATCTTGGCTCCCAGCGTTTCTATTTTGAAGCCGCCGAGCGCACAGAGATTCCTGGAGTGGCAACCGGTATGTTTTACACTCCCGTAGGTGGTGATATCTTGTTTGTCGAAGCCACGAGTATGCCGGGGCACAAAGGATTAACTATTACCGGCCAACTGGGTTCTGTTATGAAGGAATCCGCAATGGCTGCTCTAAGTTATGTGAGATCCAAGGCAGCCATGTTGGGGATCAATCCTGACTTCTATTCTAAAACGGATATCCATCTACACGTCCCGGCGGGCGCAGTGCCCAAGGATGGGCCATCGGCTGGCGTAACTATGGCTACTGCTCTTGTATCTCTGCTCACCGGTAGACCGGTCAAATCCAATGTGGCTATGACCGGCGAGATCACTCTCCGTGGTTTGGTTTTGCCGGTTGGGGGGATCAAAGAGAAGGTCCTGGGAGCCCACCGCGCTGAGTTGGATACCATCATCCTTCCTAGGCGCAATGCCAAAGATGTAGAGGAATTACCGGAGAATGTGCGTAAAGATCTGAAATTTATTTTTGCTGAAACTATTGACGAGGTTCTGGCGGCTGCGCTTCAAGAAAAGCCGGTCCGTGAGCCGATAGAACCCATTGCATCGTCCCCGGAACATGAACCCGAGAGGGAGACTGGTGGGCACGTCATCGTCGTATCCAATGATGCAGAGGGACAACCTCTTGAACCGGCTTACTCCGACCCGGGATCACAGGGAGAATAATACCAATATTATTCGTCAAGTAGGTAGGATAATGCTTGTGGCAGATCAATATCATCGTGTTCGGGTTATTCGTTAAAGAATGAAGATTGAGGGATTTGTCTTAATCAGCAAGCTATTGCATGTGGATGGGTGCCTAATACTTTACAGACGCAATTAGCTATCAGCTCCTGCTGATAGCTAATTCTTGATGGGCGAATAGGTTTACAAACTGGATTGAAGAGAGCAAAAGGATGCAAACTAAACTAGGGGCATTTTGTGAGCGCTTCATCGAAGCTGGGTGGCTGGCAGCTTTGATCATTGTTCCACTTTTTTTTCATGTCTATTCCAGCCGGGTGTTCGAGCCCGATAAATTAACACTGTTGCGCTCCATTGCCTTCTTGGCAGTGTTAGGATGGATCATAAAGAGTATCGACACAAAGAATTGGAAAATGATACCTTCCGAGGCGGCGATGGATGGGCCGGGCTGGTGGCAGCGCTTACCGGCTTTTCTCCGGGTGCCCCTGGTTCTCCCTGCCCTGGTGTTGGTACTGATTTATATTATTTCAACGATTACCTCAGTCGTACCACGTGTCAGCCTTTGGGGCTCGTATCAGCGCCTGCAAGGAACCTATACCACCCTGGCTTATGTAGCCATATTTTTCCTGTTATTAGCCACTCTCAGGCGACGCGAGCAGTATGAGCGCTTAGTAACCACGATAATCGTGGTGAGCCTACCTGTCGCCCTCTATGGGATTATCCAGCACTATGGTAGGGATTGGCTGCCGTGGGCCGGAGATGTGACGGCCCGCGTAGCATCAACCATGGGAAACTCTATCTTCGTGGCTGCCTATTTGATTATGGCTGTGCCATTAACCCTATCTCGCCTGGTAGAAGCGATTGAACGTCTCTTATCTGCCGAACGGGAAACGTTGGCGCCATTTTTGCTGGCAATTAGCTATGTATTCGTGCTTGCTGTCCAGGTGATTTGTATCTTCTTCACCCAGAGCCGCGGTCCATGGCTAGGCTTGTTCGCCGGGTTGTTTTTCTTTGTTTTGCTCTTTGTTTTGTCTAGGGGTATGCGGAAAGCAACTGTTGCTACCATCGGTATAGCCATTGTAGGCATCGTATTCCTGGTGCTGATGAATATTCCGAATTCTCCCCTGGAGCGGCTGCGGGAGACGCCCTATATTGGTCGCTTAGGCACAATTCTGGAGACTGAGGGGGGTACCGGAAAGGTGCGCGTTCTGATTTGGCAGGGCGCAGTGGAATTACTCCAATCCGACCCTGCGCGAGCCATTATCGGTTACGGGCCTGAATCAATGTATGTGGCCTATAACCCTTTTTATCCTCGGGATCTGGCACATTATGAGGCGCGTAACGCTTCCCCGGATCGTTCCCATAATGAAACCTTCGACTCTCTGGTGATTACCGGAGCGCTAGGGTTTATCATCTACTTGACCCTTTTTACCAGCGTATTCACCTATGGATTACGTTGGGTGGGGCTTATTCAAAGCCGGCGCCAGACCCTCATCTTTATTGCCCTATGGTTGTTAGGTGGTTTTGCCAGTGCCATTGGTTTCTGGGCGGTTGACGGGTCATGGCGCTTTTTCGGTGTGGCATTACCTATAGGCCTGGTTGTGGGTTTCTTCATATATCTTATGGGATATGCTCTATTCGCCTATAGACCCCAGAAACGAGATTTGTGGCAGCATACAGCCTTAGTTGCCCTGTTATCGGCCGTGCTGGCCCATTTCGTGGAAATCCACCTCGGTATATCCATCGCTTCTACCCGCACCTATTTCTGGGTATATATAGCCCTGATGGTTTTATTGGGCACCGGTCTGGTAAGCTCGGAGACTACTGTCGAGGAAACAGTCCCAGAAGTGGTAGAAGCAGCATCCCGTTCCCGGTCCAAACGCCGGCGTTCCGCCCCATCCGTTGCGGCAAGTTCTCTCCAAAGCCGCCGGTCGAATAGCTCTTGGGGCAATGTGCAGCCTGCCGTAGCAGGAGGGCTGGTTATCGCTGTTATTCTGATAACCATGGTATTTGATTTCATGGTAAAACCGGAAGCCCCCAGTTTGCAAGCGATCTGGCTCTTTAGTCTTACCTGGTTAATCGGCGGCATCATTACTCTGGCGGAGTTGAAGCGAGGCGGGGGATTAAAGGCTAGCTGGGGCACTGGGATCGCAGTATATGCTGCAGTTACGTTAACTATCTTGATCATGTATATGGCCATCCATACCTCATTACTGACTCCTGGTGGGGATATCAGTACAGTGTTAGTGGTTTTCTATTTTGTCATATTTGTTGTAATGTTAGTTCTGGCTTATGTGCTCGCGCGGGGCAGCCTGGTGGTCGCGCGTACCTGGCGCCCGGGGTTTGTATGGGCCTATCCGGTGTTAGCCATCATCGTGGTGGTTATTGTCTGGTCAACCAACGTTAATTCGATTCGAGCCGACGTCTTCTATAAGCAAGGGAATGCTTACGACAATGCCGGCCAATGGGACAATAGTATCCAATTATACGAGCGGGCTTTACAGTTGGCTCCCGACCAGGACTTTTATTACCTCTTCTTGGGCCGGGCGCTTCTGGAAAAAGCTAAGGCGGCCGCGACAATTCAGGAACGAGACGGCTGGCTTAAACGAGCTGAACAGGTACTCTTAGAAGCCCGAAATCTCAATCCCTTAAATACTGACCATACAGCAAATCTGGGACGACTTTACCGTACTTGGGCGGAGTTATTACGCGCGCCCAATGAAGTTACACAACGCAATGATATGTACCAGAAATCCCTTGCTGCTTATCAGGAAGCCACCAAGCTTAGTCCAAATAATGCGCAACTATGGAATGAGTGGGGATTGGTTTATCAATTGATGGGAAATACGGATGAAGCGTTGGCTAAATATCAACGCTCGTTAGAGCTTGACACCTCTTTTTCACAGACCTATCTACTGCTAGGGGATGCTAATCGTATCAAGGGGGATGCTTACCGAACTAGTGGAGACACTGAAAAAGCAAATAGCAACAATAATCAGTCTATTGATGCTTACAAGCAAGCCTTAAAATTTGATGCCAATTCGGTTCAAGCCCATAGTGCCCTGGGATTTGTTTATTCTCAGCAAGGGCGCTTAACTGATGCCATTCAGGAAAATTTGGCCGTCCTGAAAGTTGCGCCGAATGATCAATCTAGCCAGCGTAATCTAACCCTGCTCTATGCTCAGAACAACGAACCGGGTAAAGCCGCTGCAGTGGCCGAGGCAGCCGTAAAGCTCAATCCCAATGATGCGGCTATGCATCTTCACCTGGCGGGTTTGTACGCACAGTTGAATCGCAGTAATGATGCTGTTACCCAAGTGCAGTCAGCCTTGAATTTGGCGCCCAAAGATCCAGGCGCATGGCACCAGGCTGCTACAGTCTATCAGCAGATTGGACGTAATAGCGACGCCTTGAAAGCGGCTCAAACAGCACTGCAGCTCTCTCCGAATGATCAGACTTTGCAGGCTCTAGTCTCAACGTTGAGTACTAAACAATAATGACTAACTTCATGCTCATTTTCGTGGCGGCGTTGCTCTTTGCAGTTGGGGGCACGCCACTGGCCCGGAGGTTGGCCTTGCGCTTGGGTGTTATCGATTTGCCAAGCGAGCGCAAGGTCCACACTATCCCCACGCCACGGCTGGGCGGATTGGCCATCTACGCCGCCGCTATGATGGCCTTAATCATTTTCGGAGATAGGGGATACTTATCTGAATTATTTGGTATCCTGGTGGGAGCTACCCTCGTCTCTTCTTTGGGGGCATGGGATGACCGCAGCGGCTTGCGCCCCAGTTTAAAATTTGCCGGGCAAATGCTCGCCGCTCTGATTCTGATAGGTGCGGGTGTGGAGATTACGATCTTTCCACATCCTTTGCTGAACATTTTGACTACTATCTTCTGGGTGGTGGGCATCACCAATGCGCTCAATTTGATGGATAACATGGATGGCTTATCCGGCGGGGTAGCTGGTATTGCCGCAGGTTGCTTCCTTTTGTTGGCCGTCAGTAGCGGCCAGGTATTGGTAGGCAGTCTCGCTGCGGCTGTCTTAGGCGCTTGTGTTGGGTTCCTATTCTATAATTTTAATCCGGCCTCTGTTTTCATGGGCGATAGTGGCACTTTGTTTTTAGGTTTTCTTTTGGCTGCTTTGGGGATTAAGCTGCGTTTCCCCGGACAACCTGTGGCAGTCTCCTGGATGATTCCGGTACTCGCACTTTATCTGCTGATTTTCGATACCACTTTGGTGACACTTTCACGGTTACGGCGGGGTGTCCCGATCACCCAAGGGGGAAAGGATCATACTTCCCACCGCTTGGTGGCTTTGGGTATGACGAGACGGGAGGCAGTCCTTACCCTTTATGTAGCTGGTTGCATACTCGGTGGCCTGGCTCTGTTTCTGGTGAATACCTCAGTATGGCAGGCCATTGGGGTCGGGATTGGTGTGGTAGGCATTACGTTGTATACAGTATGGCGTTTTGAGAAGGTGTCATTCTAAGTCTGGAATAACGCAGCTTCTTTTCTATTTTATATCGGTCTCTACGGGCCTGGAGGTATCCATATGGGTTTAGATGAAAAAATTCGAGACAAATCTGCTACGATAGCTGTCATTGGTCTGGGTTATGTGGGGTTGCCCTTGGCAGTCGAATTTGCCCGAGTAGGATACAAGGTAATTGGCTTAGATACTGATGCCTCTAAAGTCGCCAGACTGCGCGAAGGTTCAAGTTACATCCAAGATATAAGTTCGACGGATGTGGCTCAAATGGTGGGAACTGGACGCCTGGAGGCTACTACCGAATATGATAGTCTGACACGAGCTAATGCCATTTTTATTTGTGTTCCTACGCCTTTTAATGCTATGAAAGCCCCCGACCTGAGCTTTATTTTGAGCGCGGCGCAAGGTATTGCCAGCCGGTTGCAACCAGACTCTCTGGTTGTGCTACAGAGTACCACTTACCCCGGTACTACTGACGAAGATGTCCAACCGATTCTTGAGAAAACTGGTTTGAAGGCCGGTCATGATTTCCATTTAGCTTTTTCGCCAGAACGCATTAATCCCGGTGATAAAGTGTACTCTGTTCACAATACCCCAAAAGTCGTGGGAGGATTAACGCCGCGCTGCACGGAGTTGGCCGCATTGCTATTGGCGCAGCTTTTCCCCAGAGTACATATCGTTTCTACCCCCCGTGCTGCGGAAATGACAAAGTTACTGGAAAACATATTTCGGTCAGTAAATATAGCTTTGGTAAATGAATTGGCTCTATTATGCGAACGTATGGGAATAAATGTTTGGGAGGTGATTGAAGCTGCATCAACAAAACCATTTGGCTATATGCCATTTTATCCTGGCCCCGGCGTCGGCGGGCATTGTATCCCTGTTGATCCGTACTATCTTTCCTGGAAAGCCAGGGAATATGATTTTTACACGAAATTTATAGAATTGGCCGCAGAAGTGAACCAGGCCATGCCCTACCGTGTGGTGTCGCGCACTGTGGATGGCTTGAATCGCCTCCAAAGATCGGTTAAAGGTGCCCGGGTTTTAGTCTTAGGGATTGCTTTTAAGCCGGATGTAGATGATGCTCGAAACACTCCGGCAGAGCGCATCATTGAGTTGCTGCTGGACCAACAAGCCCAGGTGAGTTATCATGATCCTTACGTTCCCAAATTCCGTGTGGGATCAGATGTATTCCAGCGCCAGGTTTTGGTTCTAGAGTCTCAACCATTTACCCCAGAAACAATTGCGGCGGCAGATGCGGTGATTATTGTGTCAGGTCATCATAGCTTGGATTATCAAATGCTAGCTGATCGGGCCAGTCTCATCATTGATACAGTGAATGCCATGCGCCATATCCAGCATCCGCGCGCCAGAGTTGAATTACTGGGTGCTCCACGTAAAAATTAGGCAGTCAGAAGGGAGAGAAGACTTTGAGCAAGAAGCGTGAAAAGATTACAGAACGGAATCTACCATATCGACGTGGTGTGGACGATGAGGCTTCAGACGACGGGACGCCCGGTTTACTGAGACCCCTACAAGGAAATCCGATGGCAGCGGCGGCGCTCATCTTCCTTGTTGTGTTAATTGTATTGGGGGGAGGTTTCTTCCTGGGACGCGGCCGTAGTGTTAGTTCGGCCAGTACTGCTGCCAATCCAACGCCTCTTGGGACAAATCTGCTGGCAACTGCCTTGGCACAACCCACTCAGGCCAAACCGGCCGGGCAAGCGACGCCAGCCACCACGCCTGCGGCTGCGGTGCTGACACCTGGGGCCGGCGCAAAGAAGTCTTATAGTGCCCTGCCAGAGATGAAAATTGATCCCAAAAAGCATTATTCTGCGACCATCAAGACTAGCAAAGGTGATATTGTCGCTGATCTCTTTGCTGATAAAACTCCTAAGACCGTGAATAACCTCGTTTTTCTCTCTCGCGAAGGCTTCTACGATGGTACGCCTTTCCATCGCGTGCTGGAAAACTTTATGGCGCAGGGTGGCGATCCCACCGGTACAGGTACAGGTGGACCGGGATATAAATTCGAGGATGAGTTCTCGCCCGACTTAAAATTTGACGGCCCTGGGTATTTGGCGATGGCTAACTCCGGACCGGGTACCAATGGCAGTCAGTTCTTCATCACCTTTGCTGCTACCGAATGGTTGAACGGCAAGCACACGATCTTCGGTAAAGTTACGCAAGGCATGGATATTTTGGCCAAGCTGACCCGCGTAGATCCTACCAAGCCAGGCCAGCCACAACCTGATACTATCAAAACCATCACCATAGAGGAAAAATAACAGGAGTTATTATGAGTAAAAGTAAGTATCCATTCCCACCAGAAATGACAATCGATTCTGATAAGCGGTATGTTGCTACAATAGAGACAGATAAGGGTGAAATAAAAATAGAACTCTTCCTCAAAGAGTCACCTATAACTGTCAATAATTTTGTCTTCTTAGCGCGCGAAGGTTTCTACGATGGGTTGTCATTTCACCGGGTACTTTCCCATTTTATGATACAAGGGGGAGATCCGGAAGGAACAGGCCGGGGTGGACCGGGATACAAATTCAAAGATGAGACGGTAGGCAATCCGCATAATCATGGCACCGGCTCTTTAAGTATGGCCAATGCCGGGCCTAATACCAACGGCAGCCAGTTCTTCATTACCCATGAACCGCAGCCTCACCTGGATGGCAAACACACTGTTTTCGGCCAGGTGACTGCTGGTCAGGATGTGGTCAACAAAATCCGCCAGGGCGATCAAATGCAGAAGATTATTATTGAAGAGAGCGCTCCATAGGGTTACATCGAAGTTAATTTGCCATTCGATTGATACCATCAAAAGCCGCGGTCTTGTAGCACTCGGCCAGTGTAGGGTAATTGAAAACGGTATTCATAAAATACTCTACCTGGCCTCTTTTTGAATTAATTCCACAATTTCGGGATTCACCAACGCGGTCAAGTCGCCGGCCGGCTCGCCCAGATAGGCAGACCGTAATACGCGCCGCATTACTTTGGCATTGCGCGTCTTGGGCAGATCCGGCACAAATCGTATTTCTTTGGGTTTTAAAGGTTTCCCTAGCTGCGCGGCTACCAAATCCTTCAGCGTATCGCCTAATTCAGAGCTGGCGCTGGCTGGATGCTTCAGAACGCAAAAACAAACCACGGCCTGCCCCTTCAGTTCATCGGGAATCCCGATAACAGCCGCCTCGGAGACGGCGGGATGTGATACTAAGATGGATTCCACTTCGGCTGGACCCAGACGTTTGCCCGCTACTTTGATTGTATCGTCGGACCTGCCTAAAATATACCACAGACCGTCCTCATCAATGGCAGCCCAATCGCCATGCAACCAGACATTCTCAAACCGGCTCCAATAGGTATCCAGGTAGCGTTGGGTATCTTTCCAAAACCCGCGGGTCATGCCAATCCAGGGCTGGCGGATAACCAATTCGCCTACCTGTCCCCTGACAGAATTGCCATGATCATCCACGACATCTACGGCCATACCTGGCATAGGTCCGGAGAAGGCGCACGGTTTAAGCGGAGAAAGCACGTTGCCTGAAATAATCCCGCCGGAAATCTCCGTTCCTCCAGAGTAGTTGATAATCGGGAGTCGTTTCTGGCACACCGTCTCGAAAAACCAGAGCCAGGGTGCCGGGTTCCAGGGTTCACCTGTGGAGCCGGTGATGCGTAGCGAGGAGATATCATGCTTGCGGACGGGGGCATCTCCATGGCGCATGAGGGTCCGGATCAGGGTAGGAGAAACACCTAAGACCGTGATCCCATGCCGTTCTACCAGTTCCCAGAGCCGGTCTACGTCCGGATAGTCTGGTGCACCATCGTACAATACCATGGTTGCACCGAGGAGCAGCGTACCTAATACCTGCCAGGGCCCCATCATCCAACCCATGTCCGTCATCCAATACAGGGTATCGGCAGGCTTCAAGTCGAATCCATGATACATATCTTGAGCCGCTTTGATAGGAAAACCGCAATGGGTGTGTACAGCTCCTTTGGGTCGGCCCGTAGTGCCGCTGGTGTAGATGATCATGAGACGGTCCTCTGCCTCGGTATGCTCCGTTGGCGCCGTATATAATTGATTTTCTACCAACTCATCCCACCAGATATCTCTGCCTTCTTGCATAGAAATGCGCGTGCCCGTCCGGCGCGTGACAATCATATGTTTCAATGTGGGGGCATTTAGCGCAGCTTCGTCTGCTACCGCTTTCATAGGCGCCACTGAACCACGCCGGAAAGATCCGTCAGATGTAAATAGCGCCTTGGCTTCGGCATCTGCCAGGCGGGTGGCGATAGCCTGTGCGCCATAGCCGGAGAAGAGAGGTAAAATAACGCCGCCTATCTTCGCAATGGCCAGCAGAGCAATGGCAATTTCCGGGGTCATCGGCATAAAGAGACCGATGGCATCTCCTTTGCCTATGCCTAACGCTCTCAGGCCGTTAGCCACCCGGCTAACTTCCCGGTTAAGGTCGCCGTAACTTAATAAGCGCACCTGGCCCTCTTCTCCTTCCCAGCGCAAGGCTACCCGGTTCTGGGTAGGTGTGCCTTGCCATTTGTCCAGGCAGTTATGCACGATATTCATCTTCCCATCAATACACCAACGGGGCCACTGGATGCCTTGAGAGATATCCAGCACTTGAGTGTAAGGCTCATAGAACTCTATGTCCAGATCTTCCAGTACGGCATTCCAAAACCAAGACAGGTCGTGCGTAGAGCGGCGTATCAGGTCATCGAAGCCGCTAAGGTTATGGCGCTGCATAAAGCGAGATAAATTGCTATTTTCGGTGTATGCTGGCGTAGGCCACCAGACGATTTCGCCACCGAATTCAAAGTTTTCCATAGAATAACCTCCTCTGAGATGATGAAGGAGAGGCTTAACAATCACTGTGGTGGTCACATTTGGGCCAAAGTGTACCTGGTGGAGCCCAAGGTGAGATTAAGGCGATTATACCACAGGGGAGTGTACATCACAAGCAGAAATTCAGACTCCTTGACCTGGGGTGTTACTCATGGTTAACATTGAGCGGGAGTCACCATCTGGCGTAGGGGCGTGGTCACCACGCCCGTGTTGATTACATAATGGTTAATGGACCAGGCAGGCCTGGGAATATTTTGCTCCGGACCTGCCTCTCTGTTTTGCTGGATTATGGCAAATGGGTTGCCAAGGGGGCATGGATCCCTATGATGGCTCGTTTGACCACCAGGGGCAAGAAGAGTTTATACTGGATGGGTTTCTGGGTAGCGGTGACTGTAGGGGTGCGGGTGGTGGTGGCGGTGCCGGTGGGTGTCAGGGTCGCAGTGACTGTGGTGGTTGCCGTGCGGGTTGCTGTACTGGTTAGCGTACTTGTCTGCAGTAACGGGATATTGGCCCATTGATGCCAGGTTGAAGAATATGCTTCCTGGGCCATAAGGCGCGGTACCGTTTGCCCGCTAAGTCCCCAGCCACCGATAACCAAAAATGCAGCTAAACCCAAGCCGAGGTAAACGATGCGTTTCTGTGACATGCTAGCTCCTCTTTATTGCTCTATAATGTTTATTAGGACGGTCAAGCGGATACCTGGATACGTTTTTGCCTGGGGCTAAGATTGGTGTTACCATCCAACCCATCACAATAGGTTCCCATCCCCGTCTTGAGCGCCTCTGCCGGAATGCCCGAAGCCGGGATGGTTCAGAGTAGGAGCAGGCAATGATTGAAACCACCCGCTACCCAGCGCGGCCCCGTGTGGCAGTTGGAGTCTTAGTTCGCCAGGAGCAACAGGTATTGTTGGTCCGGCGCGGCAAAGCCCCCGCCAAAGGAGTCTGGACACTACCAGGTGGAAGTGTAGAACTTGGTGAAAGCTTAAAACAAGCTGCTGCCCGCGAAATCCGCGAAGAGACGGGGCTTGAGGTAGGGATTGATGAAGTCATTTACGTATTCGAAACCATTCAGCGTGATGACCATGAGCGCATAGAGTACCATTACGTAATCATCGATTTCCTGGCACATGTCATCGGGGGCCAACTACAAGCCGCAGATGATTCTGAAGATGCAGTTTGGGCGAGCCTGGCCGATATGGATAACCTCACGGTACATCCGGTGACCTACCGTCTGGCATTTGAGATGCTGCAGGGACGGCGGGCTGCTTTCTCGCTAGACCTGTGATCAGGTGCCATAATGTTTGTTAGCGCGCTGTAGTGTCGCGCTTTTCCTTCAAGGTAGCGACCAATTCCCGGCAGAAGTCTGGGATATCATCCACCACACGTCCCCAGACCATATGCCCCTCGCAGAAGGCGGCAGCATCTACCCACTCGGCGCCGGCATTAATCATATCATCCCGAATACCTCGCGAACCGGTGACCTTCCGCCCTTTCAAGATGCCGGCAGAAGCGGGGACCCAAC
Organism: Chloroflexota bacterium; assembly: GCA_009692745.1. Classification (GTDB taxonomy): domain Bacteria; phylum Chloroflexota; class Anaerolineae; order Epilineales; family SHYO01; genus SHYO01. The sequence continues at coordinate 53,109 of SHYO01000002.1, forward strand.
CGCCGTGGCAGATGACCGCTATGGTTTTTCTTTGACTATCCATACCGCGTACCAAATCCAAGACACCTTTATCGCGGCGCAGTTTATCTGGGCACCACCCCCCCGGGATCACAAGGGCGTCGAATTGATCTGCGTTAACCTGGCTGGCAGCCATCTCGGCTTTAGCCGTTAGCCCATGTTTGCCCTTGTATTCTCCTGGCTTGGTGCTAATGACGGTGATCTGAGCCCCTTCCTCTTCCAGGCGCATGCGCGGCACCCAAAATTCCAGATCTTCAAATTCCGTCTCGACCAGATAAGCGACACGTAAACCTTTCAGATCCATTAAAATCCCCTCTCAATTACAGTATTTGCCAATACGGTACTTGTCACTGCTGTAGTGACTTATGGTAGAGTAACATCATCTCCTGCCACCCGCAGCGCCTCTCCGACGAAGGGCAGCTTCACCAACTGTACCGGTAGCTGGTTATCACCTTGCGCCTGTAGCCGGAGCTCGGCGCCCGGTTCGGCCCATTTAGTGCGGATATATCCCAGGGCGATTGGGCCAGCGAGAGCCGGACTATAGGCGGCGCTGGTAATAAAACCTGCTTCTTGGTTCGTGCTGGAGATCAGTTTGGCACCAGGCTGCAAAGACTCGGCCCAGCCCGCGCCAGTTGTTACCGGTTGAATGCCCATCAAGTGCTTTTGGATTTTTTGATACGTATCCAAACGGGCGATGACTTCCTGACCAATGTAGCAGCCTTTACTAAAACTGACGGCATCAATAATTCCGGCTTCGTGGGGATTATATTCCTCGCCTAATTCCCGGCCCTGCTCGGGAATACCGGCTTCGATGCGGAGCATGTCGTAAGCTCGCATGCCCAGGGGCTGCCCGCCATGTTCAACCAAGCGTCCCCATAGCCAGGTAAGGGATTCAGCCGTGCCGATCACCGAAGCAGCAGGTTCACCAAACCCGGCTATCCTGGCCAAAGTAATGGTACTTCCTGCAGCTAGGGCTGCACTTTCCGATATAGGTATATCGGCATGCTGATAGAGGGACCAGGAGCTGACATCTACATCCAGTACGGCTGCCAGTGCTGCAGGAGTGCTGGGGCCGAAGAGGGCCAATCTGGCGGTTGTATCTGTGATGTTTTGAGCCTTGACTTTATCGCGAAAGAAGATGTAGTGCCGGAACCAGTTGAAAAGCGCAGCGCCCATACCTAGGCTGCCCACGACCAGGAGCTGGTCGGGTTGGCATAATATCAAGGTCTCATCTAAGATCCGGCCGGTGGGTGTGGTGAAAATGGTTTTCATCCCGCCGCCAGGGGAAAGTTTTGTGGCATCGTTGGTGGACATCCGTTGCACAAATCCCAGCCGGTCAGTGTTGCTGAGGGTTAGACATGCCCAGGCGCTCTGGTCCAAAATAGCCAGACCCTGGCGCGCGGCCTGATATTCATCGAGCGGACCTCTATATTGGCTGCCCAGTTCCCATCCTGCATGTACCATCGTGGGGAGATCAGCCCCTTCCCGGTTTGTGACACGCCACAAGGGGGAATGTCTTAGATTTGTCTGTGTCTCAATCATATCGCGACTCCTATGAACCGGTCCGGGCGGTTGTGGTAATCGGCCCAGGACTGGCGTTGCGACACCAATGCCATTAGCGTCTCTGATAGCCACGTATTGGCCGGTGTAGGCACGCCGGTTATGGCGCCAAAGCGGGCCACGGCGCCGTTGAGATACTCCACTTCAGAGCGCGGACGCTGTTGTAAGGCATCCAGGGCCAGGGATGGTGGCTTACCGCCGCGTCCGTTGCCTATCAACTTTAGAAGTATAGGGCGGACCAGGGAAGATGGCAAGTGTTGTAGGGCCCAGGCAAGCGAGGAAACTGGGTAGCCGAGGACATTAACGGTGGGAATGCCCTGGCGGTACATCACTGCCAACGCTTCACGTAGGGCCAGGTATTCCACCCGAAAGGTCTGCGGGTCAGCATACACCTGCTGCGGTTTCCATCCTAGAATCGCTGCCGAGGCGTTGCCCATCATATTCAAGAGCAATTTAGACCATTTCATGGCCCGGTAATCACGATAAAATATGGTTTTCACCTGGGATTGGGTGAGTAGCCGGTAAAGCCAACTGCCCGGCATCTGGTCCTGAGCCGCAGAAGGGTGCTCCATCAAAGGGCTGGAGAAGTTGGCAATCCCCACCTTGGAGGATTTATTTGGCGCCCGGATGACCCCTGGTTGCGGCATTTCAACGGGGAGCGTGAAGGTCCCGGCAATTACGTGCTGAGGGCCTAAATGATCAGCCAGAATCTCCTCATTGCCTATGCCATTCTGTAAGGACCATACCAGGGGTAGGACCGGGGCGTTGCGTATCAACTCCACGGCCGCCAGGGCTGTATCAAAGGATTTAACAGTCAAGCAGGCGCAGGCAATCGTATCATTGGTGGAAAAAGCTTCAGCCAAAGACGTGTAGGCCCGAATTTGAGAAACCTGCCAGGTGTGGGCGCCCTGTTGCATGGTAAGCCCTCTGGTATTCACCTGTTCGACGTAGCGGGGATGGCGGTTTACCAGGACTACCGGGAAATCGGCCATAGCCAATGTACCCCCAACCCATGATCCTACTGCGCCGGCCCCGATGATGAGGAAGGTAGGCTTCATCGATTTATTGATAGGCCGCAGCCAGAAGTTCAATAGGGTGAACCGAGGGAAGGCCTGTGCCGTGGACGATTTGCCAGCGGCAGGTTTCACTATCGCAGGCAGAAAGATGCGGGTTTGTGCTGTGAATAGCGGAAAAAAGCTCCTCTCCCACTGCCATGGCGATGCTGTATTTTTCCTGTTTGTATCCATAAGTGCCGGCAGTGCCGCAACATGCGGCGCTCATTTCAATAGTTTCCAACTCTGGAATCAGTTGTAGCAGTTCCAAAGCCGGTTTGCCAAAGCCGTGTCCACGCAGTTGGCAAGGCGCATGGTAGGGTACGCGGAGGGGAATAGGTTGGAATGCTATATCGAGCTGGCCCATAGCCAGGCGGATAAGCAGAAATTCACAGATATCATAAAGATGCGCAGAGACCAGGGCTGTATCGTCATCCTGCATATCCAAAATTTCCCGGACTTCGCGCTTGAGCATCAGGCTACAGCTACTGGAGGTAGCCACAATGGGTAATCCCTGGCGGGCGTAGGGCAATAGGCGCGCCACATTGAAGCGTACGACCTGCCTGGCGGCCTCGAAATTCCCATTAGACATCAGCGGCAGGCCACAACAACCTTGCTCGGGTACGATTACCTGATAGCCATTGCGTTCTAAAACCTTGATAGCAGCTTTGCCAATGCGGGGTTCATAAAAATGTGTAGCACAACCGTGGTAATAGACGACGGTTTCATCTGGTGTCGTGGCACCAGATGTCGTGCCGTGATTGCTGGAGGGATTCCGTAAGGATGGAATCTGTTGTCTACGGTTACGAAACCAGGCGGGGAAGGTTTCAAAGGAGAAAGATGGCATAGGGGCAGCATGATGGATGTGTAATATCGCTTCCATTGCCCGGCGGACGCCCGGCAGCCGCATGGCCAGGTTGATAACGGGGGCCGCCGGGCTGGCCAGTCTCCCGAGCACATCCGGCCGAGCTATAATCTGGTTCCGCAAAGGTATGCCGCATTCTTGGTACATGGTATGGCGGGCCTTGGCGTTAATTTCAGCAATTTTAACACCATGGGGACAAACCTGGGAACATATGCCGCATCCCGAACAGAAATCCACAGAGCGGTCTGTCGAAGGACCATACCGCAGCCGTTGGGCCTGGGGGCCCGCGTATTTGGGACCCGGAAATAGGGGCGTTACGCGGGAGACGGGGCACATGCTGGTGCAGATATTACATTTAACGCAATGATCCAAGGTAAAACGAATATCTTCCATAAGGATATTATACTCGATCTCCTAGACAATGGGTGGCAGAGAGAGCGGCTTGATAGCCCGTGGCAATGGTGACGCCGTCTCCAGATTTTTCATGCCAGGGATTCCAATGTGCCAACATGGCTCCGGCCGCAAAGAGATTTTCGAACGCCGGCTCTTGATTGGCATCCAATGGCTGTAATTGAGCATTGGTAGCTAATCCAAATTCCTGGGCAGGATGGGCAGCACCATACGTGGGGCGGTGCCAATCCGTGATTTGTGCGGCGCCAGGGGTCGCTACCGGCAAACCGAAAAGCGGCTCCTCCAGTTTCCCGTCCCAATAGCTGAGCAGCCCACCGCCATAGAGCCCGCCGGCTGCCAGTATAAATGCACCGGCTTCTAAGGTTAGAAGACGCGCTGCCGTCTGGACTTTAATAGCCAGCACCTTCTGTTTGTCAACACTGCTTTCCACTACCTGGGATCCGATCAATAACTGGCCGCCAGCAGCGCGGAACCCAGCTTTAAGGGCCTCAAACATGCGCCATCCCGGAACTGAAGGTGGGACTGTGGGAATTTCGAATACGGGCACTCCCAGCAGATGCTGTAGATCAAGCCAGGGGATTTCCGGTTGGGACGTCTGTTGGCCGAGCACAGCCGGGAAGCCGACACGCTCGCCGGGGAGCAGATGGGAGCGTATCTGCTGCGCCACAGTATAGCGCAGGGCCGGATCATCGAAGAGTTGCGCCAGATATAAAGTGAACCAATCCGCACGTGCGGCAATGCGGGGTATTTCCAGATAAATTCCGCGTGCCGGGTGGCCGCTGGTGCGGTTCAGGTTATCGGCTAAATACAGCGGATAGAAGTCTTTTAATTGGTGAAATCCGACGATCAGGTACGGTTCGGGCCGATCGACGACGCCTGCCTGCTGAGCAGCAGGGGCCAGGGCAGTAGGCCGTACCGCCCCTAAAGCTGTGGGCAGCCACAAATTCTCGTCTGCTATGCCGGTGTAGTGGAGGCCGGCCTGGGCGCAGGTGTGGCGAAAGAGCTCAATGCCGGCCTGCAAGTTTTCCTGGCTAATGATAGCATAGGGGTGGTGCGGTTGGCTTTGGCGCAGTTGTTGCAAGGCCGCAGACAGGCTGGCTGGGCGGATCGGAGATGGCAACATGGAAATGGGGCCGGCCTGCGCGGGTGACCTGGTAGGCGGGATGTTTTGGGTACCGAGAATATCTATGGCGCCGGTCGTGAGGGCCGTGCTACCGACGCCTTTAGCTACCACCAGGGTGCGTGCTCCCAAATTCGTAGCCGTGATACCTGCCATGAGACCGGCGACACCGGCGCCAATGACAATAATATCATAACCAGGAAAACGGGAGCTGGTCATGATATTTCTACTGGCATCCATTCCGCGAGAGATTGGTTGGCGCGCTCGGCGGAAGACGGGGAGCCTTCATCCTGGGGGAGCGCGCTCACATTGAAGACGTTTTGGTAGATCCAATCGTCAAGTCGTGCTTGTTTGAGTTGGTCCCCCCAGAGGATAGGATGTACTCCTTTCCAACGCTCCTCTAAAAACTGTACCAGGGCTTGGTTTGTCCTGGAAACATCGAAACCAAGGGATTCATGCGTGCGAGCCGCCGCCCGGAAGATACAGAAACCGCCTTGGCATGGTCCCATTGCCAGCCGTAGCGACCGGCGCAAGTCATCCAGGTTGGTGGTTCGCAAGCGGTGAATGGCTGTTTCCAGTTTAGTAGCTGTGACGAACTCACATTCACAAATTAAGGCATCGTCCTGTGCGGCGGCTTCAAACTCGCCCAGCCGGTGGGAGACGTGATAATAGTGGTGATCTTCGGAATCCGGCAGTGCCTCCAGGTGGGTGGTACAGGGGCGCTCTATTTTTAATTTCTGACACATCTTATCAACGGTAACCTGGGCCATTAGGCGGTATGTGGTAAATTTACCGCTGGTAATGGTTAGGAAATTGCGCACACCATCCCGTGTCTCGTGATCCAACAGCACATAGGAACGAGTGATATCCCGTGTGTCAGTTAAGGTGGGCTCAGTCTGGTAGAGAGGGCGAACCCCGGCCCAGGCCCGTAAGGCCCGCGATTGCTTGAATCCCGGTACCAGATGCTCCCCTTCTTTCATGAGCAGCTCGATCTCCCAACGCTCGATAGGGTAGTGGTCCGGGTCAGGAACGCGATAATCCGTTGTGCCTATTACCGAAACCGTGCGGATAGGGACTAGAATATCTCCGTCATCGGGCAACTTGCAGCGGTTGATAACGGTATTCACCAGGCGGTGATTCATAGCAATCATGGTCCCTTTGCCCATAGCGATGGTCACCGGACATTTGGCCATAGCTGCCACCTGACCACACCAGGCGCCGGCCGCGTTGATCACAAAATCACACGAGATGTAGATTTTTTCGCCGCTGCGCAAATTTTCCACCGTAGCGCCCTGCAGAGATCCCTGAGAAAGATGTAAGTTGACTAAACGATAGTAAAGCCAGACTTCAGCTCCGTGTTGCCTGGCGGAACGCACCAGAGCGGAAACCGCTTTAAAAGAATCAATGGCGCCATCGGGGACCTCAAAAGCCCGCGATATTGCGGGATTTAATCTTGGCTCGCGTTGCAGCATCTCACGCAACGTGATTTCAGCTACCGGTATGCCACAATCGAGGCAACCTCGATAGAATTTATCGCTGTAGGCGGGGTCATCTGCCGGGGTGACCACGAAAAAACCACTGGTATCTTCGATAGCGTCCGGCGAGATACGGCGCAGAATACGATTTTCCGCGATACACTCCCGGGCTGATTGAGAATCTTTGATGACATACCGGCCGCCGCTGTGGAGTAGGCCGTGGTAGCGACCGGTGGTGCCGTAGCTCAAATCGCCTTTGTCGATGAGGAGAGTGTGGAAACCCCGCATAGCTGCATCGCGAGCTACACCGCAACCGGTTGATCCGCCGCCTATGACGAGGATTTCTGTTTCAAATTGCTGCATAAATATTCCCCTCAGAATTTCGAGATCAAAACGGAACAGGGGACGTGATTTACAGTATAAGTTAAGCAAGGAAAAAAGGCAAAGATAGCTGTGTAGCAGATGTTTCACCGGATGCGGAGCCAGATGGCACATGCTCCAGCCAGAATCATCCAGCGAGTCACCATCAAGCCGAGGCGCAGGTATTGCAATGGAGAAACTTCCAGGCGAGGAAAAAACCGAACACATTCCAATTGCTCAACAGCACAGAACCGGCTTGCTGCAGCGCCACCTGGCGTCCCAGGAGCATAAGGGTTGCTCCAAAAGCGGCTGCTACCGATTCATTCATACGCCACGGCCGGGTCATAACCAGAAACAGGGTTATGAGGAAT
>SHYO01000120.1 GCA_009692745.1 Chloroflexota bacterium
CCTCGAGGCTGGTAGGCGTGTCCTGCTCCGCCGCAACCAGCTCGGCCTCGATATGCGCCAGAAAGCTGGCCAGGCTGCCGGTTGTGTCCGCGAAGCGCGACGCCAGCAGGCGGATGCTCAGCGGATGGCCGCCGACGCGGCCGCTGAGACGCAAGCGGTCCGCCGGGGGTGCATCCGGCCGGCGCTGCTCCGGCAGCAGATTACGGAACAGGCTGGCGCCCTCTTTATCCCCTAGGCCCAGTACCTTTACCACCACGGCGTCGCCCCAGTCACCAGGGGGGATGCTGCGCGTGGTGATCAGCACAGCGCCCTGCCCCTCGCGCAGCCGGGCGACGAACCCTGCCAGGTCGCGCGTCGCCGCGTGCGTCCGCTGGGTATCGATCAGGGTCTCCAGGTTATCCAGCACCAGCAAGGAGCGGGTGTGCGCGCGCGCCTGCAGGATGGCCTCCCGCAGCGCGGCGCTGCTCTGGTATTCTGGCCGCGCGGTATCCACGCCGTAGAGTTGGGCCAGCCGCGTGTAGAAGCGACCGGCGAACTCCTCGTCCACGACGACGCTGCCCGCGGCGTCCGGCCGCGCGAAGGTCTCGAACGAGTAGGCCAGCCCCAGGTCATCGTAGCGCCAGCCAACGCGGTCAGCCACGGCGCGCGCCAGCGCCGTCTTGCCGGCGCCGCCGACGCCGTGCAGGATGACAAAGCGCCCATCGCGCCCATCCAGCAGGGCATCCAGCACGGTGCCAATCTCCGCGCCGCGGCCGGCGAAGTACGGCGCACGGGTCAGGGCATTGACCTGGTATGCGGCCTGCAGGCGGGCCGGGTCGGGGTCGATAGTGGGCTTGCCCGGCGGCAGCGCCAGACCTGCGGCCGGCTCGGCCAAACTGGTGTACAGCACGGGCAGTCCCGCTAGCCAGGGGCCGAGGTCGGGGATATCGGCCAGGGAGGCGCGCAGGTAACGCATCGCCTCCTCAGCCGGCCTCCCCTGCAGCAGCAGATCGTAGAGCGCCTCGCTCAGCTCCTTGGCAGCCGCATCCGGCAGCACAAACTGCATCCCCAGGGCGTAGGGCACGCCTGCCGCCGCCAGCCCGCGCGCGATATTGCCGAAGGTCGTCGCCTCGCCGCCTGCCGAGGAGAGGCAGCTATTGAGGATGACCAGGAAAACGCGCTCATCCAGCGCATTGGCGAAGTCTGGCGCCGCGACGAGGCGCTTGCGGCCGCGGCCATCCTCGAAGAGCAGGAGGGCGCGACCATCGCGCGCGGCGCTGTGCCCCATAAAGTGTACGATGCTCAGGCCCGCGCCGGGCAGGCTGCGCCCCAGCCGGTCCAGAGTCGGCGGGCGCACGCGGATCAGGCGCACTTGCCGCCCGGCTTTGCTGACAGCGCCAACCACACGCTGCCACTCCCCTTCGGTATCCAGCGCCGTCTCCTCGTCAACCGGGTCCTCGGCAGCGGCGATGATCGACAGCGCGCCGGACGGCGCGCGCCACGCGCAGCGCTGGTCTGCGGGCAGGCCGCGCACCAGGTTGAGACGCCCCGCCAGCAGGCCGCCCTGCGGGTCGCGCAGGTACTCCCACGCCACCTGCGCCACATCGGGGTCCGCGGCGCTCAGCACCAGGCGCGTCCCCTTGCGCATGTCCAGCATAGCGCGGCGCAGGTCGGGGGCGGCGAAAACATGGTCGAACAACATCCGGCCGTACCCGACCGCATCGGCGAAGATCGCCGCCGGTGTCTCGCGCCGTGGCGCGATAGGCGTCCACGGCACGCTGGCGCTGTGCTCGCCCAGGGACACCGTCAGCAGATCGTCGCGGCGGGTCAGAGTTAGCTCAGCCATAGAAACCTCCTCAACACGGTTTTACTGCCGCCGGGTCGCGCCCCACACAACCACGGCGACCAGGGCAGCCACGGCCAGCACAGCCGGGATCACCAGCAGGCCCAGCAGGGAGCCGCCCCAGACGATGGCGATAATCAGCGCCACCAGGGCCAACGAGGCGATGACAAAGAGGCTGCCCGCCACGTTGACCCAGGCGGCTTTGTGCGCCACCATCTGGTTGAACTCCGCGCGCATCGCCGTCACGTTGTAGGGATACCGCTTGTAGGGCCGCGGCTGGACAGCCCACGCCGCCGCCAGAATAGCGGCCCAGTAGAAGATCAGCACGGCAACGAACAGCGCCTGGGCGAAGAAGCTGTCCTTGAGATTGGCGGGCGGGAACTTGTTCCCCAGGGCGGCGACGGCCAGGAAGACCGCCTGCAGCCCGGTCGTCAGCTCGATGACGCGCTTCGCCGCCTGGTCCAGGAAGTCCAGTTGCTTGCCCTCCAGGTCGTCGAACAAGGCCGCCAGGCGCGTCGCTTCGTCAGGCGCCGCGCTCATCGGTAGCCTCGGCAGTCAACGATGATGGACGTTTTGTGCTGGCAGCCGGGGTGTTCGCAGGGCAGCAGCAGCGTATCGTTTGCCCCACTTGCCTCTGCCTGGGCCTTGCGCCAGACGATACCGTGCGGCCCGCACACGTCGTGTTTGTTGTAGTAGGAGATATGGCCGTCGGCGCAGGTGGCTTCGATCATATCCGGGTGGGTGGTGTTCGCCATAGTGGCCCCCTTTGCTCGATGCGGCTCATAGAGAAACCAGCAGGCGGCGCTTCTCCAAAGCTACATTTTTCAAAATGTAGTGCTTGCCATAAAAACATACTGCTGCTGCTGCTGCTGGCCGCCGCCGCGCTGCGCGCTCAGGCGTGCCAGATTGTGCAATTTATCACTGATCACACGCTGCCTGAGCTGCGCCCCTCTTCCCTGGCCCTGCCCGCCGTGCAGGGGGGTGCTGTGAGATAGCAATTGGCGTTTCGGGGTGAAACTGGTAATATAAATGTGCTCAACTGCCAAATATAAATAAAGGAGAAAGGCATGATACGTTTGGGCGTAGTGGGCTACGGGCGGCGGATTCATGGCGTCATCGATAAGGTTTTGCGCACCATCAACCCGGATGTACGGGTGGTGGGGATTGTCGACCCGAACGAGGCTGGGGCGCGCTCCCGGCTGGCCGCGTGCGACCAGGCGGATGTAATCTTTTATGGGTCGCTGGGCGAGATGGTGCGCCAGGCCCGGCTGGATGGTCTGGCTATCGGCACCCGCTGCAATCTGCATACCCCCTATGCCATAGAGGCGGCGCAGTATGATGTGCCGCTATTCCTGGAAAAGCCGGTAGCTACCTCTATGGCGCAGGCGATGGCTTTGGAGGAAGCATATACGCCGGCTCGCTGTCCGGTGGTGGTCAGTTTCCCGCTGCGGGTCTCGCCGCTGTGCCGCCTGGCGCGCCAGTATATCGCCGAAGGGGCGGTCGGCGCGCCGATGCATGTCGCGGCGAATAACTATGTGCCCTACGGCACTATATATTTCGAGGATGAATATCGCAATTATGAGATTACCCAGGGGCTGTTTCTACAGAAGGCTACCCACGATTTGGATTACCTGAGTTTCCTGATGGGTGAGCCGATTGTGCGCGTGGCCGCGACCTGGACGCGCGGCCGGGTATTCGGCGGTAAGAAGCGCGCCGGGCTGGTCTGTTCCCAATGCGAGGAGCAGGAAGTCTGCCTGGAAAGCCCGCAAAATCGGCGGCGTAACCAAACCACCGGTAGTAAAGAGGATCACTTCTGCGACTTCAGTGTCGATATCGGCTCGCCAGAAACGGGGATGAATGAGGATTGCTCCAGCGCCCTGCTGCAGTTTGCCTCCGGCGCGCACGGCGTCTACACCCAGGTCTTCTATGCCCGGCGCGATGCCGCCGCCCGCGGCGCCACGGTGAGCGGCTACCTGGGGCAGGTCAGCTTCGATTGGACCAAAAATGAGCTGCACCGGGTGCGGCACCACGCGCCCTTCAGCGCTGTGGAGCGGGCCGGGGATAAGATGAGCCATTTCGGCGGGGACCAGGAGCTGGGGCTGGATTACTTAGGGATCATCAAGGGCACTGCCACCTCCCGCACCCCCATTGAGGCGGGCATTCAGAGCGTCTATGCCTGCCTGGCGGCCAAACAGTCGGCCGAGGAGGGCAGGTTCGTGGAAGTCAGGCAGGTGGGGCAATATGCATCCCTGGCGGAGCCTCGGGCTTGATACGATAAAGGACCTCTGTGTCATGCCAGATGCTACCCAACGTTTTTCCAATCGCGGCGCGGGTGGAAGCCACAACGTTGGCGGACCGGAGTGTGGATTTTGTCACAGCCGGGCAGACCTTTCACTGGTGCGACGAGCAGAAGGCGCGTATGAGACCAACTTGTATTACGGTCACCTGTCATAGCAGGATGAAAACATCTCTCGTAGGTGCGGTTTCCAACCGCACGATCTTCAGGACGGACTATATAGCAAATTGTCCAACAGGGCAGGCGCGATGAAAAGGTGGATTTATGGAGCAGAAACCAGAGCAGAAACCGGCAAAGACGGCCCCGGCTAGCCAGATGGGCGCTGGGATTGCCATTGGAATTGCAATCGGTGCGGCAATCGGCACAGCGATAAATAACCTGGCTACCGGTATCGCTATCGGGATAGCAATTGGGGTGGCGCTTGGGGCCGGGATGGATCAACAGAATAAATCTAAGACAGGCAATTAATCTGCTGGCAGTCATCGCTACCATTGCGGTCAATGGTTTGGCGGAAGCGCTGCCGATTAATGGGTTGAGCACGGCAACCATCTCCGACCGGTTTCAGGTCTATTTTGTACCGGCAGGCTATGTATTTTCAATTTGGGGGCTGATCTACCTGGGGCTGTTGGGGTACGCGCTGTACCAGGCTCTGCCCAGCCAGTCAAATAATCCGCGCCTGCGTCTGATCGGTTATCTTCCGGCCCTGAGCGCTGTGTTTAATATCGCCTGGATATTCCTCTGGCATTACGAGTTGATCCCTCTATCCTTGCTCGCCATGTTGGGACTGCTGATCACGCTGATAATTATCTATTGGCGGCTGGATATCGGCCAGACGGATTTTGCAGCGGCGGAAAAGTGGCTGCTGCAAGTGCCCTTTAGCATTTACCTGGCCTGGATCACGGTGGCAACGGTGGCGAATGTCACGGTGGCGCTGAATTATCTGCAGTGGAATGGCTGGGGAGTGAGCAGCGAGGCCTGGGGCGTTATCATGCTGGTCGTCGCCGGGGTAATTGCTACTGCCGTCAGCCTGACTCGCGGGGATATCGGCTATATGGCGGTGATAGTGTGGGCATTTGCCGGGATTGCGGTGAAGCAAGCTGCCACCCCTGTAGTGGCATATACCGCCTGGGGTATGGCGGCGCTGATGATATTGGTGCTGTTAGCCGGAGCCAGGATCCACCGGCGGATACCGCCGTTGTTGCCGGCGTAACTTTCACTACAAAAGCTCGCGGCATATCACCCTTGCTCCAAGGCGGGCTTGGGCCGGCGGATAGGGAAGTTGATGAGATAAACCAGGGCGCCGGTGGCCGAGAATAGACTGGTGCCCATCAGCGCCAGGTGAATGCCGTACAATTGGACCAATTGGGCGCCGATCAAAGGGCAGACAAAGCCCAGCAGCGAGCCGAAAGCGGAGTAGATGCCGATAAAACTGGGGCGCCGCTCCTCCGGGCAAACCTCAAACAAACCCAAATAGACAGAAAAGTTCCAACCGGCGAAAAAGCAACCATGCCAGATGGCTACCGGTACGAGCTGTGGCAGATTGGTGGTGAGCGCCATAGCCACCCCTACCAGGCACCAGGCAGAGGTACTGATACACATGGTAAATCTCATCCCGAAGCGTTGTCCGATCCGCGCCCAAAGGAGGAAGCTGACAAACATGGTGGCCTGCTGGGCCATGGTGATTACCCCTACCCAGGCCTCATTGGCGCCCAGGGTTTTGACCTGGTAGAGCGGGAAAAGGGGATTAGCCATATAGTAACCGCCGGTGAATAAAAAAGCTCCCAGGGAGAAGAGACAGAAGGGACGATAATCGCGGAGGAGAGAGCGGATGGTGAGCGCGCCAGTATCAGAGGTGGCGGCGGCGGAGACCGTTGCCCGTGCCCTGGATGGTGCGGAATAATCCAGGCGGCTAAGATGGAAGACGGAGATCAACCCAGCGATGAATGCCAGCATCAGCACAATCTGATAATTGCTGGGAAAAGGCAGCCGGGTCAATAGCCATCCACCGCAGAGCGTTGCCAGCGCCGTTGTCAGACTGATGACGGAACGGCGCATGCCGATCACCCAGGACCTGCGCCCCGGTTCGGTCAGGTCACCCAGGGCCGCAAAAATCGCCACGCTATTCACCGAGGCCGGGAGGATCGACAGGGTGATGATGGCAATCATGACCCAGACCAGGTGGTCATGCCATACCCAGGGTAATAGCGCAATAAAAAAATAGTTTGAGCGCCAGAGCAAAGTACAGACGGCCAGCATCGTAGCGCGCTGCTTCGCACGCTCAAAAAGATGGCCGGCAGGGATGCTGAAGAAGGTATATATGAGGTAGGGCATCGCGGTGAGTACGGCCAACTCGAAGGGAGAAGCGCCCCAACGCAAGGCCAGGACCGGCATAAAGGAGGTAGCCAGCCCCCCGGCCACACCTGTCCAGGTGCTTTCCCCTAAGAAGTTCCGCTCATTACGGTCAACTGCCAGATGGCGGAGAACCGCCAGGCGGGAAAGATCAGGCAAGTGTGGTTCCTTTAGTATCAGGTTAACTTTGTAGAGCGCGATCTGAAGATGCTGCTATTATACTCCTTTCCTGGCCGCGTCAAATCAGCGCTGCCGTAACCTTACGAGGACTCTGCCGGTTCCCCGGCGGACCATTTCTGCTGGGCCAGGTCGTAAGATCGGCGCAAGAGCGCCATAGCCCCGTCCACATCTGCCGCGGCGCGCAGGTAGAGGCTGATCCAGCCGCTGTCAAGCAGTATATGGTGCGGCTCGGCCATCCCAGCAGCTACCACCTCGTCACGTACCCGGGTAGGGAAGGGGATATCCACTAAATAGTCGCCGTGAACGTGGCCCAGCTCCCGCTTGCCCAGGCGGTATTCCGTCCCGCCGAAGCGATGCGGGTGGGCTGTAACACCCTCCCAATTGAGTAAGGTCTCCCTGATCTTCTGGCCGGCACCATTTACCGGCACGGCTCACCTCCTCTACGAAAAATCCTTCCGCATCCCCAAAATAACCGCTGCCGGGCAGGCAGCCTTGCAAAACGCCTATGACCCGGTAGCCCTGCTGCTCGTAAAAGTCCCGCCCCTGAAAACTGAAAGCGCGTGCTGAGTATACTCAACCAGCAGACTACTGTTAGCGGGCGCGGATACCGGCTATGTACCCACAACATGCAGTTTCCATCCCGCCGGGAGCAGCAGGGAGGCTACGCCAATTTTTAACAGATCGCCGGGAATAAATGGGAACAGGCCCAGGGGCAAAATCTTGCCAGGACCTACAAAGGTCGCCAGCCAGGCCAGGCCGCAGGCATATATCACCAAATTCCCCAATATCATGGCGAGCAGCGTCGTGACGATGTGCCGGTCCCAGCGCCGTTCCGCCAACCGGCCGGTCAGATAGGCGGCGGCGATAAAGCCTATCAGGTAGCCGCCTGTCGGCCCCAGCACCACCGCTGGCCCGGCGGTTGCTCCGGCGAAAACCGGCAAGCCGCTGAGCCCTTCGGCCAGGTAGACGATCAGGCAGAGTGCGCCGCGCCGGCTGCCCAGTACCATGCCCGCCAGCAAAACCATCAATGTCTGCCCGGTAATCGGGACGGGGCTGAACGGCAGCGGCAGAGAGATTTGCGCGCTCAGTCCAATCAGCAGTGAACCGCCAATGATGAGCGCGAAGTCATAGAGGCGGGAGAATTTATCAATTGTGGGGCGTAGAGCTTCAGCGTAGGTCATGGATGTCGACTCCCTGGTGTTATCGATATACCTTATGCTATGCTATGGTTGGGGGATTACCTTCGGGTTTAACAAATTGAAGAAGATACCGGTTTCAGCAGCTTGCATGGACTATCAGCCAAAAGCAGGGGTGATATGCCGCGACGGTTTGTCCTGGTACATTTGTGCATCGGCCCGTTTCAGCGTCTCTAAAAGTACCTCGCCCCTTTGGGCGGTAGCGGCGCCCAAGGATAGACCCAAACGTCGGCCGGTGGAATTATATTGGAGATTGTCCGCCGCCAGGTTCTGCCTTACCCGCATGAGCGCCTCATTCGTAGCGTCAGCATCCGTCCCCGCTAATAAT
The DNA here is from genome assembly GCA_009692745.1 of Chloroflexota bacterium. Lineage (GTDB taxonomy): Bacteria > Chloroflexota > Anaerolineae > Epilineales > SHYO01 > SHYO01. Next base: position 8,172 of record SHYO01000120.1, read on the forward strand.
ACCGCGAACTCGTCACCCCCTATGCGGGCTACCACATCTTCGGCGCGGAAGGCGAGGCCGAGTACCTTCCCTGTCCGCTGCAATAGGTCATCTCCGGCGGCATGTCCAAAGCTATCATTAACCACCTTCAAGTGATCCACGTCCGCCATGATCACGCTGATGGGATACTGCCGTCCCTTTTGTAAGCGGGATAATTCTGCTTCAAAGTAGATTCTATTGTAAAGACCGGTGAGGGAATCGTGGGTGCTTAAATATCTGAGCTGCTCCTCGATGCGCTTGCTCTCTATCATCTGGCGATGCAAATCCAGCCACCTGCGTGATGCATAAAGGGAGAAGCCCAGGATAGCGATCACAAAACCCGTCATAACTTCAGCGACATGCCAATCTTTATGCGCTATAGCCACTTGGGTAATGACTTCAAATGTATTCGCCATAGATGCGAGCAAAAAAGCCAGAAAGGAGAGCACCGTAATTAATATGGAGTCTCGTTGTAAGCCTGCTTTAAAGTGTAGTTGAGTTTCTTGAATCATTAACGATGTTGGGCCAGCGGGCGGTGTGGTCTTCATCGATAAATCAGCAATTCTCCCTTCATTAAGACCTGATGGAACTAGGCGTCGATGATCTAGGGATACCCTATTCCTTTGGGTTCGGCCCCTGGCACACGCCAACCGGCTATAGCCCCAAGTAGGGCAAGAGCAGTTATTAATGGAAATAGTATAATGATATTGTGTAGATCTGCAACCTCACCTCTTAATCTTCCTTCTCACCGTCGATTAATGCATCTGGCACCCTGGCCAGATATCTTGAATTTTAGCGCATTTATCCAGGATTATCAACCCAAAATGACTGTGAAATTTGTTAACCTAAATTGCCAGTGTTTATCATCTCTGAAACAAAAAGATGGGCGTAGGGACTGGTTTTGGCCGGAGGCCGCAAGCCTGGTAGAATACGATCACTGGTGGCAAATGGTATCTTCTTCCACATTGATCTATGGTTCTACCGTTACCAACGCACCATTTTCATGCCCGCCAGGAGACCATTGACCGGGAGGGTCATTATATGAAGCGCTATGTTTTCGTAGGAGCCAGTGCCCGTGCTTTGCGTATGTTTGCTCACCCCATGACCGAGCGCTTTGCCGAAAGTGCTCAGGTAGTGGGCATCTACGATCCCAACCCCGTCCGCGCCAACTATCTGAGCGCCGCCTGCGGTGGTATACCGGTGTTTGCTGATTTTGATACCATGCTGCGCCAGGCCCAGCCTGATGTGGTTATCGTAACCACGATAGACAGCGTCCATCACGAGTACATCATCCGCGCCCTGGCAGCAGGATGCGACGCGATTACGGAAAAGCCTATGACCATTGATGACCAAAAGGTGCGGGCTATCCTGGCGGCCGAACAGCGCAGCGGTCGCCGCGTGATTGTCACTTTTAACTATCGCTTCGCCCCTTATGTCACCCGTATTAAAGAGCTGCTCCGCTCCGGTATCCTGGGGCAGGTCTTGCAGGTGGATTTCGAATGGTTCCTGGATACCCACCACGGCGCTGATTACTTCCGGCGCTGGCACCGGCGCATGGAGAACTCAGGGGGATTATTAGTTCACAAATCCACCCACCATTTTGATATGATTAACTGGTTATTGGAGGATGAACCCCAAACGGTCTATGCGCTTGGCGCGCGCCGTTTCTACGGTCCCACCCGCGCAGAGCGCGGCGAGCGCTGTGCTACTTGCGCCTACACCAATAGTTGCGAATTCTTCGTCGATTACGCGGCTAACCCGTTGTATAAGTCCCTCTACTTCGAGGCCGAGCAAGCCGATGGGTATTACCGCGATGGCTGTGTTTTTTCACCCGAGATTGACATCTACGATACCATGAGCGCGACGGTCCGCTACCGGGCGGGCGCCCAGATGAGCTATTCCCTGGTGGCCCATAGTCCCTACGAGGGGTGGCGCGCCACCTTTAATGGCGCTGCGGGTCGGCTGGAGCTGGAAGAATACCATAGCGGCCCGCGGGTGGCCGAGCCCGTGCAGTATATCTATTTTTATAACCGTCAGGGGGAAAAGATCACCTACGAGATGCCCAGGGCGCAGGGCGGCCATGGCGGCGGCGATGACCGCCTCTTACAACGCCTATTTGGCGAGCGGGCTCTCCCCGATCCTTTGGAGCATATGGCCGATTCCTGGGCCGGGGCTATGTCGGTGCTAATCGGTGTGGCGGCCAACCACTCTATAGCCACTGGCCAGCCCATCGCCATCCGCGATTTGCTAAAATCTTAACCCAAGTCCGTACGTCCCTTGGGAATTCGTAGGTGCTGCCTCCGGCTGCACGCCTTTGGCGCGGCCCTAAGATGTGCGGCCAGGAGACCGCACCTACCACAGCCCCGGGCCGACAATTTCGTAGGTGCTGCCTCCGGCTGCACGTCCTTGGGGGCTCGCGAAACACGTGCGGCATGCTGTCACTCGGGTGCCAACTTCACCCAGGTAAGGATGGGTTGCACAGCCTGGAAAAGACGTTGATCGCTTGTCCAGAATTCAGCGCCCAGGTATTGGGCAACGGCCAGATAATGGGCATCGTATGCAGCCGATAGCTTAAACCGGCCCGCCATTTCGAGTGCCAGGATATGGATCTGAGGCGTATCCTCAATACGTATTGGCAGAGCCAATATAGTATCCAATGCCGAACGTGCGGCTGTGGCACTAAGTGTTTGACGTTTATAGGAAAGGTATATCACATTGGTCACTTCGTACAGCAGCAGTCTAGGAGCCACTAAAGCGTGCCTTTCACGCGTCCACGTTTCCCAGATTTGGTGTATGGCCATATCCTGGGGCTTAACTACCAAGCGAATCACCAGGTTCGCATCAACACATATCGTCATTGGAGTCTGTCCATTAGCTCGGCATCCCGAGCTTCACGCATCTGACGGATCATCTCTCCAGTATCCGGCAGGTCCTTCCCCTGTAACTCCAGAGCTATCATTGCACGAGTTTCGTCTACCATGCGTAACCAATCGGGTATACTCTGGCTGCCCCCCTGCAGGCGCCGGTATTCGTCCAGAGAGATCACCACTACCTGAGGCTTGCCATCCTTTTCAACTACTATAGTTTCTTGCCCTTCTGTTACGCGCCGCAGCATTTCGCCAAAGTGGACACGCGCTTCAGTGGCACTAATCGTTTTTTCCATGTCCCCTCCACTTTACATCAATCGATTAATCGATGGAAATATACAGCAATTTGCCAGGCAAGTCAACTCAATTACCAGGGCAATCGCATCTAATTCGAATGTCGTACGGCAGAACTGTCCTGGGAGCGCCCCGAACTTGGTTCGGCAAGCGTCTCGCTCGCATTGGGCGCACATGCGTCCAGGAAATTCATTAAGATGCGATTGCCCTGGCGAGCGCCTACAAATGGTCAAGGCAACCGCATCTGTGAAACCGAGGATGGTGTATGCAGATAAACAGTAGGAGGTTCTATTCTTTCCAACCAACAGCGGCGCACCAAGTTTCGCACCAAAAAGCATCCCGGTGCTCGCCCCAGGCTTTGTAGGCAGCAACCATCTCTGATAAGGTTGTGTGATCTGCCCAACCCAATTCAACTGCCAAGTTGACAAGATGAGGGTCTTGAAGGAAATGAGCTATCGCGTGCGCCCATGCTCTTGTGGTTTCGAGATTGCTACGATACTCACAAGAAGCAGTCATTTGAATACGCATAAATCCAGCTTCGCGTAATACGCTGCGATAACGCTTAGGAAAATAGGGGTTGCCACCCACCTGTTGCCATAGGCGCATAGTCAACGCGTGTGCTTCCTGCAAGATAGGTGGAAAAGGATAGAGTAGATCGGCATCACGGTCCTCTTCTCGCACTCCGATTATGCCGCCCGGCTTTAATACTCGATGCATTTCTCGCAGCGCAACCATCGGTTCAGACAAGTGTTGCAAAACGGCATGCGCCAAGACTGCGTCGAAGGAGGAATCCGGATAGGGAATCTCATAAATGTTCGCAGTCCGAAATTCCACATTCGATACAGCACGCTGCTGGGCGTAACGCCGCGCATTCTCAAGTTGCGCAGCTTCCCTATCTATACCGATGACTTGACCAGAGGTCACAATGTTGCCCAAATCAGCCGTAATGGCGCCGGGGCCGCAACCGCAGTCCAACACGACCATATTCGGTTTCAGGTAGGGGATGAAAAACGCAGCCTCGCGGCTAGCTGTTCGGCCACCAAAGTAATCAACCACTTCTGTTGCTACCCACGATAGACCTTCTTTGTCAATTCCAGGTTGATTTGACTTGGCATCCAACGGTTGCTCAGAACTCGTCATGGGTAATTCTCCTTGTCATGCGAAGCTATGGGATTTGGACGCCCGTCATTCACCTTTGGCAAAAAAGCGACTTCGGACAAGAGAGCTTAGAGAATGCTTTCGGTCCAACTGTATCAAATAAACGCCTTCTGATCGAAAAAGCAAATGTACTTCTGCGAATTATTTCACAGGCTTGACACCTATATATTCCGCGGTAGACTTCATAAGGCCGGTCGTTTCCTTTATACAGCAATAAGTGCTGCGCCCGCCGGGGCCTGAGCCGCAGAGGAGATAAACGATGCGCTATACCGTGCGTGAGATTACCTGGGGATCGGCCGCCCGACTGGGGTGCGGCGTGGGGTGGCTGGTGGCCCTACCGCCGGCCTTATGCCTGGCAGCCCTGGCGGTGCAAATACTGCTGGGCGCCAACCGAGCGCTGGAAAACGTCCAGCCTCTGACCATCTCTCTGCTGGGGCAAAACCTGGCCCGCATCGACCTGCTGGAAAATCTGCGCCTGCGCGACACCGCCCAAACCGTCGCCGGGCTGATCGCCAATACCACCACTACCTTTATCCTGTTAGTCCTGCTGCTGGTCGTGACCGGCGGCTTGCTGCTGACTATCATCGCGCTCCTGTTCGCTGCCGGATACAACCTGCTGGGCCTGGCCGGCTGGGGCCTGACTATCGAGCTGGAAGAAGCCCATCCACCCAAGCATAGCCCCCATTCTCCTTGATTATGACCTGGAAAAGTGCCATTTCTAAACGCAACCCTTACGCTTCTACTGTACACAAGGGTAAAATATAGTGATATAATACAATAGAGCGTTCCGGCTGCTGAAACGGATGGCAGGGAGGGATTTGCCGGATCGTATGCTATCTTAACCTGACCATATCACCTGGGGGAGGAGTGCTGGTGCAGCGTCGTTTGCAGGTGGAAAAATTATGGGGTACAGCGTTCAAGATCATACTGGGGCTGACTTTGACGCTCTTCAGCCTGCTGGCGCTTACCTGGGTGCCCTACTATCCCACCCCCTGGGGCAAACTAGCTACGAGTCTGATATTTGTCGTCACGCTGCTCAACCCGGGTTGGGGTATCGTGGCTTGCCTGGCGCTGTTGGCCTTGCCGGTCACGCACGCATCGCCGGAGCTAGGGGTGGGCTTTGTGCTGGCCAGCGCATTGCTGGTTCTCAGCAGCGGCAACCGGCTGGTGACCACCTTCCTGTTGCTGGCGATGGGCGCCATAGTTATCTGGACTCCGTTGGCAGCCCCCGCGCTCCTGATTATCCCCATCCTATCGGGACTCATTCTGGGGAAACAATCGGGCACAGCCTTTACTATCTGCGTAGCGGCTTTCACGCAAATACTGGGCATGATTACCGGCACGTGGGTGATTGGTGTGCTCTTTATCGGCGCCAGTGCGCCTCTCTTTCCTATCCCCGCGCCGGTAAGTGACATCAGTAACCTGCAGTGGCTGTGGCAGGGTTGGGGCCACTTGAATATGGGGGCAATCTATAGTCAACTCCTTGCCCCTTACGTGCATGATCCCTTGCTCGTGGGGCAGATTGGGGTATGGGCGGTGGCAGCGTATGTTGCCGGGGCTGTCTCAGACCACTGGGTGACCGACTGGCGCATGAGCTGGCGCCCCATCCTGGCCAGCGGCGCGGTGCTGCTGCTGGGGCAATGGCTCCTACTGTGGAGCCTGGGGGAAAATTCCATCACGCTGCGTTTGCTGGTGACGACCACCCTGTTATCGACGCTGGTAGCCTTCGCCACCTATCCGCTGCTCTCCAACGCTAACCGCCAGGTAGGGATCGACTAATTTTATTGGGCTGCGGGTGTGGGGGCCAACATCGGCTTGGCGATTATAATCACCCGGTGGGTATTGGTCCACACCGGCCAGCAGGAGACCAGGGTGAGCCGCGTATCCGTGGTGGGTGCGATCCACTCGGCATTCTTCTGGCGCTCCGCTTCGGTTGCCCCGGCTTCCTTAACAATGAATTTATCTTCCACGCGGTAATAGAACTTATGATTCTCGGTAGAGACGATAATCTCTGCCCCCAGGGGAATATCGGCCAGGTCGCGGAAGACCGATCCCTTGATGTTGTTATGGCCGGACATGACCATGTTCCCTTCCATGCCAAGCAGGGCGGAGAACTTATGATGCCCCACGGCGTAATCAGCGGTCTCCCACTCACTAATAAACTGGCTCCCCTGCTGGAAAGTTTTCCAACCCACCTCTACCACCTTCGATTTCACCCCGATGGATGAAATCTGGATCTCGCTGGGTTCCTCATAGACTACCTGCGTGGGTGTGGCGGGCACGCGGGTTAATGGCACTAAGATTTGGTTGGTTCGAGTAGTTGTTTGAGGAGAGCCTGGCGGGCAGCCTGGCGCGATCCCTTCAAAGGCGGGTAGGGTCTCGGGCGCTGGCGCACCGCGCGCGGCTCAAGACGCCATGGCTGGCGGGCCGTCAAGAG
>SHYO01000121.1 GCA_009692745.1 Chloroflexota bacterium
TGCTCATATATGGCTTGACGAAACTCGATTAATTTGTTAAGTTGTTCGTTGGTAGAAGTTGGTGTGTTCATACTCTCAATTTTCTACCAACGGGCAATTTGTGCAAGTCACAACTTGCCCGTTTTTATTCTTTGTCTAAAGTCCAGTATCTGAGGAATATTAGCATAGATAAAGAGTGAGGGCAAGCTAGGAGAGATAATAATGTGTGTGCTATAATTGATCGATGTCAACCCCAATTTTAGCCATTAAGCTTTATATCCCCCCCCCTCGGCCTATAGTTGTGCCCCGCCCCCGCCTGATCGAACAGATGAACGAGGGTTTTCGCCGTAAACTAACGCTCATTTCTGCGCCGGCCGGATTTGGTAAAACCACGTTGGTCAGCACATGGGTCGCCGGGTGCGGGCGACCGGTCGCCTGGCTGTCGCTGGACGAAGGAGATAACGACGCCACCCGCTTTCTGACTTACCTCGTTGCTGCCCTGCAGACGGTGGCGGCGCATATGGGAGCAGGGGTGTTGGGTGTGCTGCAATCCCCTCTGCCGCCACCCACCGAATCGATTCTGATAGCCCTGCTCAATGAAATCACCACCATGCCGCACAATTTCGTGCTTGTCCTTGATGACTACCACGTGATTGATGCCCAACCGGTTGACCAGGCCCTTACCTTTCTGCTCGAGCACCTGCCACCACAGATGCACCTGATCATCACCACCCGTGAGGATCCCAATCTACCCGTAGCCCGGTTGCGCGCCCGGGGCCAATTGACCGAGCTGCGCGCCGCCGACTTGCGGTTTACCCCTGCCGAAGCTGCCGGATTTCTCAACCAGGTGATGGGCTTAAACCTCTCGGCAGCAGACATCGCTGCCCTGGAAACCCGCACCGAAGGCTGGATTGCCGGCCTGCAGTTAGCCGCCCTGGCTTTGCAAGGGACAATTTCCGTGCGGGGACATCAAGGCACCACCAGCTTCATCAAATCTTTCACCGGCAGCCACCATTTCGTGATGGACTACCTGGTGGAAGAAGTCCTGCACCAGCAGTCCGCAAGCGTCCAGACTTTCTTGCTGCGCACGTCGATCCTCGACCGCCTGTGCGGCCCCCTCTGTGATGCCGTTCTGCACCGGGATGCCGGCCAGCATCCCCACCCTGCTGCTTCCGGGCAGGAAACCCTGGCATATATCGAACAAGCCAACCTGTTCATCGTCCCCCTGGACAACGAGCGGCGTTGGTACCGCTATCACCATCTCTTCGCTGATTTGCTGCGGCAGCGCCTGCACCAGAGCGCCGCCTCGTCTACTGGGGGTGAAAGGGCAAGCGTAGCCGAATTACACAGCCGGGCGAGCGCGTGGTACGAGCACAATGGTGCGCCGACCGATGCTATCCGCCACGCGCTTGCCGCCGAGGATTTCGCGCGCGCAGCCCGTCTGATCGAGCTGGTATGGCCGGCAATGGACGGGAATTTCCAGTCCGCCGCCTGGCTTGGCTGGGTGAAAGCGCTGCCGGACGAGCTGGTCCGCGCCCGGCCTGTGCTCAGCGTTGGGTATGCCTGGGCGTTTCTGAATGGCGGCGAGATGGAGGCCGGCGAGGCCCGGCTGCGGGACGCCGAACGCTGGCTGGACCCTACCACAGATACGGGTAGGCGACCGGAAACCCCATCGGCCAAGATGGTTGTCGTGGACGAAGCGCAGTTTCGCTCTCTACCAGCGTCAATAGCCACCGCCCGCGCCTACCATGCCCAGGCTCTCGGCGATATACCCGGCAGCGTAAAGTACGCCCGGCGGGCCCTCGCCCTTTTACCGGCGGGAGACCATCTCAGGCGCGGCCCGGCAGCCGCGCTCCTGGGGCTTGCCTATTGGGCAAACGGAGACCTGGAGGCAGCCCACCAGGCCCTGGCCGATGCTATGGCTAATTTCCAGATAGCCGGCAGCATCGTTTTCGCAATCAGCGGCACCTATGGCCTGGCTGATATCAGGATAGCGCAAGGTCGTCTCCGCGAGGCAGTACGTACCTATGAGCAGGTATTGCAGCTTGTGGCGGCGCAGGGCGAGCTTGTGCTGCCGGGCACGGCGGACCTATATTTGGGGTTGGGTGAGCTACACCGTGAGCAGGGCGATCTGGATGCCGCCATACAGTACCTGCTGAGAAGCGAGGAGCTGGGCGAGCACGCTGCGTTACCGGATTGGCGCTACCGCTTCTGCCGTGCCCAGGCTCGCATGAAGGAGACCCAGGGAGACCTGGGCGGTGCGCTTGACCTACTGGACGAGGCGGAGCGCCGGTATGTCAGGAGCCCCGTCCCTGATGTGCGTCCCATCGCGGCGTTGAAGGTGCAGGTGTGGGTTAGGCAGGGCAGGTTGGCCGAAGCTTTGGGTTGGGCGCGTGGGCGCGACCTGTCCGTGGATGACGACCGTGGCTACCTGCAAGAGTTTGAACACATCACCCTGGCGCGGGTGCTCATCGCCCAGTATAACAGCGACCGGGCAGAACGCTCCCTTCACCAGGCAATGGGACTGCTGGAGCGCCTCCTGAAAGCGGCGGAAGCGGGGGGGAGGACGGGGAGCGTGATCGAAATCCTGGTGCTGCAGGCGCTCGCTCACGAGGCGCAGGGCGACATACCTCCGGCTCTCGTATCTTTGGAACGTGCCCTGACGCTGGCTAAGCCGGAGGGCTATGTCCGAATCTTTGCGGACGAAGGGCTGCCGATGGCTCACCTATTGTCCGCAGCAGCGGCTCATGGGATGACGCCAGATTATACAGGTAAATTGCTGGCTGTTTTTGAAACTGAGGAGCAGCAGCGCGAAGACAAATCTTATCTGCCCTCTGCCCCACCTGCCCAGCCCCTGATCGAGCCATTGAGCCAACGCGAGTTAGAAGTACTACAACTCATTACCCAAGGACTCTCGAATCGTGAGATTAGCGAGCGGCTTTTCCTCGCCTTGAGTACGGTTAAAGGGCACAATCGGATTATTTTTGGCAAACTGGGGGTCCAAAGGCGCACCGAGGCCGTAGCACGTGCCCGCGCGTTGGGTCTGTTGTAGCTTAAACGTCAGTTTGCCCGCCAATACCCTTTCAGTAACCTCACAACAATACCTCCAAACCATACTTTAGTATCTATACGGTAATACCGTATTGCAGATATACTCCTTGTACATTGAGCAAGTGGCACAGACGATCATGACCGGCCACAACAGGTGCAAGGTAATGTCAAACGATCCTGAACCAACAACTGATCCAAGTCAACTAATAGTCTATCAAATCAGACTTAAGGGCCATCTGGGGCATCAATGGACAGATTGGTTTGGCGGCCTGGCCATCACGTTGGAAAACAACGGCGATACGCTGTTAACCGGTCCGGTGGCCGATCAGGCGGCGTTGCATGGCTTGCTCAGGAAAGTGCGTGATTTAGGCTTGCCATTGGAGTCGGTCATTCACGTTAGTCCCGAACAGCCAGACGTGCCGGATGTCAAACAGTAAATGAACCTTATCCCTAGCATTCAAAGAATGGAGCATTAACGATGACGGTCAATGAAAATTTGCAACCAACGGCGAAATCCACTTTTACCGGCAACGTATCAGGCGCCTATGAAAGCGTATCTAAAATGAAGTCAGTCCAGGCGACCGCAAGAATTGCAGCGGTCCTGTATCTCGTGATCGCTGTCCTCTCCGGCGTCGCGCATGGGTATGTTCCCTCCCAACTGATCGTGCCCGGAGATGCCGCTACCACAGCCAGCAATGTTATGGCTTCGGAGGCGCTGCTCCACATGGGTGGGGTTGGCAGCGAATTGGCCATCTTGTTGAGTGAAATCGTGCTGTCGGTCTTGCTGTACATATTACTCAAACCGGTAAACCGGACCCTTGCGCTGCTGGCGGCGGTATTCCGGCTGGCAATGACCACGATTCATGGGATCAATCTGCTTAACTATTTCTTTGCTTTGCAGCTCTTAAGTGGCGCCGGCTACCTGGCGGTATTTCGAGCAGATCAGTTGCAGGCGTTGGCGCTGCTATTTCTCAATGCGCATCACTATGGATTTGAGATTGGCATAGCCTTCCTTACCCTGCATGTCTTTATCCTGGGCTACTTGATCTTCAAGTCGGGGTACTTCCCAAGAATTCTGGGCATCCTGTTCACCATTGCGGCGGTAGGCTATCTGATCGATAGTTTCGGCATGCTGCTATTACCCAACTACACCACGACCCCGGCATTTATCGCCCTTCCGATCGTGATTGCGGAAATTGCCTTTCCCTTGTGGCTGTTGATCAAAGGCGTAAACGCCGCACAGTGGGAAAAGCGGGCGCTGGCATCGGCCTGAGGTTTACCAGCACTTTTATCAATCGTCAAACCTAATCACAAAGGAGAAAATACGATGACTATCAAAGCAGAAACGAATACCTACAGAACGACCGCAACAGTCGTGGGGGTGGTGTACCTCGCGGGGTTCGTTGTAGGCATTGGGGGGAACGGACTCATCCAATCCATTCTGGGTGCGCCAAATTACCTTGCCACGGTTTCCGCGAACAGCATGATGCTGGCAATCGGCGCAATACTCTGGTTCATGGCCGTCGTTGGCGATGCCGCTCACGGGGTCCTGATGTTCCCGGTCCTGAAGCAGCACAGCGAGCGCATAGCCTTAGGCTACATCGCTGCCAGGATCGTCGACGCCGTCTTTATTGCCATCATGGTTCTTTTCCTACTACTCCAAATACCGCTGGGAAGCGCGTTCCTGAAAGCAGCGGTCCCCGACACATTCTACCTTCAAGCCCTGAGCACGGTGTCCGTACAGGCGAGCCAGTATGCCTACCAGATCGGCATGAGCACGCTTGGGCTGGCTGGTTTGATGCTTTGCTACACGTTGTACCGGGCAAAGTTGGTGCCGCGGCTTTTGGCCGTCTGGGGCCTCGTGGGATACGCGATCATTTTTGGCGGGATGGTATCGGAATTCATGGGGTCCGGTTTGGGTCTGGCTTCCTCGATTCCAGGCGGCCTATGGGAGGTGTTCATCGGGGTGTGGCTGATCGTTAAGGGATTCAATTCTTCTGCATTCGTTTCTCAGGCTACAAGCACCAGCAACCCGGCAGAACCACTTGTACCACAGCCGGTTCCAGAAAATTCGTAAATAGCGCCCATAGAAATTGACAAATTGCCTCTGATTGCTTTATATAACAGATAAATAAGGAGGGGCAACCAAATGAAAGCGATTGTGTATACAAAATACGGGTCACCGGATGTGCTTCAGCTCCAGGAGGTAGAAAAACCTACTCCTAAAGACCATGAAGTCCTGATTAAGGTGCAGGCCGCGTCCGTAAATTTATCCGATTGGGAAGGCCTGCGAGGCAAGCCGCTCTATGCCCGTATAGGGGGGCTGCTCAAACCTAATAACCAGATACTCGGATCTGACGTCGCGGGGCGGGTTGAAGCGGTTGGCAGAAACGCTAAGCAGTTTCAGCCAGGGGATGCAGTATTTGGGCTCATGCAGGGGTATAACGGCGGCTTTGCCGAGTACGTTTGTGCCCCCGAAAAAGTATTGGCGTTGAAACCAGCCGGGTTGACATTTGAAGAAGCGGCGGTTTTCCCACAAGCGGCGGTCATCGCCTTACAGGGCATTCGCGACAAAGGACAGCTTCAGCCTGGGCAAAAGGTTTTGATTAATGGTGCGGGCGGCGGTACAGGCTCATTTGCGGTGCAGCTTGCCAAATTATACGGCGCTGAAGTGACCGGGGTGGATAATACGGGCAAGTTGGACTTTATGCGCTCGCTTGGTGCAGACCACGTCATTGATTACACGCAAGAGGATTTCACCAAAAACGGGCAGCGTTACGATTTTATTCTAGATCTGGTGGCGTCTCGTTCGGTTTTCGCCTACAACCGTGCCTTAAATTCCCATGGGAATTATTACATGGTCGGAGGCTCCATGGTTAGTATGTTACAGGTTTTGCTGCTGGGATCAAGGATTGGGAAGGCCGAGGGCAAAAATGTGCGCTTGTTAGTGGTGCGACCCAACACAAAAGATTTGCTTTTTATGACAGGGCTTTATGAAGCCCGCAAAATTGTCCCGGTCATCGATAAACGTTTCTCGTTGCGTGAGGTCCCTGAAGCGCTCCGCTATCTTGGAGCAGGACACGCCAAAGGGAAAATAGTCATCACCGTAGCACAATAACAAAACCTGATGCCTGCGCCTATTTGTCTTGCTGCGTGCGCTCGTCCAACCATTTCCGCAGAGATAGGGGGTTCTCGGCAGATGGCCTGCCTATCAGCAGCCCCTTGATGCTGATATGTTCGTCCAGGTCAGGCCAGTGGATGGCGCGTCCCTCGTCAATAAGCTCCCACTTATTCCGCTCTACCGGTGTGCCCTGTAATAGTCTCGGATACCATACCAACGGCACGCTAATCGTGCGCCCATCGGCAAGATCCGCCGCCAGGGTATCCTCGCTGATGGTTACATTTGTGGCCTGGGCATCAATAACTTTACCTATCGAAGCTGGACACCGGAGGTTGAAACCGTCCGGCTGAAGGCCCAAGAAGCCCCGCGGGGCTGGGGTATGTTTGACCCCTCACTCCCTTCTCATTATAATATATAAGCAACGTTACAATCATGACAAGTTTTGCCGTATTGATAGGCGGCTAACCATACAGCAGAGGGTGTAGTGCCATGACCCCAGAAGAGAAAGCCAGACTGGAAATCGACCGCCAGCTTGAGGCGTGCGGCTGGGTGGTGCAAGACCGGACGGCCATGAACACCTTCGCCAGCGCGGGGGTGGCGGTGCGGGAGTTTACGCTACTGACGGGGGAAGCCGACTACCTGCTGTATGCCCACGGCAAGGCTATCGGGGTGGTAGAGGCCAAGCCGGAGGGCTTCACCCTGGGCGGGGTGCATGAGCAGGCGGTGAAGTATACCACCGGGCTGCCGGCCGGGGTGCCGGCGTATGGGCGGCCCCTGCCGTTCACCTATGAGTCCACCGGCGCCGTGACGCATTTCACCAACGGGTTGGACCCAGAACCGCGCAGCCGGGAGGTCTTTACCTTCCACCGCCCGGAAGAGTTGGTGCGCCTGGCCGGGCTGGGCGCCGCGCAATTGCGGGCCAACCTGCGGCAGATGCCGGGGTTGGATACCACGCGGCTGTGGCGGGTGCAGGTCGAAGCCATCCACAATCTGGAAAAGTCCCTGGCCCAGGCGCGGCCGCGCTCCCTGATCCAGATGGCGACGGGCAGCGGCAAGACCTACACCGCCTGCTCCTTCTGCTACCGGCTGATCAAGTTCGGCAAGGCGCAGCGTATCCTCTTCCTGGTGGACCGCAACAACCTGGGCAAGCAGACGTTGAACGAGTTCCAGCAGTACGCCAGCCCCTACACCGGCTACAAATTCACCGAAGAATACAACGTGCAGCGCCTACAGCGCAACACCATCGAACCGGCCAGCAAGGTGGTGATCACCACTATCCAGCGCCTCTATTCGATGCTGAAGGGCGAGGAGGAATTCGCGGAGGAAAACGAGGAGGGTTCCCTGTTCGAGTCCGCGTCGCCGCTGCTGAAAGAGGCGCTGCCGGTGGTCTATAACCCCCGCATACCGCCTGAGACTTTCGATTTCATCGTGGTGGACGAGTGCCACCGCTCCATCTACAACGTGTGGCGCCAGGTGCTGGAATATTTCGACGCCTTTATCATCGGCTTGACGGCCACGCCGACGCTGCAGACGGTGGGCTTCTTCCATAATAACGTGGTGCAGGACTACTCCCACGAGAAGGCGGTGGCCGACGGGGTGAACGTGGGCTGCCTGGTCTACCGTATCCAGACGCAGATTACCGCCGGGGGGGCGACCCTAGAACGGGAGCCGGGCTACTTTGTGCCGCGCCGGGATAAGCGCACCGGGCGCAAGCGGCTGGCGGAGTTGGAAGAGGACCTGACCTATACCCCCAACCAGCTTGACCGGGACGTGGTCAGCGAGGCCCAACTGCGGCTGGTGGTGCGCACTTTCAAGGAGCGCCTGTTTACGGAGATCTTCCCCGGGCGCACGGAGGTGCCCAAGACGCTGGTGTTTGCCAAGAACGACCAGCACGCCGAGGATATCGTGCGGATTATGCGCGAGGAGTTCGGCAAGGGGAACGACTTCTGCCAGAAGATCACCTCCAAGACCACGGGCAAGAAGCCGGAGGATGTGCTGAACGAGTTCCGTAATGGGTACTATCCGCGCATCGCAGTGACGGTGGATATGATCGCCACAGGCACCGATATGAAGCCGCTGGAGTGTCTGCTCTTCATGCGCAACATCAACTCGGCCACCTACTTCGACCAGATGAAGGGGCGCGGGGTGCGCATTATTGGCCCCGACGACCTGCAGCGGGTGACGCCCGACGCGCGCCACAAGACCCACTTCGTGATCGTGGACGCGGTGGGGGTGTGCGAAAATGATAAGGGCGCGACCAAACCGCTGGACCGCCAGCCGAGCGTGGGGCTGGATAAGGTGCTGGGGGCGGTGGCCGCCGGAGTTGTGCATGCCGACGTGGTCTCCACCCTGGCGGCGCGGCTGGCGGCGCTGGGGCGGGAGATTACCCTGGCGCAAGCAGGCGAGATCGCAGCCCAGGCGGGCGGCCAGAGCCTGGAGACGTTGGCCGCCGCGCTGGTAGAGAGCATCGACCCGGACAGCAACGCGGATCTGGCGCGGCAGCGCTTTGGCCTGGCGGCATACGAAGAACCCAGCGATGCCCAGGTGGAGGCGGTGGAGCAGGAGCAGATGGCGGCGGCGCTGCGCCCCTTCCACCATCCCCCGCTGCGCAAATTAATCCTGGATATCAAGGCAGCGGCGGAGCAGGTGATCGACCAGGTGACCCCCGATACCTTGCTGCTGGCCGGTTTCGATGCCGCCGCGCGGGAAAAGGCCGCCAGCACCCTGGAAAGTTTCCGGGAGTTCCTGCTGGCCCATAGAGACGAGATCGAGGCCATCCGCATCCTCTACAGCCGTCCCTACCGCGCGGGGCTGCGCTACCGGCAGGTGAAAGAGCTGGCGGCGGCGCTGGAAAGGCCGCCCCTCTCCCTCTCTCAACCGGCGGAACGGCTGTGGCGGCTGTACCAGGCGGTCGAGCCGGAGCAGGTGCAGGGCCAGGGGGGCAAGGCGCTGGTGGACCTGGTAGCCATCGTGCGCCACGCTCTCTAC
Source organism: Chloroflexota bacterium (assembly GCA_009692745.1). Lineage (GTDB taxonomy): Bacteria > Chloroflexota > Anaerolineae > Epilineales > SHYO01 > SHYO01. The sequence continues at coordinate 9,140 of SHYO01000121.1, forward strand.
CCCGACCAGCCGCTGGTGCCGCTGGCCCAGACGATCCAGGCGCGCTACCAGGACTGGCTGGCGGAGCAGGCGCGGGCCGGTATCAGCTTCACCCCGGAGCAGCGCCGCTGGCTGGACGCCATAGCAGACCACATCGCCAGCAGCCTGAGCATCGACCAGGAGGACCTGGAGGAGGTGCCCTTTAACCAGATGGGCGGCCTGGGCAAGGTCTACCAGTTGTTCGGCGCGCGTCTCCCCACCATCATGGCCGAGCTCAATGAGAGGTTGGTCGCGTGAGGGAGGAGAATGGGTTGCCGCCGGGGTGGGTCAGAACTACCGTCGGTGATATCTATGAAGTTATCGGAGGAGGGACACCTTCGACCGAAAAAGCAGAATTTTGGAATGGCACCATCCCATGGATCACGAGCGCCGATATACACGGTCCCAAAAACGTAGAACCTCGGAAGGCCATAACCTATAAAGCAATCGAGAACTCTGCCACGAATCTTGTACCAAAGGACTCTATTCTCGTCGTTACAAGAGTTGGATTGGGGAAGGTGGGTTTAGCACCTACTCAGTTATGTTTTAGTCAGGATATGCAGGGACTCATAGGGAATAATGATTTTATATTCCCCGATTATGTGCTTTACTTCCTCTCAGAAGCAGTTCAGGCTTTTAAATTCACTAGCAGGGGAACCACAATCCCAGGGGTGACCAAGAATCAACTAAAACAACTTGATCTTTTGCTTCCCCCTAATGCTGAGCAACACCGCATCGTCGCCAAAATCGAGGAACTCTTTCCCCGGCTGGATGCGGGAGTTGCGGCGTTGCAGCGGGCCAGGGCCAACCTGAAGCGCTACCGGGCGGCCGTGCTCAAGGCAGCGGTGGAGGGCCGGTTGACGGCGGAGTGGCGCCAGGCCCACCTGCCCCAGGAACCGGCCGCCGCGCTGCTGCAGCGCATCCTGGCCGAACGGCGGCTCAAGTGGGAGGAGGAGCAGGCAGCGAAGTTTGCCGCGGCCGGTAAGGCCCCGCCGCCGGGGTGGCAGGAGAAGTATAAGGAGCCCGCCCCACCGGATACGGCTGGGCTGCCGGGGCTGCCGGAGGGGTGGTGTTGGGCGAGTCTTGAGACACTTGCCTCAGCCGGAAAATATTCGATTTCCAGTGGACCATTTGGATCTAACCTGGGGACCAAAGATTACAAAGATAGTGGTGTTCCCATTATTCGTGGTAAAAATGTTAAAAATGGAAGAGTAACTCTGGATGACCTGACTTATATAAGCGAGGAAAAGGCAAAACAATTAGAGAGAAGTCTTGCCCGACCAAGAGATCTCATAGTTGTTGCAGTAGGTTCTTCTGGGCACCCAGCAATAGTACCGGACTATCTTCCACGTTCAATTCTTTCACAAAATTGTAATAAAATCACATTAGATGAGAGCGCAGTTCTCCCAGAGTACGCAGTCATCACTATGCAAACAGAAGTCGTACAAAGGCAATTAGTCGCAAAAACAACTGATACTGCTAGGCCTTTTTTAAGTCTTACAAATCTAATGAAGACAGTGATTCCTCTGCCACCAGTAGAATTACAAAGGCGGATTGCCGCAGAGGTTGACCAACAATTCACATTGGCCGACTCATTAGAAAAATCAATTACTGCCAATATTGCTCGTGCTTCTCGCCTACGCCAATCCATCCTGAAACGGGCATTCGCGGGGAAGCTGGTGCCCCAGGACGCGGCGGATGAGCCAGCCAGGGTGCTGCTGGAGCGCATCCGGGCGGAGCGGGAGGCCGGGCATCTCACGCCGGTCGCCGGTCGCGCCGCGGCACGGGAGGCGGAGGCTGGGCCGGTGGCGGGGGTGCAGTTGGGGTTGGGGTTGGAGGGGGAGGAGGGGTGAAGGAAGCCGGGGTGACGGGGAGAAGCACCGCGCCGGAGGGCTATCGCCGGGGGTATCGGCGCCGGAGGGGCATCGCCGGAGGTTGAAACCGTCCGGCTGAAGATCCAAAAAGCCCCGGTGGGGCTGGGGAGGGCAGCCCGAAGGGCTTGGTGGGATTCAGCCCGTGGCTTAAGCCCAGGGCGTGCGCGCCGGAGTGTGCCGCGGGGTGCAGGTCGGCGGGAGGCACGGCCGGGGGTATCGGCGCCGGAGTACCACGCCGGAGGTTGAAACCATCCGGCTGAAGGTTCAAGAAGCCCCGCCGGGGCTGGGGAGGTCAGCCCGAAGGGCTTGGGGTGATTCAGCCCGTGGCTTAAGCCCAGGGCTTGGGCACCGGAGTGTGCCGCGGGGTGCAGGTCGGCGGGAGGCACGGCCGGGGGTATCGGCGCCGGAGTACCACGCCGGAGGTTAAAACCGTCCGGCTGAAGGTCCAAAAAGCCTCGGTGGGGCTGGGGAGGTCAGCCCGAAGGGCTTGGGGTGATTCAGCCCGTGGCTTAAGCCCAGGGCGTGCGCTCTGCGGCTGGGATGGCTACCCGCAAGAAATATCAGGCAAACACACAGGAGGAAAAATTATGCCATATTGGCGGCTGCATTACCACCTGATCTGGGCCACCTACCAGCGGCTACCCCTGTTGAATGCGGATAGAGAAATGGTGGTGCATGCCACATTGCGTAACAAAGCCAGTGAAATGAATCTATGGGTCCACGCCATTGGAAACATCGAGGACCACATCCACATGGTCGTTTCCATCCCGCCGAAAATCTCGGTGGCAGAATGTCTACGCCAATTAAAAGGCGCGAGCTCATTTGCAGCCAACCACCAGTTAGAGGCCGACCTGCCTTTCAAATGGCAAGAAGGCTACGGCGTCCTTAGCCTGGGGGAACGCTCCTTGCCCACTGTCGTAGAATACGTGCAAAACCAGAAACACCGCCATCAAAACCAGCTTCTCATTCCGATCTATGAACGTTTGGAGGCTGAAAATCCGGAAAATGGCGAAAACAAAAACTAATTCGATCATAGACCTGAGAATGAATCTTCAGCCCGTAGGGCTTGCATCCTTCAGCCGGACGGCTTCCAGCCTCCGGCACGGCGCCGCCACGACGCGGCTTGCCTCTGACTCCTACTGGCTCCCGCCCACGAACCCGCTACCATCCACCCTTTCAGGAGCCCACCATGATCAACGCCACCCAACAGATTGTCAATAAAGCCTGGAATTTCGCTCATGTGCTGCGGGATGACGGCCTCTCCTACATGGCCTATACCGAGCAGATCACCTTTCTGCTCTTCCTGAAGATGGCCGACGAGCAGACCAGGCCGCCCTATAATCGCGCGCCGCTGGTGCCGTCGGACCTCGGATGGCCTAGCCTGTTGGCACGCGAAGGGGATGAGCTGGAAGTGCATTACCGCCACATTCTGGAGGAGTTGGGGCGGCGGCCGGGGATGCTGGGGGAGATCTTTAAGCGGGCGCGGCCGGAGATCCAGAACCCAGCCACGTTAAAGCGGCTGATCGTGGACTTGATCGACCCGGTGCAGTGGATGGTAATGGATGCCGACGTGAAGGGCGATATCTATGAGGGGCTGCTGGCCCGCAGCGCGGAGGAATCCCCCAAGGGCGCCGGCCAATACTTCACCCCGCGGGAGCTGATTAAGGCCATCGTCGATGTGATGCAGCCGGGGCCGGAGGAGACCGTCTGCGACCCGGCCTGCGGCACCGGGGGGTTCCTGCTGGCCGCCTATGATTATGTCGTCCAGCAGTATGGCAGCCACCTGGACCCGGACCAGAAACGCCACCTGCGCCAATCCTTCGTGCAAGGCTGGGAGCTGGTCCCGGCTACGGCGCGGCTGTGCATCATGAACCTCTACTTGCGTGGCATCAATGCGGACCCGGGGCCGATCCACTCGGGGGTGGATTCCCTGGCGGGCGATCCGGGCCAGCGCTTCAGTATGGTGATGACCAACCCGCCCTTCGGCAAGAAGAGCAGCATCTCGATTGTCACCGAGGAGGGGGATTTGGAACGCGAAGACCAGGCCTACGAGCGGCAGGACTTCTGGACAACTACCAAGAACAAGCAGCTCAATTTCCTGCAGCACGTCAAAACCCTGTTGAAAGTTCACGGGCGCTGCGCCATCGTGGTGCCGGACAATGTGCTCTTTGAGGGGGGCGCCGGGGAGACCGTGCGGCGCAACCTGCTGCGCCAGTTCGATGTGCATACCCTCTTACGCCTGCCAACGGGCATCTTTTACGCCCAAGGCGTCAAGGCCAACGTACTTTTCTTCGACGCGCGCCCCGCCCAGGAAGCGCCCTGGACGAAGAAGCTTTGGGTCTACGATCTGCGCACGAATATGCACTTTACCCTCAAGACCAACCCGCTGCGCCGCGCAGACCTGGACGACTTCGTAGCCTGTTACCAACCGGCCCACCGGCACGCGCGACAGGTGAGTTGGAGCGCAGAGACCCCGGAAGGGCGCTGGCGCTGCTTCGACTATGATGAGCTGATCAAACGGGATAAGATCAACCTGGACATCTTCTGGCTGAAGGATAAAAGCCTGGAGGACAGCGCAGACTTGCCGGACCCCGAAATCCTGGCCCAGGAGATCGCCGACGACCTGCAAACGGCCCTGGATCAATTTTCGGCCATCGTGGCTGAGCTGAAGGCATAGGAGACCCCCTATTCCCCCTCCTCCATAGAGCTCAGATTTGCCAGGTATGCCCGCACTTGTTGCAGGAAGTCGCCAGGGCGCACAATGGCAATAGCGGGGTGGCCGGGCTGATAATGGCGCAGGTTGAAGGTGAGCAGCCAGTCACACCTCTCGCGCAGCGCAGCCGCCAGGATAGGCAGATCTATAGCATCGGCCAAGCCTTGGAAGGCTATTAAATCTGCGGGGGCAGGATTGGGCACGATGCGCAGGCAACGGCTGGCCAGCAGGCGAAAGGCCGGTAGGGCGGCTGGGAGTTTTTCTCCAAGATTACGCTCAGCTTCGACGATAACTTGCTGAGAGGTGATGGCCTCAAGTAAGGTGATTTCGGCCATGCGCAAGACTACAAGGCTGGCCCCGTAATCACTGGGTCCGGCAGCGCCGGCAAACAGCACATCAGCATCTATAAATACCAGCGGTTTACGCATCTGCTTCTTTGGATACAACTGCGTCACCGGTATAATGCTCTTGATAATAGCGTTCCCGCTGCTCACGTAGAGTATGGAGCAGCTCTTCAGTGCTCAGACCTACCTCAAGCCGCAGGCGCTCTATCTCCCGTGCTAGCTCCGGTACCATCGGCACCATCGGTGTTAAAATAAAGATACCGTCGAGGTCGACCAGGCGGAAGGTGTCACCGGCTTCTATGCCGTATTTTTCGCGCAATTCGGCTGGTAAGGTGAGCGTGCCGCGCTGCCGTACTTGGATGGTAATATCCATAGGTTACTCCTTTTTCAGCGGAATACAGTATTTCCGCTGTTGCAGAAAATCGGTAAATCAGTATATGCTTATTTTAGCATACATTGATAAGCGCTGCGACTGGCTTGACCGTATCCGCACTGGGGAGTATTGTCAACCTTTGACCACCTTGCCAACGGAGTAAACCTATGCCCGCTTTCGCCGAATCTACCGTCGAGGAAGCCACCCTCTTCTTCCTGGAAGCCCTGGGCTATCAGGTGCGCTTTGGGCCGGACCTGGCGCCGGATGCTGAGCGTCGATGGGGCCATGATGCCGTTGGTGGGAGACACCTAGGCTGAGGTAAAGACCCTGGTGCTGGGGGAAGTATGTGGCACGGGGAGCGCCGTGCATAGCGAGGCGCTGAGCTACTTCTCACGGCTGGCCGATGCTGAGACATTTGGCCACTTGGCGTTGGTAGAAACCCAGCGGCGTGGGGTGGAGCGCGCACCGCAGGTGTG
>SHYO01000122.1 GCA_009692745.1 Chloroflexota bacterium
TTGTGGTTTTTAAGTCTGAATCGGGCATTTGTAGCCCGTTCAAAAATGCTATTTTGAGGTCCAATCGTCACCTTATGTAAATCTAAACACTACATATTGTGGTGAAAGTATTTAATCAATCCCATATGTAGTGGCTGAGTAGTTACATATCTTTTATATTTTCAAGGGGCTGGACCCGGCAATCATCCAGGATATCCAGGAAGCTATACGCCAAGAGCTGGAGCACCACGCCCAGCTTTCGGCCCCCCCAAACGAGGAAATCGACCTCAGCGCCTACGAAGCGACCTACCGGCAGCGGGTGTTGGAGCGCTTTGCGCCAGGCGCGGCCACTTATGTTTCCCTGTTGGGGGAGACGTTGGAAGCGCTGGCGGTGGACCCCGATGTCTTCGAGTGGGTACAGCGGGAGCGGGGACAGCAGGTGGAGCGGGTTAAGCTGCCCAGCCTGCGTTCCGCGGTGCATAAGTATCCTTGCGTCATCCTGCTAGGGGATCCGGGTTCCGGCAAGACCACCGGGCTGCGCGCCCTGGCTCAGCAAGCTGCCGCCGAATTCCATTATCCCCCTACTTGGTTAAGCTTAATACTAAGTAGGCTGCGTGGCCTGATTCACCAAGCTGCCGCCGAAACCATCCGGCTTCCCCTGCTAGTTTCGCTGCGGGAATTCGGGCCGGGCCAGGGGGTAGAGCAGTTCCTCGTGCGATCGTGGGGCGGGGCGCTCAGCAGCGATAACTGGGGCGCTCCAGAACTGGCCGCCCACCTGGAGGAGTACCTGGCCGCGGGCCGGCTGCTGCTGTTGTGCGACGCCCTGAACGAGATGCCCCGCCAGGGGTACGCGGAGCGGGTAGCCGCCCTGCGCACCTTCATCGACCGCTGGGCGGCCAGGGGGAACCGCTTCGTGGTGAGCTGCCGCGTGCTGGATTACGGTGGGGAGCTGGAGGGCTTGCAGCGGGTGGAGGTGCAACCCTTCAACGATGGCCAGATCCAGGAGTTTCTACAGAAGCGGCTGCCGGAGGATGGCCGCCGGCCATTTTGGGACGAGCTGCAGGAAGGGCCTGATGTCCGGCGCCGGCTGCTGGAGCTGGTGCGCAACCCGATGAACCTGGCGATCATGGCAGCGATTTACCGGCAAGACCGGCAGTTGAGCCAGAGCCGCGCCGGGCTGCTGCAGCGCTTCAGCGAGATCTTGCTGGAGCGGGCAAAAGACAAATGCCCGGCGGGGCAGTGGCTGGAGGATGGAATCCAAAAAGCCTCGCTGGGGGTGCTGGCGTACGAGATGGGGGCGCGCTCGAGCTTTGGCGGGACGGTGGAGACGGTCCTGGCACAAGAGTTCATGCCGGCGCAGGTGGAAATGGAACCGGGCTGCCTGCCAATCGAGGCCCCGCCGGAGAGGGTGTTGGCCCTGGCCGCCAGCGCCCACATCCTGGAGATGCCGGTAGACCGCTCCACGGTGCGCTTCTACCACCAGCTCTTGCAAGAACACTTCGCCGCCCTGGAGCTGCGCCGCCGCGTGACGGGCGCGGACGCTGCCACCCTGGCGAAGTGGTGGCGCTGGCCCTGGCTGGAAGCCGAGATGCCCCCCTGGGTACGCCCGGAAGGCAACTGGGACCCGCTGCCCGCGCCGCCGCCCACCGGCTGGGAGGAGACCACCATCCTGGCCGCCGGGTTGGTCGAAAACGACGACCAGTTAGTGCGCGCCCTGCTGGCGGTGAACCCGGCGCTGGCGGGGCGCTGCCTGCACGAGGGGCAGGCGCGCGTGGCCCCGGCTGTGCGGCAGGCGGTAATCGAGGCCCTGCTGACGGCCATCGGCGACGGGGCGGTGGCCTTGCGGGTGCGCCTCGCGGCCGGCGAGGTGTTGGGCTATTTGGGAGATCCGCGCCTGGGCGAGATGGTGAGCGTCGCGGCGGGCAAGTTCAAGATGGGCAGCGCGGCGAAAGATAAGCAAGCAAATGACGATGAGAAACCGCAGCATATCATCTCCCTGCCGGAGTACCGGCTGGGCAAATACCCGGTGACCAACGCGGAGTATGCCCGCTTCGTGGCGGCCAAAGGCTACCAGCAGCCGCGCTGGTGGACCGAGGCCGGCTGGGACTGGAAAAAAGAGGAGAAACGGACAGAGCCGGATTACTGGCAGGATCTGCGCTTCAATAAGCCGAACCAGCCGGTGGTGGGGGTGAGCTGGTACGAGGCGGTGGCCTACTGCCGCTGGCTGAGCGCGGAGCTGCAGCAAACGGTGCGGCTGCCCAGCGAGGCGCAGTGGGAGAAGGGGGCGCGGGGCACAGATGGCCGGGTCTATCCCTGGGGCAACACGTTCGATGCGGGCCGGTTGAATTCTGGGGAGGGGGAGCAGGCGGTACGGGGCGCCACCCCGGTGGGCATCTACCCCGGCGGCGCCGGTCCGTACGGCGCGTTCGACTGCGCCGGGAATGTCGATGAGTTTTGCGCCACCAGATGGGGTAAACCCTACCCCTACGATGCAAAGGAAGACGAGTGGCAGGAGGCCTACCTGGCAGGCGATGATCGCCGCCGGGTGCTGCGGGGTGGGGCCTTCTACTATAGTGATGGGGGCGTGCGCTGCGCCTACCGCCTCGACGACTTTCCGCACCACGGGGGCAGCTATATCGGGTTCCGCGTGGCGGCGTCCCCATTACCTCTGACCTCTGATCCCTCTGGTCTCTGAATCTCTGATCTTGCTGTTGGCTTTTCCTCTGATCTTTGCGCGCGAAGCGCGCCCGCAAAAATTTCCCCTGTCGCTTCTGCCCACCGGTTGATGAACTTTAACAAATTAAGTACGACACCTGGTAAAAAGCGAAATTGTGCTTAATTGTGGCACTACACATTGAAATGATGTAGCTTGCAATCGTCGGTGTGCCAAACTACATTTTTCAAAATGTAGTGCTTGCAACAAGCGACACATTGCTGATGGTCATACCCTCTGCTCTTTGATGACCGGCGCCTGTTGATGACCGGATAAATTTCCTAACCCCCATCATTCGCCGGGGGCGGGGGCGGAGGGCGCCGGCTGTGAAATCTGCAGTCCGAGGTGCATTTGTCTGCGAAACGGGGTAAAATGGAGGCATAAGCCCAGCGCGTGGGGGTAGATGCCCCAGGAGGGGGGCCCCCTGGGCAAGACCGCCGCCAGGCGCAGCGGACCTCGTCGAATGGGCGCCGAAATCAAGCGCGTCAAGTTGGGGAGCGTGCGCTGCGCCTACCGCTACTGGGACGATCTGAACTCTTGGGAAAGCCCCAGGAAGTTGGCTCGCAGAGGGCGTGCGAAGAAACGGCACAGGGGATAAATGCGGAGAAGTGGATGGCCGGGTAACCTGGCGAGAAGCCTCTATAACATACGCCCGCAGGAGTAAAAGAAAATGGCCTTTGACCTGGATAGCTGGAAACAGAAGGTGGGGCAGAGCCTGACGGACTGGCAGCCGCGGATGCAGCGGGCGGGGGCCACCTCGCTCTATGCTTTTTTGTCGGCGGCGAGTATTTGGCCGGTGGTGGAGGCGGTGCGCGCTGGGGAATGGGCAGCGCTGGCGGCCCTGGGGGGCACGTTGGCCGGGGTGGGCACCAATTTACTGGCCAACCAGATACAAGGTTGGAAGGATGAGAGCGATGGCGCAGGGCAGTTGGCCGCAGCAGCAGCTAAGGACGCCGGGCTACGGGCTGAGCTGGATACCGTTTTGGAAAAGCTGGACACCCTTACCCTGGCCGCCCAGGCCCTGCCCGCGGCGGAGCGGCCGGGGTATATTGAGGACCTGGAGGCCGAGCTGACCCGGCTAAAAAACCTGCCGCGTTTTCAGGCCACCCTGCGTGGCATCGTGGTGGGCGGGGATGCGCGGGAAGCCATAATGAATTCAGGCGACAATAACCACATCACCATGATTATCCACCAATACCGCCAGGGAGTAGAGGGCCAGCTCGACGAAGATCGATTGCGGCAGCAGATTGCCGGTTACCTGAAGTGGGTCAAGGAGCGCTTTGGCACCATCGAGCTGCGCGGCATCGAGCGCCAGGGGCAGCAAGTAGTGCAACTGAAACTGGAGACGGTTTATGTACCGCTGGCGGCCGTGGCCGAAGGGGTCGGCCGGCGTGAATTTAATATGAACGAGATCCTGATGGATAGCAGGGAAAGCAGCGAGCCTGGACGCAACCGTGGGCCGGGGCCAGCAGAGGCACAGGCCGCAGCGGATCAGGGGCTCCGGCTGGCGATTATCGGCGGACCCGGCAGCGGCAAGACCACCGTGTTGCAGCATATCGCCTGGACCCTGGCTACGGCTATAACAACCAACAATGCGGCCCTGGCGCGCACACAGTTGGGGCTGCAGCTTCCTCCAGATAAGGCTCTGCCCTTGCCCATCTTTATACCTTTGAGCGCTTATGCGCTGCACCGGCGGCATCTTCCGCCGGCCGGCGATCCCCACGAACCTACCCTGGGGCACTTTATCTCGCGCTACCTGATCGAAAAACAGTCTGAGCTGGACCTGCCAAGGGACTTCTTCGCCCGCTTGTTGCGAGATGGCCAGGCGGTGATCCTGCTGCTGGATGGGCTGGACGAGGTTCCCAATGATAGTGAACGGGTAGCAGTGCGGGAAGCCATCGAGAACCTGGTGTCCGGGAAAACCATGCGCGTGGTGGTCACCTGCCGCACGGCGGCTTTTATCGGCCGCACCGCCCTGGGAAAAGGCTTCCGTGAGGTCCGGGTCCAACCTTTGGCAGAAGACCAGGTCCACGACCTGGTGGAACAGGCCTATGGCAGTATTTATCCAAACGACCCGGTCATGCGCCGCAGCAAAATCGACGATCTGGTGCAAGGCATCGAGGTCCTGGAGGGTGAGCGCCGCCGCCGCATGGGTGAAGCCACCGAGCCGTTGGTCACCAGCCCGCTGCTGGTACGGCTGCTGCTGGTGGTGCATATGCGGCTGCGGCGCCTGCCGGACCAGCGGGCCGAGCTCTATATGAAGGCCACCGATGCCATGCTCCTGCCGGAGTATTCCCAGGACCAGGAGGTCGCCGAAAGCATCGGCCGGCTGGTAGGCAGCCTGGAAACCCACCGCGAACTGGCCCAGCATCTGGCTTTTGCCATGCACCAGCGGGGCGAAAATCAGGGGCGGGAGATCAGTGAGAAGGATCTGCGCCGGGTTTTGGGAGAGGTGAAAGCTTTTGCTGCGCTGGCCGATGAGCTGATCAAGATTACCCGGCTGCGCGGTACGCTGCTGGAAGAGCGCGAAGGCAACTACCGCTTCATCCACCTGGCTTTCCAGGAATTCCTGGCCGCGCGCTACCTGGCGGAAGTGATGCGGGGTGAAAAGGGTGTCAGCGGGATGGTGGCCTTTCTACTGGATGGACCGGTGCTGGATGCCTGGTGGCGCGAGCCGGCATTGTTACTGGCCGGGTACCTGAACCTGACCTCGCCCCAGAATGCGCAACTGTATCTGCGACAGTTGGCCGGCGTGGCGCCCGAGGTTTTTCAAAGCGTCTCCCCGCCACCCGATGCCTGGTTAGCGGCGGCGGCGCTGGCGGCCAGCGCCTGCCTGGAGTGGCGCACTGCAGACCAGGAGCTGCGCCAGGAATTAGTGGAGCGCATCAATCAGTTATTTAAGGACCCGAGTGGCATGCTGCGATCCAGGCCCATCCATCGGGCCAGCGCCGGAAATGCTCTGGCGCAACTGGGGGACCCGCGTTCGGAGGTGATGACGCTGGACGGGATGGAATTCTGTTATGTCCCCGGCGGGCCGTTCATCATGGGCGAGGGCCAGGAGCAACATGAAAATCACGTGTTAAAAGACGACTACTGGCTGGGCCGCTACCCGGTGACCGTGGCGCAATTCCGCGCTTATCTGCAGGGCAGCGGGCGGCAACCCGAATATCCGAGTAGCCTGTGGGACCCAGACAACCATCCGGTGCGCCGGGTGGATTGGCACGAGGCGCTGGCCTTCTGCGTCTGGCTGGGGGAGAAATGGCGCCAGGAGGGCATCCTGCCGCGGAAATGGGATCTGCAGCTCCCCTCCGAGGCGCAGTGGGAGAAGGCGGCGCGCGGCGCGCTGGAGATTCCGGCGCAGCCAGTGGCGCGACCGGCGCGGGAAAAGCCCTGGTTGGCAGCGGCCGGGACAGCGCCGCAGAAAAACCCCTTGCCGGCGCGGATTTACCCCTGGGGCGACGCACCAGACCCCAACCGGGCGAATTATGATCAGACGGGCATCGGCGATACCAGCGCGATGGGCTGCTTCCCCGGCGGCGCCAGTCCCTACGGCGTGGCAGAGTTGAGCGGCAACGTCTGGGAATGGACTCGCAGCCTATGGGGTACAGACTCGCAGAAGCCACAATACATCTATCCCTACGACCCCCGGGACGGCCGCGAAAACCTCCAGGCGCCGGACGATGTGCGCCGGGTGCTGCGGGGCGGGGCGTTCAGCAATGGTGGTGGGTTCGTGCGCTGCGCCTTCCGCGGCTTCAGCCGTCCGCACGACGGGCGCCGCGGTATCGGGTTTCGCGTGGTGCTGTCCCCATTACCTCTGATCTCTGGCCCCTCTGGTCTCTGAATCTCTGATCTTGCTGTTGGCTTTTCCTCTGACATTTGCGCGCGAAGCGCGCCCGCAAAAATTTCCGCGAACCCTCTTCTTCCCCCGTCGAAGCGCCGCGCAAGCGACTCGATAACCTGCACCTGATCCGCAACAGCGCCCACCATCGACAAGCACCGGCGCCATCACCCTCACCAAGGTCTACACCTTCCCGGCCGTAGTACAGGAGTGTACCTATAATTACGGCACTCAACGTCTCAACCTCGCCCCTGACCAGCCATCCGCTGACCGTGCCCGAGGGAAGTTGGGCGGATGAGTTAATTATCAAGCCGGCCCAGTCCTGATGAAGAGCTAACAGGATATACAGGATGGGCAGGATGGTGGTAGAATAGGGAATATGTGTTATAGGGCTTTAGGCGCGGCTTCTGGTCAGAGTACGATCAGGATCTTGAAAGAAGGTAAGATGACGGATATCGTGTATGCCCATATTGAGATGACCTCAATCCAAACGCACGTTGGTATTGAAGATATTCGGAAGATTGTAGCCCAAATTGTGGCAGGATTTCATCCTCAAAAGGTGATCCTCTTTGGATCACATGCTTATGCTACAGCTACCGAGGATAGTGATGTGGATTTGTTGGTCTTGATAGAGACGGATGAAAAGCCACTCCATGTCGCTGCCCATATTGCTGCGGCCATCGATCATCCCTTTCCCCTGGATATCCTGGTTACTACCCCTGCCCAATTTAAGGCTGCCCTCGAACGAAGGGGGAACTTTGTTACTCAGATACAGGCTACCGGAGTCGTACTTTATGAAAGTTGAGACCCAGGAGTGGGTCGATAAAGCGGAAGGTGATTTGTCCTCTTGAGGAGCCTTCTATGAATGTACCATATCAGGGGATTATAACGGTTGAGCCGGGCAAACGCGGCGGAAAGCCGTGTATCCGGGGCTTGCGCATCACCGTATACGATGTGCTCTCCTACCTGGCCGCTGGTATGACGATAGATGAAATTCTGGCCGACTTTCCTGCCTTGACCAAAGAGGACGTTCTGGCCTGTTTAAGCTATGCCGCTGATCGGGAACGACAGGGGACGGTGGTCCAGAGGTGAACAAGTGAAAAATCTGCTGGATTTAAGCGGCAAGACGATCTTGATTACCGGGGGGTGTGGCGCGATCGCGCCGGGCATCGTGGCGGTCGGGATGGCGAAACGGCAATGGGATCATGAGCCTCCATACCGGGCGCGGGCGGAGAAGGCCATTCCCCAGGGCTATCTTCAACCCGCCGCATCCGTCGCCCAGGCGTTCCTCTTCCTCTGTTCCGCTATGGCGGATTACATGACAGGCTCAGTCTTACTGGTAGATGGGGGCTGCAGCCTGTATCCCATGGACTGACAAATTTAGTACCACACTTGCCGCGCTTTCCGACCCGACGCGCCGGGCTGATCGAGCGCGGCTGCGCGGCGCAGTGGCGCCCCTGCCGCTTGAAGCCGGAACCGCTCAAAGATGAGGACCACCACATTAGTAGCTGCGACCAACAAAGATAGTACCTTTAGCACGGTAATATGAGGGGCGCACGTAAAATTGGAGTCAGATCCTCCCAGGTGCGGGATACTTGTCCCGCTACGACGGGACATTGTCCTGCACCTATAGGACAAGAATTCCGGTTCTCAATTGGGACACCAGGCCCATGAAAGGGGGACAAAATCTAGATTACTCTAGTAACAACAAATGTCCAAAGTGCCGGGTTTGAGAGCCATACATAACTAAAAGAGGAGCCGGGTGTTCTAGTTTTGACAATCAAGCACGGGAGGGATGTGATGAGCTATATTCGCTGGTTTCAGGATATCGGCGCCGCAGATGTGAGCCTGGTCGGAGGCAAAGGCGCCAATCTGGGTGAGATGGTGCGGGCCGGGTTACCGGTGCCGCCGGGTTTTTGCCTGGCCGCCGCCGCCTATCGCGATTTTGTCCAGGCCACCGGTTTGCAAGAGCGCATCAATCGTATCCTGGCCACAGCTCAGGCATCCGAAACCGCCGCTAATCCGGCCGAAGTGGAGGGTATGGCCACGCAGATCCGCCAGCTCATTGTGGCCGAAGAGGTGCCTGAGGTGATGGCGCGGCAGATCCTGGCTGCTTACTGGCTGTTAGCACAGGAGCTGGGGAGTGCGGCAGAGGCGGCGGCGCCGGTGGCTGTGCGCTCCTCCGCCACAGCCGAAGATCTGCCCAGCGCTTCCTTTGCCGGCCAGCAGGATACCTACCTGAACATCCGCGGCGATGAGGCGTTATTGCAGCACATCAAACAGTGCTGGGCCTCCCTCTGGACCGCCAGGGCCGTGACCTACCGTACCAGGCAGGGTTTCGGCCACGAGCGCGTCTACCTGGCGGTGGTCGTGCAGGCGATGATTCGCTCCGAGATCTCCGGCATCCTTTTTACGGCCAACCCGGTTACCAGTAACCGCAACGAAGTGGTCATCAATGCCAGTTGGGGGTTGGGTGAAGCCATCGTTTCTGGCCTGGTTACCCCCGATACGTATACTGTGCGCAAAAGCGACGGCGTTATCTTCTCTCGCGAGATTGCCAGCAAAGAGCTGCTGATTGAATATGCCGACGCGAGTGGCACGGTGGAAAGGGAGATTCCGGCGGCGCAACGTACTACGCCGGCCTTAGTCGATGAGCAAATCGAGGCGTTGGTGGTCCTGGCTCGCACGATCGAGGCGCACTATGGTAAGCCGCAGGATATCGAATGGGGGTATATCCACGGGAAATTCTACCTGCTGCAGTCCCGCCCTATCACGACCCTGGCGGCGCTCACACCAGAGGGCGATGCGGCAATGGAGTACAACCGCACCATGTTCATAGAGATTTTCCCCGACCCCCTGTCGCCCATCTTTCTTTCGGTGATCCAGCCCATGTTCCGTGCCATGCTGGCGAACACTTTCAAGACCCTGGGTTTCAAGCTCCCCAAAGGACTGGAGTCCGTAGGTGTTTTCTACAATCAGCCCTATTTCAACCGAAATTATATCGCTGCCGCATTGCAGCCATTGCCCCCTGCCATGCGAGAGCAGATGGTCGCACGGATTGTGAATCCCTTTGGGCAGCGGGAAGGCGGCGCGCCGCGCCAATTATCTGCGCCGGTGGTGAGCATGGCACTCCGCCTGCTACGTTTCATGCTGCGTCTGCCCCACGAGATGCCTGCCACCCTGGCAAAGTACCGGGCGGAGGTGGCAGAGGTAGCGGGCCAGCCGCTAGAGCATGTGCCCGATGAGCAGGTAGCAGCGCACATTCGCCGCCTGGTCTTCGGCCCTGCCAACCAGCTAATGAATAACGATTTTCTGCTGATCGCGCTGGTCGGCATTACCTGCCAGGTGCTAGACGCACTGTTGCGACCACACTTTGGCGCCGAGACCGAGGAATTGCGCAGTAAGCTTATCTCCGGGGTGGATGGCAATGTGACGATGGAGACGAACAAGCGGCTGTGGGATCTGGCACAGCTCGCCAAAGCCTCCCCGTCCATCTGCGACATCCTGCGACGCAATGATGGCACGGATACCCGCTCCCGACTGGAGCAAACAGCAGAGGGGCGGCAGTTCCTGGCGGAGCTGGAACGCTTCCTGGCCGAATTCGGGCACCGGGAAGTCCGCATGGATATTCTCTACCCTACCTGGGGTGAAGACCCGTCCCTGCTCTTCGGCTTCATCCGCGGCTACCTGGATTCCGCTGCCTCCCAAAGCCCTTATAGCCAGTTGCAGCGCCTGGCGGCGCAACGGCAGGAAATTACCCGCCGGGTCGCAACTAAACTGGGCCAGGGTCTCAAGGGACGGATACTCATCCTGCCCCTGTTTCGCTGGATCTTGCACCATACCCAGGCTCACACGCGCGAACGGGATACGGCTCACTTTGAGATGACCCGCCTCTTCCCGCCGTTCCGCAAGTTGTTGTTGGAGTTGGGGCGCCGCTGGACCGCCCAGGGTCTGCTGCGCCAACCTGAGGACATCTTCTTCTTAAAACTGGAGCAAATAGAGGCGTGCGCCCGTTCCCACCGCTCTGTGAAAGCGGAGGCGGAGGCCAACCGGGCGGAGTTCGAGATTAACCGGCAGCGTCCCTGGCCGGATATCATCCGCGGCAACCAGGAAATCTACCGTACTGAAGGTCATGATACAGAACACACGCCCCCCGTGGTTGCAGGGGAAGGAGAATTGCGCGGGGTGGCTGGCAGCCCCGGCGTGGTCACCGGTGTGGCGCGGTTGATCCGTGGTCCGGAAGATTTCGGCCGGTTGCAGAACGGCGAAATCCTGGTAGCGCCTTTCACCAATCCGGTCTGGACGCCGCTGTTCGCCATCGCGGGTGGCATCGTCACTGAGGTAGGGGGCATCCTTTCCCACGGCGCTATCGTAGCACGGGAATACGGCATCTCGGCCGTCATGGGAGTGCCCGGAGCTACGAAGCTGATCGAGGAAGGGCAGATTGTGACGGTGGATGGCAATCGAGGCATCGTGCGGCTGGGGAGCACCACCCAGCAAGGAGGGGACTGATGCGGCCTTTTTTGATTCCGGCCGGTTACCTGATCGGTTCTATCCCCGTGGCCTGGATCATCGCCCGGCTGGTCACCGGTGGAGACCTACGGCAGATGGGGAGCGGCAACGTGGGTGTGATGAACACGGCTCTAAGTGTGGCGCGCTGGGCCGGGCTGCTGGCCTTCCTGGCAGAAGTGGCCAAGGGCATGGGAGCGGTGTGGCTGGCCCGCACGGTGGGGGGGGATGATTTCACCGCAGCCCTGACGCTCGGCGCCGCCCTGGTGGGTACCCGCTGGTCTATCTGGTTAAGAGGCGCCGGCGGGCGCGGCAACACGCTGGGGGTGGCAGGACTATTGCTCATCTCCTGGCTTTCCCTGGTAGCCAGTCTGGCGTTATGGTTGTTGGTGCGGCGACTGACACACAGCAATTTCACCGCCACCCGGGTCACCATGATCGTATGGCCCTTGCTTGCCGGCCTGGTGATGCAGGTCTGGTGGCCATTGCCCTGTGGCGCGGTGTTCAGCCTGCTCTTCCTAAGCACCCACCGTAAGGAAACCGATGACCATCTGATTCTCAAGTCCCAATGGTCAGGAGTGCGCGCTTTTCTCCGGGCGCCACCCCGCAAGCATGATAATGCCCACAAATTCGGTGAATAAATGATATTGCGTGGCTTATCGATTAATGCAGATTGAGGTCAATCTGTACTTCGTGTCATTATTAAAAAGTAAAAATTAAAGAATAATACCTCAACAAGAAGGGGCCTAATAGTGGCAGCGAAAATGATGGGCAGCAATATTACCCAAAATAAAAACCGTCCTGTCCGTCGGGGGCTCATCTGGGTCATTTTGGTAGTAGCCGTGATGCTGGTGGTAGCATACTTTGCCATCGGCGCCTATGTTGCCACCCAATTGACGAAGGTCAGCCGCCAGTCCCAAAAAGCTACGCCGGCGGATTACAGCCTGGCCTTCGAGAATACCCGTTTCCCTTCCCGCGATGGGCTGCAACTGGTGGGCTGGTTCATCCCGGCGCCGGGCTCGCAACGGGTCCTGGTGATGGTCCATGGCAGAAACTCCTGCCGCAGTTGCGAATTCAATGGCAAGTTTGTGGAAGCGGCTGCGAAATTCCAGAAGGCCGGTTATAACGTGCTGCTGTTTGACCTGCGCGGCCACGGCGAATCGCAAGGTTCGCATTTCACCATGGGCGCCGAGGAGCGCTGGGACGTGCTCGGGGCGGTGGACTGGCTGCAGCAGCGGGGCTTTACGCAGATCGCAGTCCTGGGAGCCTCGTTGGGAGCGGGAAGCGCGGTCGAAGCTGCTGCCGATCCCCAGGGTGGGCAGGGCATCAAAGCGCTGGTGCTGGATAGCTGCTATAGCGACTTGCCCAACTTGCTGCGCGCCAAATTCACCGCCGAGACCGGGCTGCCGGATTTCCTGATAGCGGGCAGTCTGGAAATGGAAAAACTGCTGCAGCACGTGGACATGGCTGCTATCAAGCCCGCCGTCGAGTTGCACCGGATCAACACCCCCCTCTTTTTGATTTTCGGGGACCAGGACGACCAGGTTCCCCGGGCGCAATACTGGGACAATGTCGCGGCCCGGCCCGATGCCGAGACCTGGCTGTTGGAGAATGTAAGCCACGTAGGGGCCTATCCGCATAACCCTGATGCGTATGTGGCTCGGGTCGTAGCTTTCCTGGATAAGAACCTGCGCTGAATTTGGACAATTGAGAAAATGAGGTAGAATCACGGCAGAATCACACCACAAGGAGATGAAGCATATGGCCGAAGGTCGCAGTGAGCCTGCCGGGAAGTTGATATACCGGGAAACCTTTGATCAGGGACCGGGTAATTGGAAAGTGGGCAAAGATCAGGAAGATGGCAGCTACAATCGGAATGTGCTGGGGCAGAAAGGGGAGGGTGTGCCCCTGGGCTCAAGCCCTTCCGGTGGGCACAGCGGTGGATTTGCTTCTAGCGCCTCTCCCTGGTATTTTGATTCCAACCACGGGGAATTCATGTGGTTTTATATGCTGCTCATCGGCCCCGCCGGAGCAGCCTGGGCGCCCTATCGCCAGGATTTTCGCAATGCTACGGTAAACATCACGCTGCGCGGCCAGGGGATGGATTTGAAAGGTTGCCGGCTTTATCTGTGGATGCAGGGGAACCGGGGGCCGCATATCCGCGAGATATACAATCCGGGCGATCCTTTCGTCAATTGGGCGTTGACTTCCCAGCCCATCGGGCCGGAGTTGCTGGATGGGCAATGGCATGACGTCTCACTGGCGCTGTATGACGACGAGGATAAGTGGAGCCAGATGGGGCTGCTGAACCGGGGGCTGCCGCGCAAAATCATTGTGGAACAAAGCCTGACCTTTGCCACAGGTACGTTAAGCTATTTGCTCAATGCCCACCACCACAACCTGGGCTTTCTTCTGGGCGGTGTGGACCCCTACGATCCACCCGTTGGCCAGGTTGACGTCGACCAGATCAGTATAGTGTCTTATGCTCTTTAATAGATCCCGTGCCATTGCCTATATGGAGCAGCACCACCTGGATACCCTGGTAGCCACATCTCCGGTAAATATTACCTATTTCACCGATTTCTTTTCCTGGCTTGATCCACTTTTCAAAGAGTATATGGGGTCGCCCGGCGCTCCCAGCAATTTAGCGCAGTCCTACGCGGTTTTTCCGCGCCTGGGGGAACCGGCGCTGATCGTTAGTCCGCTGAATATGATCAATGGCGCGGATTCCTGGGTGCGCGATGTGCAAACCTTCGGCATACCGGGGGTGGACGATTCTCTACCCCCAGGGGGATTGCCGGAGACACTCCAGTCCTTCGCACTTCGTCTCCGTGCCGCCGCGGAAAATTCTCGCTGGACTGTCACGGCTACGGATGCCCTGGTCGGCGTTTTGCGGCAGCGCGGCTTAGCCACGGGCCGTATTGGGATAGAGATGGAGGGATTAGCGGCGCAGACGAAAGAAAACATTGCCCGCGCGTTCCCCCAAGCCCAACTGAAAGATTGTTCCAACCTGATCCGCCTGGTGCGCATGGTCAAAAGCCCGGCTGAAATTCAGCGGCTAACACGGGCGGCCGAAATTGCGGAAATGGCGGCTATGGAGAGTTATGCCTTGGCCCGGCCCGGGGTCTTGTTGGCAGACCTGGCCCAACATTTCCGGGCGCGCATCGCAGCTATGGGGGCGGATTTCGATCACTTCGCCTATGCGGTACACGGTCTGGGGATGGCCTCGGAGGTTACCCATGTCTTATCTGCCTCAGATGTGATGTGGGTTGATTTTGGCTGCATTTACCGCCACTATTTTTCGGATAGCGGGACTACACTGGCAATGCACGATCTACCGCCCGCCTTGATGGAACGGCGCGACGCCTTGCGCAACTGTGTCTTGGCTGGGGCGGAAATTATCCAGCCAGGGGTTAAATCTTCCGCCGTGCAGGGCGGTATGTGGCAAACGCTGGAGGCCAGGGGCATTACCACATCCTTCCCACATGGACATGGCATGGGCCTGGACCTGCGTGATTATCCCATTCTGGTAGCGGACAATCGCCTGCGTATCCGCGATGATTGTGTCGATGTGCCATCGGATTTGCCGTTGGAGCAAAATATGGTCATCAACCTGGAGGCCAGTCTGTTTATGCCTGGTGTGGCGTCGCTGCACGTCGAGCAGAGCTTCCTGGTCACTGCCAATGGTTGCCGCTCCTTGGTGGTGCAGGATCGTTCCCGGCCGATCGTTCAGTCTTAATCCTGAGGTAACTACTCAGCCACTACATATGGGATTGATTAAATACTTTCACCACAATATGTAGTGTTTAGATTTACATAAGGTGATGATTGGGCCTCAAAATAGCATTTTTGAACGGGCTATAAATGCCCGATTCAGACTTAAAAACCACAAT
>SHYO01000123.1 GCA_009692745.1 Chloroflexota bacterium
AGTGGTAAGCTCGTTTGGAAGAGATGGCATCGTAGGCTTCTGCCAATCCTAACAGCCGCGCCCCATCCGGTATATCTTCCCCGCGCAGGTGGTTGGGATATCCCGAGCCATCGTAAGCTTCGTGGTGATATTTGATAAAATCGGCGCATTGATCACCAAACTGCAGCGCCTGAACGATGGCTGCACCCCGCACCGGGTGAGAACGCACCAGCATCCATTCCTGAGGTGTCCATTCCTCGCGCTTGGTAAAAACAGAATCCGGAATAATCAGATTCCCCACATCATGCAGCAATGCTGCCAATTCCATTTGGCGCAATTTTTCCCGACCCCACCCCAGAGAAGAGGCGGTTTCATAAGTAGTTGTCCGTACGCGTCGGGCATGGCCTGATAAATAAGAATCCCGCACCTCAATCACATCCACCAATTCCAGCGCCACATCCATCTGCTTTAACTGCGTCTCGGCCAAATTCATCTGCAGCGCCAACACCTGTTGTTCCAGGTCGTGTACCTTCTGCTTATCTTCGGTCACTAAGCGCAAGCGTAGCTCATCCAGGGTCGTCATCAAGCGGGCATCTGTCTCTCGCAGGCGGCGGGACAGTTCCTGCGATAAATTCAGCGCCACCCGCCCATACTGGCTGGCCAGAGACTCGAAAACACTGCGGGTTAGAATCAACATGCGGGTTTCGCTGATAGTCCGCACTGTTGCCGACCGGAAACCACCTTCCAGCAGAGCCATCTCCCCTACCATGGCCCCGGCCCCTCGGGTGGTCAGGCGCATTAAGTGGCCGTCGGCATGCATGAGAATTTCAACCTCACCCTCAAGGATGATATAGCAAGTCTCCCCCGGATATTGCTCATCAATCAGGTTAACGTCCGCCGGGAAAAACCGCTCTTCCAGCGCCGAGATAATTTTTGCCAGATCCCCTTCACCCAAACCTTGAAAGAAAGGGACTTGTTTCAGAATCTCCAACTGCAAATTGGCCATATACATTCCTTGAATAAGGAGACGAGGCGCTGACCCATAATGCTTGCTCTGTCAGGAGATAAACTTTGTTCTACAGTTCCACTTAATCCGGGAACACTTCCTCACGTATTTCAGAGGGTAGACATTCACCGGAAAGGCGAATCTATTATAAAGCTTTTGGAAAACTTGTACAAGAGTTTTACCATAAGGATTCAGGTAAGGTTTGGTTAAGAATGTAATCAAATGAACATTGCTCCAAATTTCCGGGATTTCAAAGAGGCAAAACCCGCAATCCAATTGACCTTCCCTGCAGCGCATGCTAGAATACTATACTGGTTAGCGCTAGAATATTTCCATTCTCTTTGGAGGTATTGTAAAAATTTTGGTGGTAAACGTCACATTTACCTTCCCATTCCTGTTGAAACAAACAGGATTCAGTAGAAAAGCGGGTTAAGCTATGCCATTCGGTTTCTATGACGCGGTATCCATTGGCCTCTATTGGTTTCTGGTGGTCTTATGGGCCGTAGTGGTGTTGGTCTTCCTCACCCGGTATGACCAACCCAAAGCCGAAGAACCGAAGATCACCCTGTTTTTCCGCATGTTGCTGGTTCTGGGTTTTGCCATTCTCTTGCTGGATAGCATCTATTTTAGCACCTTATTCGGCACACCCCAGGCCCAAACTCTTGGGATACTGCGGAGCTTACTGGGAAATGAATCCCTACTCCTGCCCAAACTGGCCCTATTAGGCACGGCCATTGCCATTGTGTACGGTATCTTCCGCCAGGGTATGAAAGAAATGGAAGTTGAAACACGCAATATGCAAAAAATATCTGCCCTCAACGCCATCGCTTCTACCGTCAGCCAATCCCTGGACCTGGATCAGGTGCTGGGTACCACCCTGGATAAGGTACTGGAAGTACTGGAAATCGAGGCCGGCGAAATCATCCTACGAGATGAGCAAACCAATGAGCCCCAGGTTGCCGCCCGGCGCGGCCCCCATATGCCAGCCAGTGAGATTACCTATCAGGCAGTGGCCGAGGTGTTGGCCGGTGGCGATATCCGCATCATAGAGGAATATGGCCCGCAAAATCAGGCATTCGCCTCCATTCCATTGCGATCCAAAGAAAATATTTCGGGGGCCATGAATATCTATGCGCATCCTGACCAGCCGCTCTCCCAACGCGACCTGGAGCTCCTGGCAGCGGTCGGGAATCAGATCGGCGTAGCCATCGAAAACGCCAGCCTGTTCCGCAATTTAAATATCGCCTACCGCGAGCTTTCCAGCACCCAAGCGCAACTCTTCCAATCCGCTAAACTCTCAGCGGTAGGCGAATTGGCTGCGGGAATAGCCCATGAGATTGCCAACCCGCTCTCTACTATTATCGGCGATGCGCAGCTATTGCTACGCAATATCCCCTCCGATAGTCCGGCCTTTGAGTCGGCCCAGGCGATTGAACGCTCGGGCCAGCGGGCGCGCCGCGTCATCCGCAATCTGCTGGACTTCTCCCGCCAGGAGGAGTATGAGTTCTCGCCTACCGATATTAACGCTAACCTGGAGACGGCGCTGTCCTTGATTGCCCACCAGATCAAAGGCTCAAGCATCCAATTGATAACCGACCTGGGGCAGAATTTATCTCCCATAGCTGCCAGTCCGCACCATCTGGAAGAGGTTTGGATTAACCTGCTGATGAACGCCCGCGACTCCATCCCCGCGGGACGCCAGGGAAAGATTGTCATCCATTCCCATATCCTGCAGCAGAATGAGACCGCCACGGTTGTGATGGAGATCAGCGACAACGGTTGCGGCATCCCGGAAAACAAGCTGGACCGGATTTTTGAGCCCTTCTATACCACGAAAGAATTGGGGAAGGGCACAGGCCTGGGCCTCTACCTCGTCCACACCATCATCAAGCGGCACGATGGCCAGGTCACGGTCCAGAGCAAAGAAGGTGAAGGCACCACCTTTAGCATCTATCTACCCGCCCTGAGTCCGGAAGCCCTGGAAAATACTGAAGATGAATTTGAGGTTGTGCAGTCCATGTCGTAATAGGAGTTGGAGGTCTGACAGAGTATGGCAAGAATTTTAATTGTAGACGATGATGAAGAAGTTGTTGGGACCGTATACCGTAGCCTGCGCCACCTGAATTATGACGTCGTCACGGCCTTCAACGGCCAATCCGCCCTGCGCGCCATCAGCGAAACTTCGCCGGATCTGGTGGTTCTCGACATTATGATGCCCCAAATGGACGGCCTTGAAGTCTGCCGTAGGGTCAGGTTGCAATCCAACCGGGCTGCTACCCCCATCCTCTTCCTGACAGCCCGAGGCCGCTTGGAGGATAAAATCGAGGGCTTCCACGCCGGGGCCGATGATTACCTGACAAAACCCTTCGACATTGAAGAATTGGAGCTGCGTGTCCGGGCTTTACTGCGCCGGGCCAGTGTGCCAGAACCAGCCATCAACGAATCCCAACCCGCCATGGTGCGGGTGGGCAACATGGCTCTCAACCCGCGCACTTATGAAGTGACGATCAAGCATAAAACTATCCTCCTCACACCGGTGGAGTTCGATCTGCTACACCATCTCATGAGCCATGCCAACGAAGTTATCTCCTCAGAGCGCCTCTTGCAGGAGGTATGGAATTACCCTCCTGGCACCGGCGCCCCGGATTTGGTGCGGGTACATATCAAAAATCTGCGTGAGAAAATCGAACCCTCTCCCAAGGCTCCCGTATATATTCAGACGGTCTCGCGTCACGGATACACGATTCGCCCTCTAGATGCACCCTGAGGCGATACAAGGACCAGGCCCGACGATTCCGGGTATGCCGCTCTTTCATACCCGGAATAAATCTTTCCCGGCCAGAGCTGCCGGGAAATCTTAAGCAGACCGGAGCGTTGCGCCCCTGCACCACGCCGGTTATTCTCTGTCTATTTGAGCGTCCTTCAGGGATATTGATCCTTCCAAGTGCTTTACGCAATATTCACGCCATTTTTACAGAAGATTAACGTTATTTTTACGGCAGATTTACCCATCAACCCCACACCAATGGTATACTTTAGACAATATTATAATTGTTTTATGGAATTCAGCATATTTTCAGGCAGATAACCGGCCCCATCGATATTGAATCCAGCATATGCCTGTGCCCCTATTGCAGGCTTCACTGTGGATTCAGTTTACCTGCCTAAAACAGATATAAAACCATGTAAGGAGGAACGAAGGTGGCAGAGGAGCGCCTGACCCTTCTAACCGCTAGGGAAGCTGCCGAGTATCTGCGGGTAAGCCTGTACACGCTTAACAAAATTGAAAAGCAAGGGCGGATTCTCCCTTTTCGTACCCCTGGGAGCCATCGCCGCTACAGTTTGGAAATGCTCAACGAATACCTGGAAAAGAGCCGGACCAGAGTCTTCCCCGCCGAAAGTGCAGAGGAAGACGAGGAAGCTCATTTAAAAAAATATAAACAGAACGAGGGGGGACCCAGCCGGGCCGCCGGAGGAGGATGGCGCCGCTAATCCGTCTTTTGATAAATAAACTATTCGATACTCTGCGCAGGGTACTTTTCTTTTCCCACCTAAATCCAGGGTGAAACCTGCCACCTTCCAGCACAAGAGTATCTAGATTCGATTAGCCACATTCTTAACCCAACCTTGACCATATCCACTCCAAAATTCGTAGACATTGCCTGGCTCTTATGCTATCATAAATCTCATGAACGCCGACCCCAAGATACTGCTCATCGGAGCGCCTATCGAATTGGTACGCGACTTAGGCAGATTCCTCTCTCAAGGAGGGTATCAGCCCGTGCCTGTGGCCTCACTAGCCGAGGCAGTCGCCTCCCTGCCTAAGCAGCGTATCGCTATGGCACTGGTGTATCCCCATAAAGTCACGGCGCAGACGGCGGAGATGATACACTCTTTACGCAGTATCTCCGCTATTCCCATCCTGGTATTACTCCCCAACGAGGCCGCCGATCAGGTAACCGAGATATTGCGCCAGGGAAGCGATGGCATCATCCATCTGCCATTCGACCCCACTGCCTTCCGCACCCTCTTAACATCTTACCTTGATACCGGTGGTAAAGCGCCCCAAAATGACGGCCGATATACACCCGCCCCTAAGATCTCTGCACTCGCCAGCCATAATGGGGGTAACATCGATCTGCGGGTACAGGCCATAGACCCTCAAATTCTGAAGCTCGTGCCTGAGAATATTGCCCGGCGCTACTATTGCCTACCCCTGCGGGTGGAGGGGCAACTGCTCTTTGTAGCCATGCCTGATCCGCCTAACTTGCAAGCTATGGAGGATCTCTGGATTCTGACCCGCAAGACGATCAAGCCAATACCGGCCTCCGTGCCAGAGCTGCAGAGTGCCATCAATATGCATTATCGCCGCTCAGGCGAGCTGGAACGGCAGATCGAACAACTGTTACCCGAATCACAAGGTCGCATCGGTACACTGGAGGCTGCCTCTGATATCGTCGTAGATAGCCCGTTGGTGCGGACCCTCGACTTGTTGGTGGCGCAAGCGGTCAAAGAAGGTGTATCCGATATTCACATCGAACCTCAAGAAAGCCACCTGCGCGTTCGCTACCGGGTGGACGGCATCCTGCACGATACGATGTCCCTGCCTATAAGTGTCCACAATCCCCTTATCTCCCGGCTTAAAATCCTGGCCGATATGAATATTGCTGAGCGACGACGCTTTCAGGACGGTAACTTCACCGTCCTGGTGGACAATAAACAGGTGGATATCCGGGCGGCTACGGCCAATACCATTTGGGGCGAAATGGCCGTCTTGCGCGTGCTGGACAAATCTCTCTCCGTCAAAGAATTAAAAGACCTGGGCTTTAGCCCCGCTCCCCTGGAATTATACCGGCGCGCCTTAGATGCGCCTTTCGGTATGATCCTGGTGAGTGGCCCTACTGGGTCAGGCAAAACAACTACCCTCTACGGTTCTATCAACACGATGAATCGTAAGGCGAAGAACATCATGACCATTGAAGACCCGGTGGAATATAAGTTCGGTGAAATAAACCAGATTCAGGTAAACCGCCGAGCAGACATTACCTTCGCCACCGGCCTGCGGGCTACCATGCGGCTGGACCCCGACGTGATTCTGGTGGGTGAGATTCGCGACCGGGAAACTGCGGAAACTGCTGTCCAGGCCGCCCTTACCGGTCACCTTGTGCTTTCATCCGTCCACGCCAACGATTCAGTCGGCGTTATCTTCCGTATGCTCGACCTGGGCGTTGAACCCTTTTTGCTCAACACCTCACTGGTGGCCGTGGTCGCCCAGCGCCTGGTACGGCGCGTCCATAAGGATTGCAGCCACACCGCCCCGGCCTCACCCGACGCCATCGTAGCCTATGAGCGCATTACCGGCAAAAAACGCACCGAATTCACCTACGGCCAGGGGTGCGCCTTCTGCAGCCAGATCGGTTACAAAGGACGCGTGGCCGTTTTCGAGGTCCTGGTCCTGACCGAATCTATCCGCCGCCTGTTAACCTCAGGCGCCGGCGCCGATGAGATCAAGCGCCTGGCTGTGGCAGAAGGGATGATATCTATGGCCCATGACGGCATGCTCAAAGCTGATGCCGGCCTGACCACTCCTGAGGAAGTGCTGCTCAATGTTTTTTCGATTCTCTAAGGAGTCGCATCGATGCCCTACAATTACGTCGCTTATACCACGAATGGCGAGTTAGTGCGGGGGATGGTCCAGGCCCCCACGGAAGAAGCGGCCGAAGAAACCCTCTGGAAATCGAATTATACGGTGGTCAGCCTCAAGGCCAGCCGGCCGCGCCCGAATGCCGCCGAGCTAATGCCCTCCTTTTTCGGGGTCAAACGGCGTGATATTATCATCTTTTCGCGCCAGGTGGCTACCTTGATCGAATCCGGCATTCCGATTCTGCGCACCCTGCGCCTCTTGCACAGCCAGACTGAAAAGAAAGCCTTGAAAACCGTCTTGGGCAAGATTATCGAAGATATCCAGTCGGGTACCTCTATGTCGGAAAGCATGCAGAAGCACCCCACGATCTTCCCCTACATCTACTCCCGCATGATTCAGGTGGGAGAGCGCACCGGTAACATGGAGGTAATTCTGCGCCGCCTGGCCACCTATATGGAACGGGAAGATGCCTTGCAACGCAAGCTCATCTCCGCCATGAGCTACCCGGCCTTTGTCATGAGCATTGCCATTGTCGTGGTGTATGTGATGGTGACCGTCACACTCCCGGCGCTGCTGACCCTGCTACTAGCCTTCAATACGGAATTACCCTTTGCGACCAGAGCTCTCATCGCGGTGACCAACTTTGCTACGGGATACAATCGCCAGATTTTGATCGGCACGGCAGCCTTCGTACTATCATTTACAGCCTATACCAGCACAAAAACCGGCGCCTACCAGCGCGACCGCGTGCTTTTAGCATTACCCCTGATCGGCAAGATCAACCGCGAAATCATCATCTCGCGCTTCGCTAATACCATGTCAGTCCTGCTGCGCGCCGGCCTCCCCATGCCGGAGATCATGGAGCTGGTGCTGCAGACGACATCGAACAAGGTCTACGCCAAGGTTATGGAGAAGGTCCGCCTGGAGCTATTACAGGGCCAGGGCCTCTCTATACCTATGAGCCAGAGCAAACTCTTCACCAGTCTACTGGTGCAGATGATCCGCGTGGGCGAAGAATCCGGCACCCTGGATTCCAACCTGGAAACCATGGGAAACTTCTACGAAGAAGAGGCCGACCGGGCCATAGATACGATGGCCAACATGGTCCAGCCGGTACTGATGATGTTCATCGGCGGGATTGTGGGCTTCATCGCCATGGCGGTGATTATACCCATCTACTCCGTCTACGGCAGCATAAAATAAGTTTTTCACAATCTTTCACCAAACCTTTACTTTATTTTCGTCCCCCATATCTGTCGATATTAACCCTCAACACACAGCACCAGCAGATTTCATCCCATTACTAACACATTTGTGACCCATTGACGGTCAGCAATAATGCCGTATAGTTAAAATAGATATATTATAAGTCGATTACATAGTTAATCTGCGCCTGTCTATTTTCTTGGACAAGTGGGTGATGGAGAGCCAGCATGAGACATAATCAACGCGGTATGACCCTAATAGAAATCTTGATCGTCCTGACAGTCGGCTCGATGCTGGCAGCAGTCGGCACCACGGTCGGCACCAGGATCCTGCAGATTAATCGTGATTCCACCAGCAAATTGTCTGTCACCCACGATATCCGCAATATATCGGCCTGGCTACACCAGGATGTAACTTCAGCAGCGACAGCCTTGGGCTGCAACGGAACGCTGACTGCTACGTTAACCTTAACGTTGCCTACAACCACACAAGACCCGGATAAGTACCAAACCATCATTTACAGCCTGAAGAATAACGAACTACAACGAATCACCCCCCCCAAAAACCTGATTTTAGGCCAAAATGTTATATCTCTTACGATAAAATCCAATGAGAGTATTCAGATAGGCAATTGCGTCAAAGTAAACGCTCCGGCTCTCCTACAGATTGAAGTTGCCGTTGGAGACAGTAACTACAAAGAGACAACTGCTCTAGACCTCTATCTCCGCTCCGCGGGCTCTTCTGGAGGTGGCAACGGCTCTGGTAACGGAGGCGCCGGTAATCTCACGAGCACCCCTACACCTACACCGGGAGGGGGGGGCAATCCCGCCACTTCTGCTACCAGCACACCGGGCACGCCCACACCGGGCACGCCCACACCGGGTACACCCACGCCGGGTACACCCACACTAACCCCCGTACATTCAGTGGTTACCAGCCCAACTACCAGCCCGACTTCAACACCGGCCGGGACACCCGCCTCCCTTGCGGTAAACAGCTGCAATTTGTATCCCATCGCCGTCAACACCAACACAGTCGCCGGTAAAACTACTGGAGCCACTTTGGGAGATATTTATAATGGCTATGGAACCGGTCAGTTTGGATGGCTAAGTTGGAGCGGCGCCGGGGATGCGCGGAGACTGGGACAAAGCCTGGAGCCACCAGGAAACTCTTACGCATTTGTGAATCCCACCGATAGCAGTGATCATGTCCTTAATACCGGAGATTGGGTAGATGGCAATACCGGCGTCTCAAACTCCCGGTCGGTTCGCGATGGCCTCGACCTGCTTATCGGTTCGACGATTACTCTGCCAATCTGGGACCAGGCTGTAGGGAACGGTAATAACGGCCGTTATCATGTGTCCGGTTTCGGCCAATTTATAATTACCGCCTACAATCTTTCTCATAAATATATCTCGGCTACTTATATGGGTACTGCAACCTGCGATCCTAGTGCTTCTGCCACGGCAACGCCGTTAGCGCCTACCAACACACCCATACCGACAAATACACCTATCCCTCCGACATCTACGCCGCTGGCACCGACAAGCACACCCATTCAGCCCACGGCTACCCCCTCGCCGACACCCTTGGTTTGCGCGCTTACGGGAGCAGCGCACCTGAGTTTCAACAACAGCATTATGAGTTGGACGCTTACGAATAGCAGTTCATTGGTACGTACTATCACAAGCATCTCCATTACCTGGCCTAACAGTGCCAGCGCCAACAAAGGATTGGAGAGTGTCAGCTTTGGAAGCAGCATTATCGAGAGTGATAGTGCCGGTGGCCCCTCTGCCACTCTGCCAATTGGGAGCTGGGTTAGTGGCAGTGACTGGTCGCTTTCTCCCGGCCAGAAGGCCTTGAACTTTACCTTTAATAAAAATACTATTGAAACCACCGAGAGTTACTACCAGCTTTCGGTCACGTTCGATAACGGTTGCACAGTTACTAAGTGAAATATATGCACACCTTACGAGAGATATGGCATACGAGGCACGATCAGGCTGGTATCAGCCTGATCGATGTTATTATAGCCATGTTCTTGCTTAGCATCGTGATTTCAGGGTTGACGGCGGCGCTTTCAACGGCCATTTTGACCTCTGCACAGGCCAATCAACAAGTAGCTGCGCTTGAATTAGCCATCTCCCAAATCGAGAAGATCAAAGATGCGGACTATGCTCCTGTCACCACGCAGCAAATCAACATTTACCCCTCGGTAAATATCCCTCCCGAACTACCGGGGATCACGATCACCATCATTACTGAACCTATAGAGGGCGGAGATACTCTGCAAAAAAATACTGTTAAAATCTACCGCAACGGCGCCCTGATCGTCTCGATAGAAGACTATAAAGGTTCTCTCCAGGGATCGCAGCAATGAAAATCACCTATAGGAGAGCGACAAGCGAAATTGGCTCCGCCATGATCTGGACTCTGATTGCTCTTTCTATGGGTATGCTGTTGCTTGTACCTTTGCTTACCTTTGTCAGCACCAATTTGATCGCCACGAAGACCCGTACAGAGTTGGTCAGTGATTACTATACCGCCGATTCAGGTATCGAAGCTGCCATCCGCAATGCCGAGATAAACCCTGCGAGCTTTCCTCTGCCGCCGTCGCTAACGCCTCTTATTTCTGTTTCGGTGCCAATTACCACCCTCATCGGTGGCCGGCTCCCTACAGTCTTTATGACCCGCACAGCCCAAGTATCTGGTGGTACATCAGGCACCTGGAGTAGCCAATCAAACCCTGTGGATACCAATCTCAACGGCTGCAGTCTGATCCTGCAAAACAGCCAAGATCTTTTTTGGACTGTGGGTGATCAGGGAGCCATTCTGTATTATGACGGCAGCGGATTCGTGCAGCAGAACAGCCCCACTACCAAAAAACTGACCGGCGTCTCTTTCGTGAATTCTACCACGGGGTTTGCCGTCGGCCAGCGTAACGGGTCCAACCCCACTATCCTGGCCACCTCCGATAGTGGCACAACCTGGTCATTAAAGTGGCAAAGCACCAACTTTAAGAAAAATCTAAATTCCGTATCCTTCGCCAATTCCACTACAGGCTGGGCGGTCGGTGAAAATGGGACTATCATTAAAACCATAAACTCCGCCACTTCTTGGGATACTCAGTATAACCCGACCAATCTGGACCTTTATGGCGTCTCCTTTGCCAACAATGCCTTGAATGGCTTCGTGGTGGGCCAAGATGGGACTATCTTGATCACCTCCAATGGAGGTACAACCTGGACCGCAAGTTCAAGCCCTGCAGGTGCAGCAGATCTGAATGGTGTCTATATTTTGCACGACAATCCTAACTTGGGCTGGGCTGCCGGTAACAGCGGTGTTATCCTGCGCACTACCGATGGCGGGCAAACCTGGAATCTTTCCTCCAACAGCCAGCAACTCACCAGCAATAAGCTCTACAGCATTTATTTCGCCGATAGCAACAATGGGTGGGCTGTGGGAGAGGCCATCGATGACATAACCCCCATCCTCCGCTCCACGGATGGTGGCGTCACATGGGATCTGGACGGCAATCCCACAGATCACCGGATCCAATGCATAGTGGGAAACAGTACATCCGATGTCTGGGCTGCGGGAGAAAAAGGATCTATTCTCACCTATAATGGCCTGGTTTGGACAGATCAGCAATCTCTGTGGAGTGGCACCGTTAAAGGGATACAGGTATATAATGGTAGCCAGGCTATTGCTATCGGTGAACAGGGAAGAATCCTCCTTTACGATGGCTCTTCTTGGGCCGACCCCTATGTCTGGTCTGGCGGCCAGAACCTGAACACAATTGCATACAGGAACAACCATTTTGCGATTGCTGGCGACCAGGGACTTGTCTTGCTCTACGACGGACAGAGTTTCACCCAGGCAACCACCAATTCCTCCCGCCGCCTCAACAGCATTACTTATGCCTCAGACCAGGAACTTTGGGCCGTAAGCGACAAAGGCGGAGACAGTTGCGACCCGGGTCGAGCTACTATTCTCCACTCAACCGATGGAGGACAGAATTGGTCCTGTGTTGCTACCGGAATTAACGGGGATTTGGAAGGAGTAGATTTTACAAGTACTGGCAACGGCTGGGCTGTTGGGGAAAGTGGTACCCTTTTACAATACACAGCCGGTAGTTGGGTAAGTGCCAGCAGCGGTTCAAGTTACGACTTGATGGCTATCGACATGCTAAGTGCTACCCAGGGTTGGATTGTTGGCAAGCACGGCACCATTCTAAAATTTAATGGCACAGTGTGGACTCCGCAAAGTTCCGGCGTCACCGACAATCTCTACAGCGTATTCTTCCTTGATCAGAATACCGGATGGGCAGTAGGACAGAACGGTACCATCCTGGAATATTCTAACAGTGTCTGGTCTCAGACAAGTAGCGCAACCAACAAGGACATTTTCGGAATTGCCGGCACCAGTGCCTGTATCATGTTGGCTGTAGGCGAAGATGGTACAGTGGTGACCCGCTACTGCCAGGGCGAGTGCAACCTTTTTACCGTCACCTCTTCGGTATTCTCTACAAAGAATCCAAGTTTAAAGACAGCAGACATAGAAGCTCAAGTGAAGATATGTAATAATCTACCCACCACCATTACTGCGTGGGTTGTGAAGTAGTATAAGCAGTTATGGTCAGTGAGCGCTCTCAGGTGTATGGTGGCAAATTATAAGTCCCGGTATGCGAATTCGGCGGACGCGCGTGACTCAGAGAACAGTATCTTTTTTCTTTTTGATAACTATCATAGCTGTCATAGGCCTGTGGCTACAATACCTGAGCCATTTCCCTCTTCCAACCGCCGCGCCATCTTCAGTCGTCTGGACCACCTATTCCAACGGAGATAACGTCCGGGATATTTTCTTCTATGGGGATTTGTGGACCAGCACCTCTGGCGGAGTCGTTCGCTGGGATCCCAATCTTATCTCCACGCCGCCTTTCCACCAATACCTTAATACCGACGGTTTGGCCAGCTTGGAGGTAAACGATGGCGCGAAGGATAGCTCCGGCCACATCTGGTTTGCCACCGTTAAAGGGGTCAGTGTGTTTGACCCTAACCAGAACGGCTTCATTGCCACATACGATACCAGCAACTCGCCAATGTCAAACAGTTTTATCCAGACGATTGCTATCGACAGCGCGGACAATAAATATCTAGGATCCAACGGCGCCGGGGTATACATCTTTACCGGCAGTGGTAGCTGGATTCAACAAACCCAATCACCTGATGGCCTGATCTCCAACGCCATTACCGCTATTGCTATAGATGGCTATGGGCGCAAATGGATTGGGACTGTTGGTGGCCTAAGCATGTGGGATGATCGGGGAACGCTATCCGACCTCAGTGATGATTATTGGGTCTCATACGCGGAAGGTTCAGGGCTGGCCGATACTATCATTCGCTCTCTGAGAATGGCCCAGGACAATTCTTTGTGGATTGCCACCTCTAACGGTGTCAATCATTTCACGCCAGGAACCAACGGAGGTACCTGGGTAACCTACCACGCTAGTTCTCCAGGCCTACCTTCCGATAGTGTATTCGATTTGGCGATAGATAGTGTGGGTAATAAATGGTTTGCCACCGCCAAGGGCGTCATCAGCCTTAGGGCAGACAATCAAACCTGGGGCAAACTCTACAACACCCAATCTAATCCTCCTTTGCCTTCCGAACTTATTACCCATATCGCTATTAATCCCGCCGACGGGCGTCCCTGGTTCAGCAGCTACCCGCAGGGATTAATCCGGCTATCTCCTAATACCAATACCACTAACTTTAACCGCACAGGTACGGCAGGTTTACCGGACAATGCTGTCCTGGCTATCGCAATCGACCAAAACAATAATACCTGGTTCGGTACCAACACTCAGGGCGCTGCCCATCTCACGAACAATGGCACCAGTTGGACTATTTACACCCCTGGAAACAGCAATCTGGTAAGCAATGATGTACAAGCCATTGCCATCGACCTTTCTGGAGATATCTGGTTCGGCTCCAGGAGCAGCGGCATTTCGCGTCTGCAATCGGGAAATACTTGGGTCACTTATACCCATGCCAGCCAATCCGCTCTTCCCTCTAATGAAATCCGCACTATTGCCATCGAAGCGTCCGGAGACCGCTGGTTCGGTACACGTTCCGGGGCAGTACACTTTTCCGCCGATAATACTGCCTGGACTCCTTATACCAGCACTCTGACCGGCACGCCGGATAACGGATTGCCGGGTCAGCAAGTCCTCAGTATTGCTACCGATGGAAATGGGAACACCTGGTTTGGCACTGACAACGGGGTGGCGAAATTGGCCGCAGATGCTTCCTGGGCACAATATACCAGTAGTAATTCCCCTTTGCCAGCGGGTCCCATTTGGGCCACTGTGATCGACCTCCAGGGAAATCTTTGGTTCGGCAGCAACAGCGGTGTCGCTGTGTTGTCTTCCAGTCAGTCGTGGATTACCTATACCCAATCGGTTAATGGCTTGATATCGAACTCTGTCTTCGCCATCGCTATAGACCAAGCTGGTAAGAAGTGGTTCGGCACGCGTGATGGGCTAAGTGTGCTCTCTGCAGATAATGCTACCTGGACGAATTACACTACCAACAATTCCCTACTGATCTCCGACTTCATCTTTGGCATCGCCATCGATAATTTGGGACGGAAATGGATCGCCACAAACCAAGGGGTAAGTGTGCTTAACGACGGAGGCGCCGGGCCGGCTCCTACCCCTACCCGCGAGGCTACCTTTACACCCACCGCATCTCCTACCTCCACAGCTACCCCCACCGGCACCGCAACATCTACCGGCACAGCTATTGCGACCGCTACGGGTACTCGCACAGGCACCGCCACGCCAACTCAATCACCTACGGCCACAGCTACTCCCAGCGGAACTGCCACCGGCACCTCAACATCTACCGGCACAGCTACTGCGACCGCTACGGGTACTACCACAGCCACAGCTACCCCCAGCGGAACCTCCACCGGCACCGCAACATCTACCGGCACAGCTACTGCGACCGCTACG
>SHYO01000124.1 GCA_009692745.1 Chloroflexota bacterium
GCGAGTCGATGTATGCTTGATCTGGCACTGGGGTTTCCATGAACAGGGTCTCCTTTCTTGGTTTGACAACCGTAAGGATAGTCCTGCTCTGGCCCCAGTGCCAACTTGTGCTGCGTTTCCTCGCTCTTGCTATTTCGCATAATCGGTTAACTAGTCACTCTACAACGGACTCCAATTTTTGGATTAGTTTGTGGTTTTAGCAGTTTCCATGAGAAAATAAGTTCAATATCCAACGTATTTCTGACGCAGAAGAAGGTAAATTGGAATAATATCTTTGGCTATTCCTAATTCGGAAGTAACTATATCGAACATTAACCTCGGGAAAGCACAACCTGGGCACTTATTGGTCGATTGGCTAGAAATTCGGTTATGTGAAATTGCTATGTATTCTCCAATACCCTCGCCTGACATGTTCCATACTTGCTCGTCATCGTACGTCACCGTTTGAGAATTCCAAAAACAGCCAAGGTGTCCCCCAGCCACTTGTTTATCCACATATTTTGAAGATTTGCCAATCTGCACGTATCTATTCGCACCGGGGGTCGCATAACACCTCCAGATTCCGTTACCTGATAATACATCAGAGAGAATCAGAGGTGAGGATTTGTACACTTCGAAGGCAGCCTTTAATATCAGCCAATAGTGTATTCGTTTAGTTATATTTTGGTTTGGCAAATTGGTTGATTCTGAAATATGAGCATTTATCATCTCATCAATAAATCTTCCGAACAGGTCTATACTGTGCTTATCGAAGCTTCCAGATTCATAAATAAAAGCGGCTTGTGCGGGAAAA
Organism: Chloroflexota bacterium; assembly: GCA_009692745.1. Lineage (GTDB taxonomy): Bacteria > Chloroflexota > Anaerolineae > Epilineales > SHYO01 > SHYO01. Next base: position 794 of record SHYO01000124.1, read on the forward strand.
GGATTGACTCGGCAATTGGGGAAGATGTCCGCGAGACATCGGATTATCGACTCCACGTTGGAAATATTGCCTTGATGTATCACTAGATTAAAAAGAAATTTTGGCTTATTCAACTTTTCCTGAGTAATTCTCTTTGCTAAAAAGACGGCTTCGTACGCCTTTTGCCTCTGACCGTAGTACCAAGGGATCTTTCGCCACTGTTTGTATAGATCCTCTAACGTCATATCCATTAATTCATGAATTTGATCAACCGATTCGAAATCATCGGCACTCAACGCAATCAGTTGTGGGGGCGATTCCAATATATGATCGAAGAATTTGGAATCACGCATGAAGCGTCTGCCAGTAGTAGTAAAATTAATAATATATTCTTGTTTATTTAGTTCGGATATTATAAGTGCAATACTAGGATGCATCTCGGGATTACCGCCAAAGAGGTTGACTTCTATTTTCCCTTCTAAAATATTCTTTTTTAGAATTGCTGCAACCTCATCAGGCACAAAGAAATTATTACAATAATTTACAAATGGTCCTTGTATGAATCGTTCATTTGCTATTCTAATTCCCGATATAGTATTCTCGATACCAGTTAGGATTTTGTCAGCAGGAGCAAAACTATTACTTAAAAACCCGGAATTTAGTGAAATGGCAGCAGGGCAAGTATAATTTCCACCCGTCGGTTTTTCTTTCATCGTTGTTGTACAGTTGTGATCACAAAGAGACGCATCTCTCAACTTACCATTCTCGATTCGACGCATAGCCGAATTTATGTCGATCTGGATACCAGCTGAAATGGAACTTGTAACTCCTAAGTTTACTAATTTTGCAAGGGTGGTATTCTTAGCTATTCCTAAACTTGGGGCCTTTTCCATGCGAAACCTCCATTAAATAATTGATAATTTCTGAATTCAATATATGCTCAATATACCAGTTATCTTTATCAAATATAAAGAAAAGCAGAATCTTATTGCTCCATCAGCGAACTCAGCACCTGGGTGAATTGCTCCTGAGTGATACGTTCCTGGTGGACCAGGATTTGCATCAAGGCCCGGATGCCTAGCACCGCGTGGAGCTGATATCCGCGGCGGGATAGTTCTTGCTCCCCTCCCTGTTCCCGGTCGATAAGGACCACAATATCACGGACGCGCAAACCGGCGGTCTCCAGCGGTTCGATAGCGGCCAGTTTACTGCCGCCGGTTGTGATCAGGTCATCCAGTACCACCACGGTTTCTCCCGCCTGATAGTGGCCTTCAATGGAGCGGCCGGTGCCATATGATTTGAGTTCTTTGCGGGGATAGATCATAGGTTTCCCCAAAGCCAAACTGACGGCGGTGCCGATGGGCACTGCAGCATAAGGAATACTGGCAATACGTTGGAATTCCAAGCGGCGCAGGATTTGGGCATATGCTTGCGCTGCCAGGTTGAGCGTGTCAGGGTCTGAGATAAGCAGGCGAAGATCGATATAAATGGGAGATTGTTTGCCTGAATGTAAAGTGAAGTTGCCAAATTGCACACACCCGGTTTGATGCAGCGCTGTAGCTAAGCGGGCGAGCATGGTATTATCCAGTTGCCCGGCGAGCGACGGGGTAATTGTGGCTGCTGTGGCGTGAGTTTGTCTTATGGAACGCATCTCGTCAACCAAGCGCTGGGCGTAGGCGCGCATATCGGTTGCGTTGGCCAGGCTGCGGGACACATTGATCAGCACCCCGCTGCCTGAATCGGTAAGCCCGGCCGATAGTGTGGTTGCCAGGTCTCCCCCTTGGGTTCCGATCCCTGGGACGAGAAACCACATATCGGGAATCATGGCCCGCACGCGGCGCAATTGCTCCGGATAGGTAGCGCCAAGCACCAGCCCGAGATTCCTGTGTTGATTCCAGGTGGCGACCTGGGCGGCTATGATTTCATAGAGGGGGCGATTATTCACTTCCAGGTCCTGAAAATCACTTGAACCAGGGTTGGAAGTGTGGCAGAGAATAAAGAGGCCTTTCTCTGCACGACGCAGGAAGGGTTCCAGGCTATCCCGGCCCAGGTAAGGATTTAGGGTTACCGCATCGACTTGCCACACGTCGAAGATGGCCCGGGCATAGGCTTCACTGGTGGATTTCATATCGCCGCGTTTGGCGTCAAGGAGGATGGGGATTTCGGGCGGTATCGCGGCGAGTGTGTCTTCTAGTAGATCATAGCCGCGGCGCCCCAGAGCTTCATAGAAGGCGATGTTGGGCTTGTAGATACAGGCAAGGCCGGCGGTGGCAGCGATAATCTCCCGATTCCAGGTTAATAATGGATCTGCGGCCGACCGGAATTGGGCAGGAAGTTGTTGCGGATCAGGGTCTAACCCGACACATAGTAAGCTATCCGTAGTGGCTACAGCCTGTTGCAACTTGTCTGTAAATTTCAGGGCAGTCATAGGGATCCTTTAGCAGATAAGTCTAGAGTTTCCCCAGCACGGCAGCCAGGATGGCCATCCGTATGTACATGCCATTTTCCATTTGGCGGAAGTAGGCGGCACGGGGATCGTTGTCTACACTGTAGGCGATTTCACCCACACGCGGCAATGGATGCATGACGATCATCTGTTCCTGGGCCTGCGCCATGATTTCCGGGGTGATCTCATAGAAATTTTTAATCTCTTCGTATTGGCTCAAATCAGAGAAGCGTTCTTTCTGGACGCGTGTCACATAGAGTACGTCAGCCCAAGAAATGACATCGGCTACGTGATAGGTTTCTTCAACAGAGATACCGGATTTCCGCACTTCATTCATCAAATCCAAGGGCAGGCGCACAAGCTCAGGAGAGACGAAAGCCAGCTCTACATCATATTGCAATAAGAGGCGTGTCAAGGAGTGAACCGTGCGGCCATATTTGAGATCTCCTACCATAGCGATACGGAGTTTATCGATCCGCCCCAGCTCCTTTTGGATCGTAAAGAGGTCTAGCAGCGCCTGGGTGGGGTGTTCACCGGCGCCATCGCCTGCATTGATAATTGGTTTTCGGCAATAATCGGCGGCGATGCGGGCCGATCCTATTTCTGGATGGCGCAGCACAATGACGTCGCTGTATTGTTCCAGGGTGCGGACTGTATCGGGCAAGCTTTCACCCTTCGACACCGAGGAGTATTGGACTCCCTGGGTAATGGGGACGGTGCTGCCGCCCAGACGTTCCATGGCGGCAATGAAAGAAGAGCTGGTTCTGGTACTGGGCTCGTAAAAAAGGGCAACCATCAACTTATGCCTGAGGAGATCACTGCCACCGTCGCGTTTGACCATGTCTTGCATCTCGAGGGCGCGGGCGAAGAGCCATTCCAGGCGCGGGCGGTCAAATTGGGAGACCGAAAGGATGTCGGCGCCCGGGAAAGGGTTAACATCTATGCGCTTAACCTGATCCGTAATCTGGCGTAACATGTTTGTGTTCTCCTTTTCTAGGGTATCGTCAATAATAGGTTCATACGTCTTACCATTGATAAATTCAGCATGATTCTTTAGAAAAGGACCTCCCCGCATCCGGGTGCAGCCATAACAATCTGTTGGGCGTAAACCTCGACGCCGCGCAGGATAACACGCTCCACTCTGCCGCGTACTGTGCGACCGGCAAACGAGCTCCAGCCGGCACGAGTTTGCCAGCCAAATTGGGGGATGCTCCAAATAGCGCCGGTATCGACTTCTATCCAGGTGTTTTCCTCTACAGCCGGCAGGTTGAAAATCCGGCGTGGAGCGGTACTCATCAACTCAATGATCTGGCTGAACGTTAGTTTGCCGGCATCAACCGCCGTAAGCATTAGCGGCAGAGCCGTTTCCAGCCCAGGGATGCCTGGAGGAGGTGTACTGCTTTCTTTTTCAGCCCGGGTATGAGGAGCATGGTCGGTGGCAATACAATCGACAAAGTGCAGCAATTCCCATAAACCGGCGCGGTCATATTCTGACTGGAGGGGGGGGCGCATTTGGCCATAGGGACCCAGGCGAGCGGCATCATCGCTATTCAAAAAGAGATGGTGGGGTGTAACCTCACAAGTGACCGGGAGGCCGCGTTCTTTGGCCCTGGCGATCAACTCCAGCTCTGCGCGACGGCTGACATGGCAAATATGGATTTTCTGTTGGTAAATGGCGGCTAACCCGAGTACCTGCGCTAAACTATTTTCTTCGGCATGGACCGCAATGGGCTGAGGGCCGGGCCATGTGGCAAAGTGTTCCATCAAGGTGGCAAGATCGTTGATGCGTAACGGTCCGAAAGTCTGATCGAGGTAGATTTTGAGGCCGCAACTATGGTGCGCGAGTAGTGGGAGCAAGTGGGAATTGTTAATGGCTGCCCCGGCGAAAATACCTACATCACACCGGGCGGTGGCTTGGGCTTCTGCCCGGGTCAGGTCCAGTATTTCAGGGGTAGTGATAGGAGGTTGGGTATTGGGCATAGCCAATATGGTGGTGAAGCCACCAGCCAGGGCAGCAGCGGTGCCGCTGGCGAAATCCTCTTTGTGTGTCTGGCCAGGTACACGCAAATGGGTATGCACATCAACCAACCCTGGTAGGCGAATTGTCGTCACAACAACCTCCAGATTTTTTCGGCAACAGGCTCACCACTAAAAAGATTGATTTTGTGTGGGACCCGTCAATACCCAAAAAAAAGGCGCTGAAGCAATTAATAAAGATTGCTCAGCGCCTCAATAGATGTATTAAGACGTTTTAAGATTTGCAACGAGCGTTGTCTTAGCATTTCAAGGCTGAAGTATATCATGGAGTGGAAATTTAGGCAAATCACGACGATGGGAGAGACTTTTGCCACGGGAGCTAGGTGAGACTATAATTTCCTCTGAAATTAATTGTAGTGTGATAGGGGAGCGAAAATGATTTTTCCGGATGAACTTTTTCGTCACGCTTACCAAAACTACCAGAAAATTGCGCTACACTCACAGTGGATTTTAATATTGACCCTTGTGGTAGGCGGATCAGTTGCTTGTTCCGCCACCAATACGCCTGTTGCTGCCCAGCCTCAGGTCAAGTCGACCAGCCTAGCCGTGGTGCCACGGGCGACAACAATACCGCCAGCGGCTGTACCAACCGGGAAACCGGCCGACCCTACCGCGGTGCTGCAGATGCCGAAAGCTGCAGATGTTTTCGCTATGGAGCAGAAGTGGAAAGATCTGAAGATTCGAGATTACGTGATCTCAGTGGAATTGCAGGCTTTTTCCCCGGTCAGTGTGACGTTGACTGTGAAGGATGGAGCGGTGGTTGAAGCCTTGCAACAAGATTTTGATAATAGCGCGAATGCCTGGGGGCAGGTGAGAGCTGGAGATAAAGATAATTCCGGGGCGCTGTATAGCGTACCAGGGCTATTTAATCTGGTGTTTTCCGAGCTGCAAAACCGGCGCCGCTCTGTTGTGGTGGAATATGATCCAAATTACTTCTTCCCATCTCGGATAAAATTAGGTGAAATTAGCAGTGATGGCAAACCCTTAACAAACTCCGGCCAGGATTTCATGCTCAAACATTTTGAGCCACGGAAGCCTGGAACATAAACAGGGATTTAATAAAGAGGTGGATTTATGGTGCATGGAAATATATGGGGCCGGCTATGGGCAAAGAAGGAGCACCAGGCAACCGAAGATACAGCCACGGGAAATAAGGAAATGGCGGGGGCGGAAGTGCCATGGATAGTGGTATACGTGGCTGCCGGGCAGCTCGAAGCCCATGTTGTCAAAGGACATCTGGAAAGCGAGGAAATACCCGTATTGTTGAAATACGAGAGTGCCGGGCTGGTTTATGGCCTGGCGGTTGGCTCCATGGCCGAAGTAGAGATACTGGTACCGGAGCCTCTGGCTGATCAGGCCCGCTCTATATTGGGAGAAAATGTGGATGGGCAGGGGAAGGGACCGGAGGATGAGATTTAGAGATGTTCAGGAAGTTATGTTTGTGGAGACGAATTAATTATGCGTATTCTGTTATATACCGGTAAAGGCGGGGTGGGCAAAACGAGTGTTGCAGCGGCCTCCGCCGTGCGCTGTGCAGATATGGGATTTAAAACTGCGGTGATTAGTACCGATGCGGCCCACAGTTTGGCCGATTCATTTGATATTCCCCTGGGGCCTGAATTAGTGCAAATAGGCCCGAACCTGTGGGGACAGGAAATGGATGTGCTACACCAGATGGATGTGCATTGGGGTAAGGTGCAGGATTGGCTGGAGGAGTTGCTTTCGTGGCGCGGCGTAGATAGTGTAGTGGCGTCAGAAGCGACCGTCTTGCCGGGGATGGATGAGTTGGCGAGTCTCCTGCAAATTGTTTACCTGGTGGATAGTCACGAATGGGATGTTTTGGTAGTAGATGCGGCACCAACTGGCGAGACGCTGCGCCTACTTTCGATGCCAGATGTGGCGCAATGGTACTTAACGCGGATTTTCCCTGTCCAGCGTAAGGCTAATCAATTAGTCGGCCCGCTGATTGGCCGATTGACAGATTTGCCTATGCCAAAGGATGAGGTATTTCAGTCGATCGAAGAGTTGGTGAAACAACTCAACCGGATGCAGGAGATTCTAACAGATCCGGAATTGACTTCGATGCGGCTGGTGCTGAATCCTGAGAAGATGGTGATCAAAGAGGCGCAACGTACTTTTACCTATCTGAATCTTTACGGATTTCCTACGGATATGATTGTGGAGAACCGGATTATCCCGGAGGATGTACGTGATCCGCATTTTGACACCTGGAAAGTGCAGCAGGCTAAGTATACTGAGCTGGTGGAGCAGGCTTTCTCTCCAGTACCCATCTTTAAGGCACCACTCTTTGACCAAGAGGTCGTTGGGATAGAGATGTTGCGGAAGATGGCTGAGGCTATTTATGGCGAACGGAATCCTACCACCGTCTTCTTCCGGGGAAAGACCCATGAAATAAAAAGCGTCGATGGTGGCTATACACTGGAACTCTCTTTGCCCTTCGTGACTAAGGAAGAGGTGAAATTAAGCCGGGTGGGGGATGAGTTGATTATCCGCCTGGGGAATTGGAAGCGCCATATTGTGTTGCCGCGGGCATTGGTTAACCTACAAATTCAACGGGCACGGCTTGAGCAGGATACCCTAAATCTGTTCTTTGCTAACAGCCAGGGGACAAAGCGGAAAGGGCGTTAGAGCAGGATCGATGTTTTTGGAGGACTGTATTCTAGAAACGAAAGCCCCCCAGGAGTTGTCTGGGGGGCTTTTGAGGCTGTATAAAAGGTTCTAGGGTATGGCCTAGCTCAGGTATGCCTGTAGCTGAGATCGATGCTGGCTCTGGCGCAGGTGCATGAGAGCCTCACGTTCAATCTGGCGAACTCGCTCACGGCTCAAATTAAACTCCTTGGCAATATCCTTGAGACTGCGGGGTTCCCCATCCACTAGCCCATACCGTAGGACGATGATGCGCCGCTCTCGGTCGGGCAATTGCTCCAACATATCCCGGATTTCGCCGGCCAGTTGTCGCTGCTCTACCATCTCAACCGGTGATGCAGTTTCATCAGAAACGAATTCTCCCAGGTTCCCTTCCCCTTCCGCCCCTACGGGGCGCTCTAAGGAGATGGTGGGCTTGGGCGCTGTTATAGCCCGTTGCACCTGTTGCAAGCTCAGATCCATTTGTTGGGCGATTTCGCCCGCTTCAGGCTCCTGGCCTGTTTCCTTACGCAACCGATCTGCTACCTGTTGCACGCGGCGTACCCGCTCACCAAGATGCAGAGGAAGGCGAATGGTCTGGCCCTGGCTGGCAACGCCCCGTGCGATAGCCTGCCGAATCCACCAAGTGGCATAGGTGGAAAAGCGATTGCCCTTACGGTAATCGAACTTCTCAGCGGCGCGGATCAACCCCAGGTTACCCTCCTGGATCAGATCACCATAGCTGAGACCCTGACCACGGTAGCGCTTGGCAATATGCATCACCAGACGCAAGTTAGCACGCACCAGTTCGGCCTTGGCCGCCTCGCCCTCGGCAATCTGGCCGCGAAGCTTGCTAATATTCTCGGGTGCTAAATCGGCCACGCGGGACAAACGGCGCTTGGCCAAATTGCCCGCCTCAATCTTACGTGCTAATCTCACTTCATCATCAGCAGTCAAAAGGGGCGTCCGGCCTACCTCTAACATGTAAAAAGGTAGGGTATCGTCCAACTCTGCTTCAGAAAGGTCACGATTAATAACAGGGCTTTCCGGACTCTCTTCTGGCTGAACCTCTTCCTCAGGTTCCAGAATACTGATGCCTTCACTCTCCAAACGATCATACACTTCATCTAGATCATAAGCGTCCTGGCCTACCGCAGGGAGGACGGTCATGATCTCATCGATCGTGAGAGCCCCCTTTAGCTTGCCTTGACGGACCAGCTTATCTATTAACACCATTCTGATACCCCCTTCTCAATACGCGCACAGTCTAGTTTCAGTATAACATCCTTAATGGGCTTTTGTCAAGTTTCTTTAAAGTGTTGCTCATATAGACTTCTAGAGGTCTTAAATCCAATCCTTTTTAAGCGTTTCCTCGCTTGACAAAATTTACGATAGTAGTAAAATTTGGTCATATATGAACTGGAAGGTTGTAATGTCAACTGTTGCAATTAAGCAATCTGACCGCACTATCGTTTTCTCCATGGCCGAACGAGACCAGATTCGCGAACATTTAAAAGGGCGGATGCGATGGGATTCTCGCACCAACCGCTGGCAGGGTATAGGTAACCTGGATGAGTTGGTTGAAGTTCTAAAACAGGCCGGGTACGAAGTTAAGCTCATCTAAGGCGGCAGCCAGAAGCATTTCTTGCCCATTCCACCCCATACCCATGAACAACTTCCCGGCTATCTTTCCCACTGTACTATAGTTGTATCTCTTCACCCTAAAGTCTTACTCACGTCCCCAAAGAGTTTGCCCTTCGACCCAGCAAAATTGAATGACCAGGCCGAAAATATCTTTCGGCCCGGGTCTATTATCGCTGGATGAATTTGGCCTATGTATATATACGCAGGGAAGTCGAATTTGGCCTCATTTTTGACACAATTTATCTCTTATTAATCTTCTTTTAATCATTTCATAGATGGCTTTGCCGCAGAGGCAAACTGGCTGCTAACCCAAATTTACCTGTCTTTGACATCTCTCTCTCGTTTACCGTATAATCCACCTCGTTAACGAGATTCTTTGTTAATATCCCGCCTTGAATAACAGAAGTTGCCGATTCTATTCCATTTAAATTTGATCCAGTGCTGTGCTGGGCACTTGAAAGAAACATGAGGAGCCAGGATGCTTGGGCGACCGTCTGCTTTGCGCCTAATCTTTGGGTTTATAGGGCTTGTGTTTGTGGGGCTTGTGCTGATTGGTGGAATTCCGGTACGTGCCCAGAGTCCAGATAAGGGTAAGGGACCTCATCCGTCGCGTCTGGAGGGTGTGCCCATTCTGACAATCGGCAACGAATCGATTGAGGCAGATCTAGATAGTTATGGCGGATTCGTCATTGGTACGCGGGCAGGTGATCCGAATAATACTGATGATGATCACAAGGATCTGTTGTACGGATATTTTATCAAGGATATTTTTTCTTCGTATGCATCGTTGGACGTAATTGGCGGACCGAAAGCCGGGATTTACAAGTTACAGTCCGTCTCCCCCTCTCAACCCCCGGTGCTTATCAACGCTGATTCAGCGTTTACGTTTTGGACACTCAATGGTGTACGGGTGGAACAGACGCTTACGCCTGCCTTCAACCCCTTTACGAATCGTGATGATACGATACGGATCCAATACCGCCTGACGAACGTGTACACGGCAACGCTACAAGCGGGACTTCGTAGTATGTTGGATGTACAGATTGGGATGAACGACGGGGCGCCATATTTGGTGCCGAATGTGGGGCAGGTAACGCGAGAGCGGGAGTATGATCGGGCACATATGCCACCCTTCTGGAAAGCGTTTGAGTCCGCCGAATTCAAACCTAGTAGTGTCAAAGGGCTAGGTATACTTTCAGGTTTTGGTGCAACTACCCCCGACCGGTTTGTGATAGCTAGATGGGGCCGGCCCAGCGAGCAAAATGGAATGGGTCTCTACCCGGCATCCTGGAATTACGACATAGATGTCAATGCCACTGTCCAGCAAGATAGTGCAGTTGCAATGTATTGGAATCCTCAGATATTGGCCCCTGGCCAATCGGTGACTTATGTGACTTATTATGGATTGGCAGGGCCAGGTGGAGGCAGCTCTTTTATCGAGGCGCCAGGGAGCGTCACTTGCCAGAATCTCGATTTTGTTGCCACCCTATTCGTCAATAATTTGACGGATAATGCTTTCCAGGGCGGGCAGGCCACCATAAATCTTCCGCCGGGTTTGTCCCTGGCGGCAGGGGAGAGTTTGACCAAAGGATTACGCGATGTGACGCCTGGAAATACAGAGTCACTCACCTGGCGATTGCGGGCCACCGGGAATCAAAGTGGTACGCTAAATTATTCGGTAAATATCACCTTTTCTCAAGGATCTGGCCGCTTAACGGCCACGGCAAATGTCCAGGTGCCAGCCTGTACGGCTATGACGACTACACCTACCGCAACTTCCACTCCAACTATGACGCCAATTGCGTCTGCTACCCCTACCCGTACGCGAACAGCGACATCTACAACACTCCCGACAAGTACACCCAGACCGACGCTGACGGCTACACCGACAGTAATTCCGGTAGAGTATTCTGTTTATCTACCCCTGGCGCTTAACAGCATGCCTTACTGTGGTTTGGACGTACCAGTAGTTGATAATACCGTGCGCCTCCGTTACAGCGGGAAGGTAACTGCCCGGGTGATGAGCACCGATGCCGCCTGCACTGCCAGCTTCGGGATAGCCAGCCCGCAGAACACGCAACTTTTTTCAGATTATTTGATAATTGGGGAGCAGGCCACGGTAGGGACCTACCCGGCGGAAACTGAACTGGTATTCTATATTACAATGAGTCCCGGTTGTGGTATCGGTGGTACGTATTACTCCAACGACGCTAACCATGCTGTGATTCGCCAGGTCTGCTATAATCGCTGGCAGCTCTTTTGGGATGATAGTTATACCGACCGGGACTTCAACGACTCTGTAATTGAAATTGAAGCAGTACCCTAAGCATCGAAAGCTTTAGCGCTTTTCCATAGCTATTTGTTCATTGAGGTAGGTCTCAATATATTCATTGCACTTAGAAAATTCATAACATGAACTGGAAAATCTTGGCTTCTCCCTGGGGATGGATAAGTCCCGTGCTGTTGGTGCTTTTATTAGCATTGGATGGATTATTGGCTTGGGCGATCACCTACCGTCCGATTAATCTCCTCAGTTTTGTGATGGGATTTATCATTTTACTTAATCTGGGGGGGATAATCTACCTGTTATATTGGATGTGGCGATATTTTGGTATGCGCTACACGATGGATCGAAATGCCGTGACTATTTCTTGCGGTGGTATCCGGCAGGTTATACCGGTTGATCGGATCGTCGATATCATCCTGGGGAAGGATGTACGGGTCGCCGGGCGATTGCCGCCACGATGGAGGTTGCCCGGCCTATATGTGGAAAGTGTGGAGCTGGTAGACTATGGTATGTGTTTGACCTGCAGCCGGAGAACATTGCGAGATCAATTGATCCTTCTGACACCAACCCTGGGTTACGCCATATCTCCCGAACGGCCTGGGGCCTTTACAACGGATTTGCTGTTGCGGCGGCGCTTAGGGCCTTTACAGATAGTCTCACAAGAAACCCTGATTAACGATTGGTTGGTGATACCTTTCTGGACTGATGCTGTGGCCCAGGCACTCTGGTTAGCAGGACTGATGTTGAGTTTGGCGCTTTTGGGATTTCTCACATGGCGTTTTGCCAGTCTGCCACCGATTGTGTCGATGCATGTAGATATGCTGGGGCGGCCGGATCGACTAGGAGAGAAAGTGGGCTTGTTTTATCTGGCTTTTGTGGGATTGGGAATGGTTTTCCTCAATGGGATTGCCGGCCTGGGTGTGCATAAGTACGACCGGGTATTGACGCTGATATTGTATAGCGGGGCTGCTTTGATGCAGGCCTGGTTGTGGATTGCCATATTGACTCTGACGCGCTAGAAAGGACACGTTTGCGACTTTCGTATTAAGTACAATACAAGAGCTAGCGCAAACGCTGTCTAGATATGTGCAACCACACAGACCCTGGTTTGTTACCCCAGAACGCTTGTGCTATACTGGCCTAGGAATTCTAAATAAGCCATGTCAGGCAGAAGATTGGAATTAGTAGGTTTTCTGGAGGGTCGTTTATGACTCTGGAATTAAATAAGCTTACTCACCAGCTCAATCGTATGGGGGCAGCTTTGGCCGAGCGGCAAGAGTCACGCCAGGATATCATGGCACAGCTTTTTCAATTGCTGGCTGATATACCCGGCACTCCGTTGCCCTCAGATTTTATGATGAAGAAGCTTCACTTGCCTGTACCGGTGGAGAGCGATTGGGGTAACGCCTGGCCGGCGCCGGTAGCTCCGGCACACCTGACGGTAATTGGGGGGGATGGATCTACTATTCCACCTGATCGCCATGCAGAAGCCCTGTATTACATCGTCAATACGGGCGCCATCATTTACCGTCACGGCAGCCAGCAAGCTCCAGAGACTTTTTGTGAACCCTTTCTGGCCTACGAGGAGGCTGATTTATACGAGAACAAGCGCTTAATTACCAGTAACACGGTAGATCTCCGGCGCGATATTGCGGAGATCCAGATTTTGGCGCAACTCATGTCCCGAGAAGTGGAGATGACCCAAGCCGAGCTGAATGCCGGAAAGCTCCCCAATGGCGCCATGGGCGCGCCGGCTTGCGTGACCCTGGCAGATGGTACCCTGTTATTATGGGTTCTAGAAGAAGAACCGGGCAATAGCGAACGGCGGGAGCGCTTTGTGAACCAATATGTAGCTGCACTGGAGCAGATGCGCCAGGCCGGCGGATTGGTCGCAGCTCTAACCAGCCGGCCACGCCACGGTGAGATTGTGCGATTGTTGCGGGCGTGTCAGCTACATCAGCAATCTAACTTGACCCAGGAAAACTTGGACGGTCGGAATCCCTTCGATTTCATCGCCGATGCCCGTTTATTCGAGGATTTACCTCCTGGGTGGCGCAGCGCGTGTTTCCGCAGTACTTCTAAAATTAATGACTTGTACGGGCCCCATCGTATTCATTTCTTTTACCTTAACGTCAGCCGGGATGAGGTACCCGAGATTGTACGGGTTGAAGTTCCGGCCTGGATTGTGGCAGATTCCGAGAAAATTGAATTGATCCAAGGGGCGATCCTGACTCAGGCGGATATTCTGAATGGATTTCCGTATGTGCTGGCGCGAGCTCATGAATTAGCGGTTATCACGACGGAAGAACGACGCAGGTTTAGCGAGATGGTGAGTGGGGAATTGCTGCTCAATGGGATGAATGCTGAGCCTTCGAAAAAAGGGCAAATGAAGGCGCTGACAGGCGGTAGTAAACGGAGTCATCGGCTATGAGTGAAGAGATTGAAGTTGGCCGGGTTTTACGAGCCAATACCCAAGGGTTCACTGTGGGATGCTTGAAATTAGGACTGGATGCACCGGTTTTTGGGGCATTGGTGAAGGCCCCCATCCGCGGCGACGGGGGCATCTACGGCTTGGTTTACGATGTGACGATTCAAGATGATCCTTTTGTACGCCAGTTGTTGGCGGCGCCAAATTTGAGTGATGAGACGATTTTGGATCAGCGACAACGGCGCCAGGCGCCTTACGAAATCAGTATTTTGGTGGTCGGTCATCTCATGGGAAACGAAGTGCGGCGCTTTTTGCCGCCACAGCCGCCGGAGACTCTAAATCGTGTCTATACCTGTTCGCAAGATGAGGTACGACGCTTCCACCAACGGTTCGATCATTTCCGCACCATTCTCCAGGCACGG
>SHYO01000003.1 GCA_009692745.1 Chloroflexota bacterium
GCGGTTGGTGGCGTGGTGGCAAGAACAGATAGAGGGACCAATCCGCCGGATACGCCTACCACGCTTCGCGACGCTGCTCAACAACGATCCAACTGCCGGCTTGCTTGGCGCAGGTTAGCACAGCCAGGTGAATTCGCCAGCAAAGTCCTTACAAGGCGGGCAGGTACACTTCCAAGACCTGGAGGACTTGCCCCGCTTAATGGATGCGGTCAACCAGCGACCGAAGCTACAGTGGTGGATGGAGTTGCGGCCGGTATTCCGGGTCTTGGCTCAATCGGCGCCGCAAAGCCGGTCCGAGCAGCTACCTGCGGAATAAATTTCCGCTTTGGCAGCGGCGCTCGTGGAAAACGATTGGCATGTAAAGGGGAGGGGGTATCTTATGCCGGCAGCTAATGAGTCCAATCAATCACCTGCGACTCTGGAAATAGATGTGCCAGGTTTGACGGCTGAGCGCCGCAATAACCCTGGTTTGGTTCTGCTGGATTGTCGCGAGCCTTACGAATGGCGCGAAGTGCGCATACCGGGGAGCTTGCATATTCCGATGAATGACGTGCCTGCACGGCTGGATGAATTGGCTCAGGATGGTAACATCGTGGTGGTGTGCGCTCACGGAGTGCGCTCCTATACGGTTGCCAGTTATCTGCAGGTGCGCGGCTTCAAGGCGCGCAGCCTGGCGGGAGGGTTGGCACTCTGGCAGGCGCAGGGGGGTGAGACGGAGAGCGATCTGCGCCGGCGCCGGTAGAGGAAATATGGTTAACTAGATCTGTGTTACGTGCAGCACGCAATATACAGCTACGGAGGAAGCGCCTGCCCATTGCCCGATCTGTGAGGATGAGCGGCAGTACATCGCTGAGTATACTCAGCCGGCTACTGGCACAGGCAAGACCTATGCTGTGTGGATGGGGCCGCTACTGGCGTGGATGGCGGAATATCCAGACCGGACAGGTTGGGCTAAAATGCCCTTTGTGCTAATATAGAGTGAGACAACTTTGGGCCGGAAAGGGGCGTCAGAGTTTGAGATTGCCCTGTTTCTATTTTAGCCCACGCCTGGGCATCCTGCCGGCTTTCGGCAGTTTCACCGGCACGGCGACGGTCCGCCCTCAGCCGGCCGATCGGGTATTTGTGGTGGCGGGGGATGAGTTGGTGCGTTGCAGGTAGCTGCGTTGAAAGTAGCCGAAAATGCAGGGCACAGAGAGCGCAGAGAAAAACAGAGAACATTAGAGAGAAACAATGGTGAAATATAACCGCTTATACGATGACCTGGCTTACCTGTGGCCTTGGGTGAGCGTGCCGGAAGACTATGCGGAAGAGGCGAGCTACTGGCGGGCGGCACTGCGGGCCAAGTTGGGACCGGGGCGCCATACATTACTGGAGTTGGGAGTAGGCGGGGGAAATAACCTGTCTCACCTGAGCCGCGAGTTTCAGGCGACAGCGGTGGATCTGTCAGAGGGAATGATGGCTCACTCGCGGCAGCTCAATCCCGAGGTGGACCACTTCGTGGGGGATATGCGTTCGGTGCGGCTGGGACGGACATTCAAGGCAGTGATCATTCACGATGCGATCGATTATCTACTGGCAGAAGATGACCTGCGGGCTACGTTTAAGACTGCTGCTGCCCATCTCGAGGCGGGTGGCATCCTGGTCATCGCGCCTGACTGGTACCGGGAAACCTTTCCCGATCCTTACGTTTCCCATAGTACCACGGTCAAGGACGGCATTGAGCTGACGTTCATCGAATATGAGTATGACCCGGACCCGAGCGATACAACAGTCGAAACCGTGATGTTGTATATGATCCGCGAAGGGGGAAAGTTACGCATTGAGGAGGACCATCACATCAACGGGATTTTCCCTCTGCAGACCTGGATTGACCTCATGCAGGCAGAGGGATTCTCGGTGGAAAAGTTTCCTTACCCGGTACATCAGGATGGCCATGAAGCTTATTTGCTGGTCGGGACTCTAGGTTGAGGTATCACCGGCGCAAACTATAAACAAGGAGTTGATCTTAATGTCCAACGACGAACTGAAAACGCGGGTGGCGGCGGCTATCGATGGCGCCTCGGCAGAATTGCTAGAACTCTCCCGTCGCATTCACGCCAACCCGGAAGTTCAATACCAGGAATTTAAGGCCAGCACCTGGCTGGCGGAAAATTTGGAGCGCCACGGTTTCCAGGTGGAACGCGCTACCGGGAATTTGCCGACGGCTTTCCGCGCGGTACGCACGGGGGAGAAGTCCGGCCCGACAATCGCGTTCCTGGCAGAGTATGATGCGTTGCCTGGGGTTGGACATGGATGTGGTCATAACCTGATCTGTACGGCTGCTTTGGGGGCGGCCTACGGCGTTAGCGCCGTATTGGCAGGACTCAACGGCACTATTCAAGTGATGGGGACTCCGGCGGAGGAATATTTTAACCAGGAGGAAGGCAAGCTCAAGTTGCTGAAAGCCGGCGCTTTTGCGGGGGTGGATGCCAGCTTGATGTTTCATCCAGGGATGACCACCGGGATTACCAGCACCGACCTGGCCTTTGTCTCGGTAGAGGTAACCTATCATGGTAAGCCGGCGCACGCTGCGGCCGATCCCTGGAACGGGCGCAACGCGCTGGATGGGTTGATTCTGGCGTATAACAATATCAATGCGCTGCGCCAGCATGTCAAGCCGGATGTGCGCATACATGGGATTATCACAGCAGGCGGGGAAGCGCCCAATATTATCCCGATGCGGGCGACGGGTATGTTTATGGTGCGCTCGGTCGACAAAGTCTACCTCAAAGAAGTCTATACGCGGGTGGTAGATTGCTTCCAGGCTGCGGCTCGGGCCACCGGCACCAGCGTTGATATTAAGGATATTACTTGGGTAGATAATACCAAGCGGAATTATGTCATTGAGGATTTAACGGTCGAGAATCTGCATCGCTTAGGGATTGAGAAGGTCCCCGAACGGCCCGGGGGTGGCTCTTCGGATTTTGGGAATGTCAGCCAAATCATGCCGGGAATTCAGTTCAGCGTGAAAACCCACCCGGAGGGGATTCCCTGGCATTCGACCCAGGTGACCGAAGGCGCCATCCAGGAATTGGCCCATCAGGGTATGCTTACGGCGGCGAAGGCCTTGGCGATGACGGCGGTTAATCTCCTGGCCGATCCCGAGAAGATGGAAAAAGCGAGGCGGGATTTCGCGGCGCACAATTGATATGGCTATGCCCTTTGGCATAGAATCTTGCTAGGGGAGAATTGCCATCTCTGAATGGCAATTCTCCCCTACGGGCTATGATTCTTTGAATACGTAAATCCCCTCTACCAGGGGCCAGAGGGTGCCGCATTGAGGGCAGTGGCACCCTTCGGCTTTATACGCCAATTGCTCATTTTGGCACTTCAGACAGCGAAATAAATTGGGGTTCAATCCAGTGGGAGTAGTGTTTCCCTGGAGTTGAGCCCGCATGAAGACGCTGGGCGTCAGGCGTAACGGGGCGCCAGGCACCTGCAGCCAGCCATCAAGCCTGGCAAGCAGGCGCGGCGAGAGGCGCCGTTTCAGGGCAGGCAGGCGGAAATAGGAGACTGCCCGTTGCGGCCCGGTACGGAAACCGGCATGCTGTAACCGGCCCTCTATATCTCGCGGGTGGAAATCAATATTCAAAGGCACAAATTCGTGCGGGGCGAGATCGAAGGGATTGGCGCGCGAGCGTTTGAGCGCGAAGCGCAGGATATTTTTCAAGTTGCGCTTATTCGCATACTCCAGCACATAGGTCCCGCCGGGGCGCAGCGCGCGGGCAATCTGGGCGAAGGCGGCCGAGAGATCCTTCAAATGGTGTAACATGCGGATCGTGGTGACCGAGTCCAAGGCTGCGCCGGCAAAAGGCAAGTTGTATACATCCGCCGCCACCAATACCACCCGGGGATACTTGCCGGGGGCGGGGGAGAGCAGCAGCGATTCCTGCCCGGCGTCGATAAGATCCTGGCGGGCTTGCGCCAACATCGAATGGGCATAGTCGGCCAGGACGACGGTCTCATATCCCAGGTACATGTCTAGCAACCGGCCAAAGCCGGCTCCGATCTCGGCAATGCGTTGCCCGTGGCCAGGCAACAGGGCATCTAACGCGATGCGTTCGGCCAGATCCTCATACTCACGCCCCTGCCCTTCCCAAAAGTCGTTGCGATAGGTGGATCCCTCATAATTACAGATAGGTACTGCTGCAATGTCAGGTTTGCCTGAATGGGGCATTTCAGTTCGTTTCATCACACTATTAGTCGTTAAGGAGGATGTCATAGATCGCCTGTAATTCTTCCTCGGAGTAAAAATGGATAATCATGCGCCCGCCGCGCCGGCCGCGGTACAAATTGACCTTAGTACCCAACCGTTCGCGCAGGCGATTTTCGAGAGCATCGGTTTCCGGAGAAGTTTTCCGAGCAGGCCGCGCCTCTTCCTCATCAGCCATTTCGGTAACCGCTGCCAGGCGCCGCACCCATTCCTCTGTCTGGCGCACCGAAAGGCCCCGTTTTTGGATGACTTCCAGCGTCACCAGCATATCTTCTTCGGCTTCCAATCCTAATAAAGCCCGCGCATGCCCTTCGCTGATGGCGCCTGCCATGAGAGCATCCCGCGCCGCCTCCGGCAGGCGCAGCAGACGCATGGCGTTGGTAATAGCTACCCGGCTTTTTCCTACCCGTGCTGCTATCTGCTCGTGGGTCAAGCCAAATTCCTGGACCAGTTGCTGGAATGCATGCGCTTCCTCCAGGGGATTCAGATCGGCACGCTGAAGGTTCTCGATCAGCGCCAATTCCAACATCTCCTGCGGGCTGGCGTCCTTGATGACGACGGGCAGATGAGATAAGCCTGCCAGCCTGGCTGCGCGCCACCGGCGCTCTCCGGCAATGAGCTGGTATTTATCTCCGGCTCTCGTAACTACTAACGGTTGAATCACGCCATGCGTACGGATGGAATCTGCCAGCTCCTGCAATGCCGTGTCTTCAATGTGATGGCGCGGTTGGTGGGGGTTGGCAAATATTTGGTCAATGGGGACCTCGGTAAGGCCGGAACGCGGTGTTTCGTTTTGGGGCAGGAGGGCTCCCAATCCTTTGCCTAATCCCCGCCGGGGAGCGCCACTCACGGTCTACTCCCTGCTACCGAGCAGCGCCTGCTCGCGTTGGATAAGCTCGTCTGCCAGCATCTGATAGGCCAGGGCGCCCCTGGATTGCGGATCGTAGGTGAGGATGGTCTGGCCAAAACTGGGCGCTTCGCTCAGGCGGACGTTACGAGGAATGATGGTGCGAAAGACTTTATCAGGAAAATGGCGGCGCACTTCGTCCACCACTTGCTGCGCCAGGTTGGTACGTGGATCGTACATGGTCATCAAGAGACCTGTAATTTCCAGGCGGGGATTCAGGCGTTCGCGCACCAGGTCAATGGTGCGGATGAGGGCTCCCAGTCCTTCTAAGGGCAGATATTCACATTGTACCGGGATAATAATGCCATCGGCCGCCGTGACGGCATTCACTGTCAGCAGTCCCAGGCTGGGTGGGCAATCGATGAGAATAATATCGTATTGCATCAGCACGGTGGATATGGCCTGGCGCAGCCGGTTTTCCCGTTCGCTGGCGGGAACCAATTCTACCTCAGCGCCGGCCAATTCAGGTGCTGAGGGCACCAGATCCAGCCCCTGAATGCTGGTATGCCGGATGCAATCGGACAGGGAAAAGGCGCCGGCCTTTTCCGAGCCGTCGATGAGCACATTGTAGACGGATGGGTAAACGGTATATTTATCGAATCCCAGAGAACTGGTGGCGTTGGCCTGCGGGTCCATATCCACCAGTAACACTTGCTTCTGGCGATGCGCCAGATAAGCTCCCAGGCTGACAGCCGTTGTAGTCTTCCCAACACCGCCTTTTTGATTTCCGATGGCATAGATGTGGGTCAAATCGCATCCTTTACTTTTATACTGCCAAAACCCCGCTGCGCAACCGCTCGGCTACTTGCTGCCGATCAGGCAGACCACTGGCCCCCACATGCTCAATACAAAAAGAAGCCACACAGTTGGCGAAGGTCAGCGCCTCCAGGGGTTGGCTGGTCTCCCAGAGCCGGATCAGGAAAGCGGTAGTGAAAACGTCGCCTGCGCCGGTGGGATCGACCGCCTGCACTTTGAAGGCCGGTCTATGGATGGCAGTAGCGCGACTGGCCCCACGATGGAAGAGCATAGCTCCCTGCTTGCCCTGGGTAACTACCACCAGGGGTAACGCCTGGGCGTATGCTTCGATCAGAGCATAATCCTGGCCCACATCATCTTCACTGAGCACCAGCACCTGGGACCTGGCTACCAGCAATGGCGGTGGCTGCCAGGGCAGCGACCGGATCAGACCACTGCTATTCCAGGTGCGCATCCACCCCTGGGGGACAATGGCAAGTAGACGGGTGGAGAGCAAATCTACTATTTTATAAGGGACTTCCTGGGCCACCGGACCGAGTAACACCATCGGGATCTTACGCCACTCTGGGGGCACATAGGCTGGGTCTATCGGGCCGGCCTGGTCGCGCAAATACTGGATGCGCCCCTCGGGTATATATATATTTTCAAAAGTGGTCGTGGCGGAGGATGGTTGCCGTACCATCTCGATGCCATCAAAGGTGGAACCAAGATCAAAATCCTCGCCCACGCGGGTAACAATAGCCGCCCTGACACCAAGATGGTAGGCTGTCAGGGCGGCAAAGGTTGCAGTGCCACCGATGGTATATCCACCGGGATGCAGGTCTTTGGTAATGTGACCTACAACGAGAAATTGGGGCGCCAAAGGTGAGCGCTCCTTTGATCCCGGTCAGGGCTTCTGGCGGATGGTAACCTTGCGGTTGTCCCCTTGGCCGATGCTGACAGTCATCACGTTAGGATGGTTACGCAGCGCCAGATGTATGATGCGACGCTCATTAGCAGGCATGGCCTGGAGCGATACTGGCCGGCCATCGCGCACGACCCGGTCGGCGGCGCGCGCTGCCAAAGAGTTTAACTCATCTACTCTTCGTTGGCGGTGGTTATCGACGTCAACCACGATCTCAGTCCATTGCTGAGTTTTGTGGTTGACAATCAGGCGCGTAATAAATTGCAAAGCACCGAGCGTCTCGCCATCCTGGCCGATGAGATTATTCAGATTGCGCCCGGTAATATCCACGAAGAGGCTATCGCCCGTTTCGCCGCTTTCAGTATTGCTGACGATCCGAGCATCTACCTTGGCTTCGTAACCCATAGCGCTGACCAGGTGTTGTACGGTTTCTGTGGCAATGGCGGTGGCTTCTGATGAAGTGGCGCCTTCTGAAGAAGCCGTGCCTGACGTCTTTTCAGTGACAGATGACCTGGCGGCTACGGTAGGCGTTGCGGGCTGTGTCGTAGTAGCTTGCATTGCAGCCTGTGCTGCTGTTACCGGAACCGAAGGCGTATCTACCTGTCCGTGCGCCTCTCTGGACACGGTCATATCGGGTTTATCGGCGGGAGTTGCTGGTGCGTGCCCGAGGGTACTCGGGGGCTGAGTATACTCAGCAGGCGTCGTGGTGTCCGGCTGGCTCGGTGGTGCCCATGCCGGTGCTGAGTTGGCCGCAATGGCCTGAGTCAACCTGACGCGAGCCGGTTCGGCGCCGAAACCTAGAATACCGGCGCGCCCTTCGCTAATAACCTCTATTTGGACCTGGCTTCGTTCAAGACCAAGCTGCATCAGACCGCGCTGGATAGCATCTTCAACAGTCTTGCCACTAGTCTCAACGCTTCTTTTTGCGTTTTCCATTCGTCTTCCCTTCGCTAACTGGACGGGGCTCCACGACTGCTGCCGAGGCCGGCCACCCGCCCTGAGATGCGTCGGAGCCGTTCGACTGGTCTTGGGTATCAGAGTTGCCAGACGTATTAGCAGTGGTAGAAGCACCGGATTGTTTAGCAGTGTTAGAGCTGGCCAGTTTGTTAGAAGTAGTGGACCCAGATGAAAGTGACTTGACGGCGCCGCGACCCGGCAACAAGTGGGTGGGACCGGAGATAAAGAACTGTTGCACCATGGAGAAGACGTTCGAGACCACCCAATAGAGTGACAACCCCGATGGCACAGACAGAGCAAAGTAGCCGAACATCAGCGGCATAAACAACATGGCCTGGTTCATGGCCGCTTGCGATGGGTCTGCGTTCTTGGGCGTTGTCATCTTTTGTGTGACAAACTGGCTGGCTACCGTCAGAATAGGCAGAATGAGATATGCCCAAGCCGGATCGGGCAGCGGCCATTGGAACTGGGTAGGTTGGGCCAGGGTCGGAATAAATAGGAAGCTTTCATCCAATTTCATTATTGGGGAGTTAACCGCTATCGGTTGCAAGGCCAGAGCCAGCAGGGCATTGTATAGGCCAATCCAAACAGGCATCTGAACCAAGGCCAGGAGACAGCCGCCAAGGGGGGCTGCCGGATTCATACCTTCATCCTTGTAGAGCTTCATCTGCTCCTGGGCAAACTTATCTCGATCCTTGCCGTACTTTTTCTTTAGCTCATCCAGCTTGGGTTGCAGGCGGCTCTGTTTTTCCTGAAAATTCTTGGTGGTGCGTAGTTGCTGCATGGTCAATGGAAGTGTCACCACCCGGATAGCCAAGACCAGCAAGATGATAGCCCACCCATAACTGAAGGTATAACTATGGAAGAAATCCAGCACCTGAACGAATAAATTAATAAATGCGTCCCACAAATTGCTAGCCCTCCGGCGCTGCCTCTCCCCTAATGGTAGTAGACTGACGCTTTATCTCCATCATTTGATTTTCAAAAGATATGTTAACACCACAATTTTCGCACAACGCCAGGCTTTAGGGAACGGGATCATATCCGCCAGGGTTAAATGGATGGCAGCGCATAATGCGACGCAAAGCCAACCAGCCACCTTTTATCACACCATACTTTTCTATGGCTTCATACCCGTAGTGTGAGCACGATGGTGTGAAGCGGCAAGCCGGCGGTAGAGCTTGAGAAATGGTATTCTGGTAAACTCTGATGAGCACCAGCACAACTTTTTTCACAAATTCACTCTAATATCCGCTAGAGGGCAATCGGATCCGGCTTCAAGAAGCGGTTTGGTAAGCTGTATTTGCCAACACGCCCTAGAAAAGAGCCGGCAGCGTTGCGGTTTTCAGTAGACCGGCGCGTTTTAGCATTTGTTCTACCGCTGCATCTACTTGATCCCAGCTAGCCTTCGCGATGGGCGCCCGGGCAATAATGACCAGATCGTGACCTTGCACGATAGCTTCCAGTCGCCGCCGGAGTGCATGGCGGATGAGGCGTTTGACCCGGTTGCGCACAACTGCTGAACCAATCCGCTTGTTGGTCACTATACCGAACCGGCTGTAAGCTAGACCATTAGCGTCTTTCACGTACAGCACAATCAGCGTATGCGACCAGGATCGTCCTTGCTGCCGTACTTGCTGGAAGTCATCGCTTTCCCTGAGGCGGAAACGGCGCTGCATATGAAATCTTCCCGGTTCAAAGTAGACCCGGCTTACTTGCTATACATAGATACTGTTAAGGAATGGCGCCCCTTCAGCATGCGGCGCTTCAGCACGGTACGACCATCCTTGGTAGACATGCGCTTGCGGAAGCCGTGTACCCGCATACGGCGGCGCTTCTTAGGCTGATAAACACGCTTGGGCATAATTTAAACTCCCTCTATTGGTTATAGTGGTGTCAATTATAGTCTTTCTTGCGGTGTGCGTCAAATATCCTTTATGTGGGTGCTCGACCAACTCTCAAATTTGCACCGCCGTCCCCTCTGTGGTATAATGTGAGCCGTCCGGAATAAGATTATCTCATAGATTTGGCACGACCTGTATCCTGGGCAGGGTGCCCTGTAACAGGTAGGACGTTCCAAGAAGGAGGATAAGCCGTGCCATTGACCAAGTTAATAAAAGATAATATCATAGCGGAATATCACACGCACGAGAAAGATACAGGGTCACCTGAAGTTCAGGTTGCGCTATTGACGACTCGTATCAATCAGTTGGTAGAGCATTTAAAGATTCACAAACAGGATCACCATTCTCGACGTGGTTTGCTGAAACTGGTGGGGCAGCGCCGTCGCCACCTGTCATATCTCAGCAAACGCCAACCAGATCGATATCGAGAGATTATCGCCCGGTTAGGACTGCGCAAATAAATATTGGTGGTAAACAGTTTTTCTTCGGGTTATTTTAGAGTATTCTTTAACACTATATCTAACAATTAAACGAGTAAATGTTGAAACCCTTATAAGGGTTTCAACATTTACTCGTTTGTTGTATAATTAGGACGGGTAGTTTATCTGAAACCAGGGGTGCAGGAATTGGAGAGTGATCCCGACGGATGTTACGTGGGGGGCAGTTTCCAGCTCCTGACCTCCTGGATGAGCAAGAAGGGAATCCTTCTCGCACGGGTGCGTTATGCTACATCTATACCCACGTATGGGTGCAACTTGGTTACGTCCAACCCAGCGTTATATATGCGAGCATATAGGAGCGTACAGTTAATTCGGTGCTGCATAGGGTCACTGACCCGCTTCATCCTCAATATCTTAGCTGCATTTGCCCCTGCGGTAACGCCCCCTTGTGGAAGATTGCCCTCATATTTCCCAAGGAGGGAAAAAGTTTTATATGGCAACACAATTTTCGGGTAAGATAGGTGATAAGGTAGTAACCATTGAGACGGGAAAGTTGGCGCAACAGGCCGGGGGAGCGGTTACCATTCGCATGGGCGATACGTTGTTGTTGGCGACGGCGACGGCCGCTAAAAGTCCCCGTGAAGGCGTAGATTTTTTCCCCCTGACGGTCGATTACGAAGAGAGGTTGTATGCGGCGGGTCGTATCCCCGGCGGTTTCTTCAAGCGTGAAGGTCGCCCTAGCGAAACGGCGATCCTTATCTGCCGTCTGGTTGACCGGCCATTGCGTCCACTTTTCCCTAAGGGTTTCCGCACCGATGTACAGGTGGTATTGACCTCTCTCTCTTCCGACCAGGATAATCCCTTGGATGTGCTGGCGATCGTGGGCGCCTCTGCCGCCTTAACCATTTCGGATATTCCCTTTGAAGGTCCTATCGCGGGAGTGCGGGTCGGTTTGGTTGATGGCGACTTTGTAATCAATCCCACGTATGCCGAGATTGACAAGAGTACGCTCGACCTGCGGATGGCTGGGACCGCGGATGCTATCCTGATGGTGGAAGCGGGCGCACAGCAGGTTCCCGAGGACGTGATGCTGGAAGCGTTGCGTTTGGGGCACCAGTCGATGCAGGAGATTATCGAGTTGCAGCGGCAGATGCAGGCGGCTGTAGGGAAGCCCAAGCGCAGCTTTCCGCTCTACGCTCTCTCCCATGAAGTGCGCAGTGCCGTGCAATCGAAGGTTGGAGACCGTTTTCGCCAGGTATTGAGAGAGTCATCCACCAAGGAGGCGCGCTCCCTGGGGTTGGAAAGCCTGGAAGCAGCGGTGATGGAGGAGTTGGAGCCACTCGCCGAAACGTACGAGGGAACTGAGATCAAACAGGCTTACGATGAGGAGTTTAAACACGCGATCCGGCACGATATTCTTGAGTACGGCAAGCGGCCGGATGGGCGTGATCCTAAGACGATCCGCCCCATTTATTCTGAAGTGAACCTTTTACCCCGCGCTCATGGTTCGGGTTTGTTCCAGCGGGGAGAAACCCAGGTTTTGAGCATCGTTACATTGGGCGCTCCCGGCGAGGAGCAGATGTTGGATAACCTGGGGCCAGATGAGTCCAAGCGCTATATGCACCATTATAACATGCCGCCGTTTGCCACTGGTGAAGCGACCCCTATGCGCGGGCCGCGCCGGCGTGAAATTGGGCACGGCGCCCTGGCAGAAACCGCATTGCGGGCCGTCGTCCCGGCGGGTACTGTCTTCCCCTATACTGTCCGGGTGGTGAGCGAGGTGTTAAGCTCCAACGGCTCGACTTCTATGGCCAGTGTCTGTGGCAGTACCCTGGCGTTGATGGATGCCGGTGTGCCTATTCTGGCTCCGGTGGCCGGGGTAGCTATGGGGTTGGTGAAGGAAGATGAGAAATACCAGATTCTCACAGATATTCAGGGGATGGAAGATAACCTGGGGGATATGGATTTCAAGGTGGCTGGGACGAGTAAGGGGATTACAGCGCTGCAGATGGACATGAAGATCCGCGGCATCAGCATGGAAATTCTGCGTCAGGCGCTGAGCCAGGCCCTGGAGGGCAGATTGTTTATCTTGGGCAAAATGTTAGAGGTCATGCCGAAGTCACGTAGTGAACTATCGCCCATGGCCCCTTTGATTACGGTAATTAAGATCGAACCGGAGAAGATTGGCGCGGTGATTGGGCCCGGCGGTAAGATGATTCGCAAGATTACCGAGGAGACCGGCGCTAAGATTGATATTGAGGATGATGGCAGCGTCTTTATCACTGCGCCCGATGGCATCTCTGGAAATAAGGCCAAACAGATGATTGAAGGGCTGACGGCCGATGCGGAAGTGGGGAAGATCTACACCGGCAAGGTGGTACGTATTACCGATTTCGGCGCCTTTGTGGAGATCCTGCCGGGGAAAGATGGTCTGGTTCACATCTCGCAATTGGCCAGTGAGCGGGTGAACAGTGTAGAGGATGTGGTCCGCGTTGGCGATGAGATTATGGTCATGGTGATCGCCATCGATGAGGATCGGAAGATCCGCCTCTCTCGCGTCGCCGTGCTTGAAGGCTGGACGGCCGAAAAGGCGCGGGAAATGGATAAGCGTCCCTCCGGTGGTCGCCGGCCGCAAGGGGATAATCGCTCGGATGGCGGGCGACGTGACCGGCGTTAAGTTGGTAGCAGTTATTATAGCAATTACCGGTTAGCTACAAATCTTCTATGCTGGTGGCGAGTGGATATTACTACCAGGATAGAGTATGGGGCTAAGGAAGGGGGCATTGTCGTCATGGTATGAGAGACGATAATGCCCCATTTTTATTAGCCACATTAAAAAGTTGGCCTTGGAGGTAGGTATGGTGCGTTGGAGTACGACGACAAAGCGGTGGGTACTGACAGGTATTGTGATAGGTATCGTCTGGGCCGTTTATCGTTTCAGTAATCTCTTACCGCCCATTGTTCTGGCCATCTTGCTGGCATATATTCTGAATCCGTTGGTGGGGGGACTGACGCGCCATTTTCGGTTACCCCGAGTGCTTAGTGCCTTACTGATCTACCTGGGATTTTTATTATTAGTTTTCTTTGCTCTGCTCATCTTTATCCCGGCTGCCGTACGACAGGTCCAGGACCTGGATATTAACTTTACGCAGGTAGCTCAGGACCTGGCAGCCTATCTGAAGCCCACTTTGGATCGATTTAGCCATATCGAAGTTTTTGGTACAGTCATCATTCTGCCGCTGGATTTCGACCAGTTGCGCGCAACATTGGAGGGTAACCTGAGTTCTGTGGGCTCACGGGGAGTGAATTTATTGTTTGGCTTTACCTCCGGTTTTGCCTCTGGGCTTTTCTTGATAGTGCTGATTTTGTTTATATCCTTTTACCTATTGAAGGATGGCAAGGCTGCTGCAGGGTATTTGAGCGGGTTGGTGCCTGCTGGTTATGAAGACGAGGTGCGGCAGATGACCCGTGAAGTTGAAGATGTGTGGAATGCTTTCCTGCGCGGCCAATTGATCCTTTGTGGGGTTATCGGCTTGCTTACCTACGTGGCACTCCTCATCTTAGGGATGCCCAATGCGTTGTTATTGGGTGTGCTGGCCGGGATATTAGAAATTGTGCCGAACCTGGGACCGATACTCGCTATGATTCCGGCAGTGGTAGTGGCGTTGTTGCAGGGCTCGAATACCTTGCCGTTTGATCATCTGACTTTTGCAGGTATCGTGGTGCTCACCTATTTTATTATCCAGCAACTGGAAAATAACCTGGTGGTGCCCCGAATTATCGGTGGTAGTGTGAATTTGCACCCCATCGTCGTTATCCTCGGGGTGGTGGCCGGGGCGGACCTGGCCGGTATCTTAGGCATATTCCTGGCTGCTCCGACTCTGGCAACATTGAGAATCCTGGGGCGGCATATATACTTGCACCTGCTTGAGGAGTCTGCCCAACCCGTGGTAACAGCGGCGCCGGGGCCGGTACCGCTCGCGGTGGTGGTAGTCTCTGGTCCAAAATCGGAAAGCGCCAGCTCTGCTGCAAGGGGAGTGCCTGTACTGGGTGCAGATGCTGTACCAGAGCCTGAGATGAAAACATCAGCCTCGTCTGAATCCGGTAGCGTCCCATCAAATCCTGATATCGTGACAGGGTAAATTCCTGGGGAGAATACGAATGAGTGTGACAGAGCAAATGGCGCCGGGGAAGCCGGTGAGTGCCTCGCAGGTCGAAATGGTGCAGGTGGTGCTGCCGTCCGACACGAACCCATTGGGGAATGTCTTCGGCGGGACCGTGATGGGGTGGATTGACTTATGCGCTGCGGTTGCTGCCCAACGCCATTGCCGCCAGATTGTGGTGACAGCCTCGATGGATGCTTTGAGCTTCCTGGCGCCTATCCGGTTGGGATACACGGTGATTTTACGTGCCCAGGTGAACCGGGCCTTTCATACCTCTCTAGAGGTGGGGGTGCAGGT
The DNA here is from genome assembly GCA_009692745.1 of Chloroflexota bacterium. Classification (GTDB taxonomy): domain Bacteria; phylum Chloroflexota; class Anaerolineae; order Epilineales; family SHYO01; genus SHYO01. Next base: position 14,581 of record SHYO01000003.1, read on the forward strand.
GGAGGCTGAGAATCCTTTGACAGGTGAGTTGGAGCATTGTTGTTCAGCTTTCCTGACGTTTGTGGCCATCGATGCCGCCGGCCATCCCATAGCGGTACCACCAGTTATTGCGCAGACATCCCAGGAGCACGAGCGCTATGAAGAAGCCGGTTTGCGCCGCGAGGACCGGTTAAAGTGGCGCCACCGCAAGAAGCAAGCTTCGCAAGGGTAAATCAAAAGCGGGACACAGAGGAACAGGGCAGAAGAGAGGCGCTATGAAGATCGTCGACATTGAAGCTATTCCGGTACAGGCAGCGCTGCGGCCCGGAGATGTATACTGGGGTAATCAGTCGTGGGGGCGGAACAAACCGGCTTTGAAGAATGCCCCGGGTTTGCCGGCCGGGGATGATCGCAGCGTTTATCCCTACCAGTGGCGCAGCCGGGCCGCCTATTCCCAGACAGTGGATACCACGATTGTCAAGATTACCACCGATAGCGGCCTTATCGGCTGGGGAGAGGCGAAATCGCCGGTGGCCCCCACGGTGACTGCGACCATTATCCGGGATTTAATGGCCGGATTACTCATCGGGGAGGATCCGACGAATCCTGCTTTGCAGTGGGAACGGATGTACGGTGCGATGCGCATCCGCGGCCACGCGGCGGGCTTCTGGATGGAAGCTATTAGTGGGGTGGATATCGCCCTGTGGGATATCTCTGCTAAAGCCCTGGGAGTGCCACTGAGCACTTTGCTGGGGGGGAAATTCCGGCAACGGGTGAAGGTTTATGCCTCGGCCATTCCGGGCGTGCGGGAAGGGGCGCCGGAAGACGCTTGGCAGCAGTTGCGCACGACCGCGAAGGATATCCGTAGCCGGGGGTTCCAGGCGTTGAAGATGGGGATTGGCCTGGGGGTGGCGGGGGATCTGCGCTCGGTGCAAATCGTTCGCGAGACCCTGGGGCCCGATTTTACGATCTTTACCGATGCTGCCGGGATGTATACTCTGCCGGAAGCGATCGAGTTGGGCCGGGGGTTGGAGCGGCTGCAGGTGGGCTGGCTGGAAGCGCCCCTCCCGCCGGAAGAGCTGGAAGGATACGCACGCCTGGCGCGGATCCTGGATTTGCCGATTGCCAGCGACCTGGTCTTCAACCGTTGGCAGATGCGGGATTTGTTACTGGCCGGCGGGGTGGATGTGTTGCAACCGGATGTATGCCGGGCCGGGGGGTTGACCGAGAGCAAACGGATTGCCGAGTTGGCGGATGCTTTCGGCAAGGCGGCTACGCCCCACGTGAGCATTGGTTCGGCGATTCACTTTGCCGCCAGTGTACAACTGGCGGCGGCGCTGCCTAACCAGAGTGTGATGGAGTTTTGGTACGGCGCTAATCCGCTCGGGGACCCGATTATGGCAGCGCCATTCAAGGTGGAGCAGGGGTATTTCTGGGTGCCGCAAGGGCCGGGGCTAGGGATTGAAATCGATGAAGCGGCGCTGCGGCGCTACGCTCTCTCCTAAAGAAAATCAAACAGGATATGCGCTGAGTACAGCAGGATGAGATAGGATATGCGGATAAAAAAGGTTGAGGCGTTTGTGGTACGGGCGCCGCTGGAGGGGGATAAGCCCCACTGGGGGGCGGGATTTTGGGCCCAGGATGCTCTGGTCCATCCCGGGTTGCCGGCCGGTCACCCGGGAGATATCAGTACAGAGTATCCGCCGATCTGGCGTAACCGGGCGGTTTATCCTGCTAGCCTGGATTGTCTGGTGGTGCGATTGGAGACGGATAACGGGATCGTGGGTTGGGGTGAGGCCCATACGCCGGCAGCGCCGGAAGCCAGCAAGGCGATTGTGGAACAATTGTTGCAGCCGGTGGTATATGGCCGCGAGGCGCTAGATATTCAGCCGGCCTGGGAAAGCATGTATGCCACTATGCGCCTGAGAGGGCATTCCAGTGGCTTTATGCTGGAGGCGATCAGCGGCGTAGATATTGCGCTGTGGGATATTGCCGGAAAAGCCTTGGGCGTACCGGTGTGCAAGTTGATGGGGGGGCAGATGCGGGAACGCATCCCTGTGTATGCTTCCAGTTTGCCGCGCGTGCTTGCCGTAGAAGGAGAGGCTGGGCGGCGCAAGTTGGCGGAGATGGCAGCGGGATTGGTGGCGCAAGGGTATCGCACGCTAAAAGTTAAACTGGGACTAGGGATTGAGGAGGACCGGCAGACTTTGCAGGCGCTGCGGCAGGCAGTGGGATCGGAGGTGGGCATAGCGGTGGATGTGAACGGCGCCTACGACCTGGCCCTGGCGCGACGGGCGGGGCGGATGATGGAGCAGGAGGGGGTGCTATGGCTGGAAGAGCCGCTCATGCCGGAAAATATGCGCGGATATGCCCAACTGGCCGCCAGCCTGGATATCACAGTGGCCGGTGGGGAGTGCCTGGATAACCGCTGGATTTTTAACGATTTTCTAGCCGCCGGGGCGCTGGATCTAATCCAGCCCGATGTGTCGCGCGCCGGGGGGCTGAGCGAGGTGAAGCGGATTTCCGACCTGGCCGATACCTACAATGTGCCATTTGCGCCGCATGTCAGCATTGGTACAGCCATCTACATGGCTGCATCGCTGCAATGGGCCGCAGCCGGGGCCAACTTGATGACCTGCGAATGGCCTTTGGATCAGAGCCGGTTGGGTAACGGGATTCTGGCCGAACCATTTGTGTTCAGCGACGGGTATGTGCAAGTCCCAGTCGGGCCGGGATTGGGTGTTATGGTGGATGAGCAGGCCTTGCGGCAATGGCAGGTGGTGTAGTGGAGGTTGGCAGGTTTTAACGCCTATTGTAGGTACGGCCAAAGTTGAGAGGAAGATGGGAAGATTAGAGGGGAAAGTAGCGTTGATCAGCGGGGCGGCGCGGGGTATTGGCGCGGCCATCGCGACGCGGTTTGCCGGCGAGGGTGCCAGTCTGGTCCTGGTGGATGTATTGGTGGAGGAATTGCAGCGCCTTGCAGAGGGGTTAGTTACAGTAGGAGGAGTGGTTGAGGTAGTTGGGGGGGATGTGGCCGATGAGGAGACGTGGCGCCAGGCGGTGAACCGGGCAGAAGAGCGGTTCAGGCGGCTGGATATCCTGGTCAATAACGCCGGGGCGGCGGAGCACCGCTCCGTGACGGATCTGAGTGTGGCCCTGTGGCGCCGGACGCTGGATGTGTGCCTGACATCGGCATTCCTGGGAGCCAAATATGCCATTCCGGTGATGCAGCGACAACAAGGCGGTGCTATTATCAATATTAGTTCGGTGAATTCCCTGGTGGCAACCCCGGGGATGCCGGCTTATACGGCGGCAAAGGGGGGAATGACGGCATTGACGCGACAGTTGGCGGTGGAGTACGGCCCTGATGGCATCCGCACCAATGAGATCCGGCCGGGGCTAATTGCTACCCCTGAGACGGTAGAAACCGTGCTGGCCGATTCGGCGGAGGAACGGGCGGCGCTGGAAAGTTGCCCCTTGCGACGGGTGGGGCAGCCGGAAGATATCGCGGCTACGGCATTATTTCTAGCGAGCGAGGACGCGGCGTATATTAACGGTGTGGCTCTGACGGTGGATGGCGGCACAACGGCGCAATGGCCGCCGATTCTGGTGCGTCCCGCCTTGCGGCGCAAGGCGCGGTTGCCGGTGGAATAAACACGGTGGTTTTATAATTTTTGTCCCATCGGACAAGTTTAGCATTGCCCAATATCCATGACACAGATATAGGAGTTTTTATGGCACATCAACCATTTCGCGGCGTGTTTGCGATTCCTGTAACGCCGTTCGATAAGCAGGGAAAAATCGACGAGTCCAGTTTGCGGCGCTGTATCGATTTTTGTGTGGCCGGGGGAGCGCATGGGATTGTGAACCCGGTTAATGCCAGCGAGTTTACCAGCCTGACTGATGATGAGCGCAAACGGGTGACAGAGATAACGATTGAGCAGACGAACGGGCGAATTCCTGTGGTGATTGGTACCTCTGGCGTGTCGACGCACCATGCGGTGGAGTTAAGCAGATATGCAGCCCACGTGGGGGCGGATGCAGTGATCGCCATGCCGCCCTATGTGCGCAAAGCCACCGCGGCTGAGATCTATGAGTATTACCGGGCATTGTCAGCAGCGGTGGATATTCCCATTTTTATTCAGGACTATATCGGGCCGGTAGGCACGCCCATGTCGGCCGATTTGCTGAGCCGGATGTTGCGCGAATTGGAACACGTGAAATATTTAAAAGAGGAGGCCGTACCGGCGGGCCATATGATGACGGCAGTGATGGCAAAGGCCGGGGATAGTTTGGAGGGTGTGATGGGAGGGGCCGCCGGTCGATATATCATGGATGAGTTTCGCCGCGGAGCGCAGGGTACTATGCCGGCCTGCGAGATCGTCGATTTACACGTCCAGCTTTGGGATCTGCTCGAGAGTGGGGATGAGACGGCGGCGTTTGATTTCTATCGCCAGATGCTGCCGCTGATGAACCTTGAATCGTTATACAGTTTCGCGGTGTATAAAGAGGTGCTGCACCGCCGGGGCGTAATCGACTATACAACGATGCGTGCGGCGGGAGCGCCGATGCTGGATGACTACGATCAGCGGGAATTGGATATGATCCTGGCAGATCTTAAGCCGCTATTCCTGTTATGAAGCCATTCACGAAGGACACGAAGGGGTACTAAGGAATAGGAAAGGACTAAGGGATCAAGTGCAGTTGATTGATGTTTCTGTGACGATTTCGCCCTCCTTGCCGGTGTGGCCGGGGGATCCGGCGCCACGTATCGAGCCGGTTACTCAGGTTAGCGCGGGGGCTCCTTTCAACCTGTCGCAGCTTTGCCTGGGGAGCCATACCGGCACCCATGTGGACCCACCGTTACATTTTCTGCTGGGGCAGCGAGGAGTGGATGGGTTATCACTGGATATGTTGGTGGGCCCGGCGTATGTGGCGGATTTTCCTGCGGCGGCGGTGATTCATAGGAGCGATTTGGTGGTTGCGGCGATTCCCCCAGAGACGCTACGGTTGTTGCTGCGCACGCGGAACAGCCGGGGAGGGAGGTCCAAAGTGTTCAACCCCGATTATGTGGCGCTGGCGGTGGATGCGGCACAGTACTGCATTGAGTGCGGCATCCAGCTGGTAGGCATTGATGGGCCGTCGATTGAGGCTTTTACCGTGATGGATTTCCCGGTCCACCTGGCGTTGCTACGAGCGGGTGTGGTCATTGTGGAAGGGTTGGATCTATCTCAGGTAGAGGCAGGTATGTATGAGTTGATCTGCCTACCGTTGAAGATTGAGAACGGGGATGGGGGGCCGGCGCGGGTGGTATTACGGAGATAAAAAAATCCCTAACATAAAAAAGCAAACAGGATAGATGGATAAGAAGGATGGGACAGGATAAATCAAGTATAGAAGATGGGAAGATGTCAGTGGTAATACGTAGTTCTTGGAGAGGATCGGTTGAATAAGTTGGTTGGTGCATTGCCGGGGATGGTATGGGGGTGGTGGTGTGAAAGTTGAGTGTTGAGGTGATATCGACGAGGGATTTGGCGCAGCGGGTGACGCGCCGGGCGGTCGAGTTGGGGTTCGACTTGGTGGGGGTGAGCCGGGAGATGGCTCCAGGGCAGGCGCAGGCGTATCGGACCTGGGTGGAAGCCGGGTACGGTGGGAAGATGGCGTACCTGGCGCGGCCGGACGCCTTGGCGCGGCGGGCGGATATGCAGTTGACCTTGCCGGAGGCGACGAGCCTGATTTCGGTGGGGGTGAGTTATTTTGTGAAGGATCTGCCAGCGGAGATCCGGCATGATCCGGCGCGGGGACTGATTGCGCGGTATGCTTGGGGCCAGGATTATCACGATGTGCTGGCGCCCCGGTTACAGGTCCTGGGGACATTCCTGGCGGAGGAGTGCGGCACGCCGGTGCTGAGCCGGCCCTACGTGGATACGGGACCGCTGCTGGAACGGAACTTGGCGCACCAGGCCGGGCTGGGATTCATTGGGCGGAATACGATGCTGATCAATCCCGATTGGGGGTCATATCTCTTTCTGGGGGAGTTGATTACGACGGCGGAGTTGGAGTCGGACAAGCCGGATAGCCGGGGAACCTGTGGGCACTGTACCCGCTGCCTGGCTGCCTGCCCGACAGAGGCGTTTGTGGCGCCCTATGTGCTGGATGCGCGGCGCTGCATCTCGTACCTGACGATTGAACTGAAAGGGCCGATTCCACGGGAGCTACGGTCGCTGATGGGGAACTGGATCTTCGGCTGTGATGTGTGCCAGGAGGTTTGTCCCTGGACGCGGAAGTTCTCCCGCGTGACGCGCGCGCCGGCATTCCAGCCGGATCTGGAGGCGGTGGCGCCGCTTTTGCTCCCGCTGATAGGGCTGACGCCGGAAGGGTTTCGGGCGCGTTTTAAGAACTCGCCGGTAGCACGGGCAAAGCGGCGTGGTCTATTGCGGAACGTGGCTGTGGCTCTGGGGAACTGGGGAGATGGGGCGGCGGTACCAGCGTTAAATGCAGCGCTGCAAGATCCCGAGCCACTGGTGCGCGGACATGTGGCCTGGGCTTTGGGCCGGATGGGAGAATACCGGCGGTTGCAGGCAGCGCGGGAGTGGGAGCAGGATGGATATGTGTTGGAGGAGATTGGGGCGGCTTTAGGATGACTGCCCAACCGGGTTGGGCCGGTGACTTCCCAATTGACAGGAATTTCCCCCCCGTTTATACTGCCTCGAATACATTGGGATTGTTCGAGCAGATTCGGCTTGATATTTCTATCTACCAGCTTTACATTGAAAGTATCCATCTGAAAAATTGATATGAAGAAATCACTCCAAGGCACCCCATTGAAGCGCTTTCACCGGGAGTTCCGTCGCGAGCACCCCATTCAGCACAGCCTGGCGGTTATTTTGCAGAGTGTAGAGTACCCGGTGAATGTGGGATCGGCTTTCCGGATTGCGGACGCGGTGAGGGTGGAAGAGATGATCCTGACGGGGATTACGCCAGTCCCGCCAAATCCTACCATTGTTAAGGTGGGGCGCAACAAGCATACGCGCGTGCCCTGGCGCTATGAAAAGGAGACCGAGAAACCGATCTCAGAGCTGAAGGCGCAGGCATACCGCATCTATGCGCTGGAGATTGCCGGCGAAGCGCAGCCGTATTACGAGGTCGACTGGCCTGAGAAGGTGTGCCTGGTCGTGGGGCACGAGGACCACGGGGTGACCAAGGTGACGATGGCGCTGTGCGATGAGACGGTTTTTATTCCGATGTGGGGCAAAGGGGCTTCGTTGAACGTACATGTAGCTCTGGCGGTAGTCTTATTCCATATCCGTTACCTGGGGATCCAGGGCGGCAAGAGGGAGGAGACCGGAAGTGCTTGACGCCCAAGAAGTGCTGACCAGATTATCGGAGAGCAATGGGGTTTCCGGTTATGAGGATGGGGTCCGACAGCAGGTGATTGCCACGTGCCAGGCACTGGGGCTGGAGGTGCGCACCGATGTGTTGGGCAATCTGATTGGCCGGAAATCTGGCAGTGCGGCAGATGCCCCCCATAGCGTCATGCTGGCGGCCCACATGGATGAGATCGGGTTGATTGTGATGAAACTCGATAAAGGCTTTATCCGGTTTGGCAAGGTGGGGGGTATCGACGCGCGCACCTTGCCAGGGCAGGAGGTCCTGGTGCATGGGCGGCGGGAGCTGCCAGGGATCATTGCGTCCCGGCCGCCGCACGTCTTACCGGCGGAAGAACGGGAGAAGGTTTTACAACTGGATCAGTTGTTTATTGACGTGGGACTCACAGCAGCGGAATTGGCCAGCCAGGTGCGGGTGGGGGACCTGATTACGATCCGGCGACAGGTGACGCCCTTGCAGGGGAATTATCTAAGTGGTAAGGCCCTCGATAATCGCGCCTGTGTCACGGCGATGCTGCTGGCGATGGATCTCTTGCGCCATATGGAGCATCTCTGGGATGTCTATGCCGTGGCGACGGTGCAGGAGGAGACTGGGTTACAGGGCGCTATTACCAGCACCTTCCATCTGGCGCCGACGATAGGGATTGCCCTGGATGTGACCTTCGGCGCGGTAGGCTCTCCGGGTGAGCCGGAGATGTTAGAGATGAACAAAGGCCCGGCGGTTTCTTTTGGTCCCAATATCCATCCTATGATTTTCCGGCGTCTGAAAGAGGTTTGCCGGCAGAATGAGATCCCTTTTCAGGTGGAACCGGTGCCGGGTATGTCGGGCACGGATGCGATAGCGATGCAAGTGACACAGAGCGGATTGCCGACGGGATTGGTGGGAATTCCGCTGCGGTATATGCATAGTTCGGTGGAGACGGTGCATCTGCGGGATATCGAGCGCACCGCCAGGTTGTTGGCCCTGTTTATTGCCGGGTTGGATGAGGCATTTTTGACGTCTCTGGCGTTAGATTAAGTAGCGGGAGTGGCACTTTGAGCACAATTCATGCTGCGGAACAACCGCAAGATAAGAGCATTGCCAGCCAATGGGCCAGCCGCTGGCCTGATTTTGAGCAGACGGTGGCGTTGTTACAATCCCTATCGGAAGCGCGGGGAATTGCAGGGCAGGAAGAGCAAGTGCGGGCGGTGATCAAAACTGCCATCAAAGATCATGTGGATAGTATGCGGGTAGACGCCCTGGGAAACCTGCTAGCCTATAAACGTGGTACTGGGGCAGACCGGCGCCGGGTGATGCTAGATGCTCACATGGATGAAGTGGGCTTTATGGTGGTGAAAATCGAGGCGAACGGTCTGCTGCGTATTAGAAAGATTGGCGGCTGGGACGACCGGCTGCTGGCATCCAAGCTGGTGCAGGTAGGGCGCAGTGGTGTCCCAGGGGTGATTGGGTTGAAGGCGATCCATCTGCTCAGTACTGATGAGCGGAACAGGCTGGTCAAGACAGCAGATCTAGGGATCGATATCGGGGCCGGCAGCCAGGCAGAAGCGGAAAGATGGGTCGAATTGGGCGATATGGTTACCCTGGCGGCGCAGTTCGAGCAGGTCGGCGGCTTGTTAAAGGGTAAGGCTTTCGATGATCGGGCCGGCTGTACCGTAGCGATAGAGCTGCTGCGCGGTGGTCCCTATCCATGCGATATTGTGGCGGCTTTTACGGTACAGGAAGAGGTAGGGCTACGCGGCGCACAGGTAGCGGCTTACGATATCAATCCCGACCTGGCGTTTGCCTTTGAAGGTACAATTGCCGATGATTTGCCAAAGGAACAGGATGCCAGCCCAACTACGGAATTAGGCAAGGGACCGGCGCTCTCGATTATGGACAGCTCGGCGATTATGCACCGGGGGTTGAATGAGCACCTGATGCGGGTAGCGCAAGAACTGGGCATACCCTACCAGTTTAAGCAACCGGGAATTGGGGGCACCAATGTGGGGCGCATACACCTGGCCCGCGAAGGCATTGCGGCGACGGTTGTTTCTGTGCCCTGCCGGTATATCCATGCTCCGGCGGCGAGACAGTGCGTAATTGACGTTTGCAGAGCAAGTGCTATCGTCTGGTTACCTCGTCGAATTTGGCCTGATTAGGCCTGCCGTTTGTGCCACAAACGTCAATTACGCAGTCTCGGCGGCGATGGTACATCCGGATGACCTGGCCCATGAGATTGTGTTGATGCGGGCAGCTTTAAAGCGGATCGCGACGTTTGCCTAGCCCCTCAGTTTCTGAGCGCTAGCACGCTACGGAGGAAATGGTGTGAAAGAGCTGATTAAGAAATTGACTGAAACGTATGGCCCTTCCGGCCGGGAAGAACGGGTGCGGGATGTTATCCGCCAGGAAATCGATAATCTGGTGGATACGGTGCGGATCGATACGCTGGGCAATCTGATCACGATGCGCAAAGGTAATAGAGGGCAGGGGCGGCGTATCATGATAGCAGCCCACATGGATGAGATTGGCGTGATTGTGACCCATATCGACCAGGAAGGCTTCCTGCGCTTTGCCGGGATCGGCGGGGTAGGGGTGATGGGGTTGGCCGGCAACCGGGTGCAATTTGCCGATGGGACCCTGGGCACCATTAATCTGGAGGGGCACAGGGACACGTCGAAGACCCCTAAGATATCCGAATTTTACATCGATATCGGCGCCTGCAAGAAGGAAGATGTAAAGCTGCAGGTAGGAGATATGGGGGTGTTTGCCCATCCTTGCGTGGATCTGGGGCAGCGACTGATTGCCAAGGCGATGGATGACCGGCTGGGATGTGCGGTGCTTATTCAAACCTTGCGCGAATTGAAAGATAGTCCGCATGAGGTAGTTTTTACGTTTACCGTACAGGAAAAAGTGGGTGTGCGCGGGGCGCAAACGGCGGCTTTCGGCGTAGAACCCGAGATAGCTCTGGCTGTGGACGTGACGCCCGCCGGAGACATGCCGGAAGCTACACGGATGACGGTGTCGCTGGGGGCCGGGCCGGCTATCAAGGTGAAGGATTCTGGGATGCTGGCCCATCCGCAGGTGGTTAAGGCTATGACCGCCGCTGCGGAAAGAGGTGATTTGCCATACCAGTACGAAGTATTAGAGGCAGGAGGGACAGATGCGGATGCTATCCAGGTGAGCCGGGGTGGTGTACTGACAGGGGCGCTCTCCATTCCGACGCGCTATGTACATTCGGTTTCTGAAATGGTGGACTACCGGGATGTGCTGAATGCCGTGCGTTTGCTGGTGGAATTCCTGTCCCACGATATTTCTTAGTTTCCTCAATTAGTTTCGTCAAAAAGAAGACCGCTTTCTGCGGGTAGAACCCTGGAGAAAGCGGTTTTCTTAGGTCGTCAGTTAAATATTGATTTGCGTCAGACTATTGAAACCATCTACCCCATATTCTCGACTGCTAAGACAACCCGTCTTCTGGTACTACGAAACTTTACCAGCCGTGGCCGTAGCCGCCGTAGCTGTTACCGTAGCCGCCATAGTAGCCGTAGTTGTAATAGCCAGGATACCCGTAACCAGCCTGGCTATAGCCATAATTCCCATAACCATAGCCAGAGTTCCCATAACCATAGCCAGAGTTCCCACAACCGCAGCCATTGTTGCTGTAACCAGAGTTCCCGTAACCATAGCCAGAGTTCCCTTGACCATAACCAGAGTTCCCGTAGTTATTGCTGTATCCGGAGGGGACGCAGACGGTGGTGCCGGCCCGCACCCAGTTCGGGTTAGCGATACCGCTGGCGGCGGCAATTGCGCCAGCCGAGCTGCCATACTTCCAGGCGATGCCCGAAAGGGTTTGCCCGTTACCGACCCGCACGTAAGTGCAGTTTCCCCAAGCCGAGGGGGAATCCTGTGGAGCGGCGAAGGCCGTAGCGCTGGTCAAAGCGAGAGATAATGCCACTACCACTACAGTAACTGTAACTGCGATCCGGCGACTCAGAAAATTCTTCATACCTTACCTCCTCAGTAATTAAGTTTGCTTTGCGACCTACAAGTAATATACTGCAAATATTAGAGTAACTCAATAGGATCGCATTAAGGTTGCGTAAAAATATATTAATACCGTTGATTCTGGTGAATTCTTTGCAAAAAGAGGTGTTTGAAATGGGTTGAAACCGGCAGGTTGGCGGGAGACACAAAAGAAAAAGGGGCAACCGTGTGGCTGCCCCGCCGGGATCGATTGGCTTTGGAAGCCACGGAATTTAATGTCCGGAGGCTTTAGCGATAGGACGCAGCTCAATTACCAGGCGTTCAAAGAAGCTATGGGGAGCGACTGATTCATCCTGTCCATAGGCCATATCCAGGATAGTGGCTTGTAAGCGGTAGCTTTTGGTTTCGAGGATCATGAGTTTATTCGGTTCGGCTAGCTTGGCATCGCCACGGGATGTTAACTGGCTGCGCAAATTTTGATCCTGGTAGTATGCGTATTCGCTAAGGATCATCATAGAAGTAGTACGAACATCATCTTTTTCATAGAGCCAGAGTTTCATGGCGGTAGGGTGGTCCGGTGGGGTGTCTCCTACGATAGCGGCGCGCGACAAACCGCATTCGATGACCGGTTCGCCGCGGGTATCGTCGATCACGAAGGATTCCTTGTAGTTATCCATACCGAGTTCAAACTGAGCTATAAAGGTCTGTGTAGCCGGGGGGGAGCCGCGCTTGGCCGGGCCGGCATCCTGCGGGGCCGCCTGGGGGCCCCGGAAGAGCTCGGTGGCAGCAAATTCAGAAGCTGACCCGCTGGGAAGAGGCCTGGTCGTGGCAGAGAATCTATTGCGCAGGGAGGGAGCTGGATTTGAGACATCCAGGTTTTCTTCGTCTATATCGCCTGCAGCGACAGGTGGTGTGGCGTGGCGCCCTTTACCGAAGGGTAGGTTACTGCTAGATAGTAGTTTTTGTCCCCTGGTGCCGATTCCCACGATGATTACTGCCAGAACTGCCAGGACCAAAAGGGTGATCAGGCTGCCAGGAGGTCCGCCACTGTTTCCGGCCGCCTGGCCGGGGCGGGCTGGAGCGTTGGTGACTGCCGTGGCCAGGCGCCGGAATTGTTGGGCGTCCTGGGGCAGGCCGTTAGATTCTCGTTCGACGGCCAGATCTTGCAGCAGTTGGTTTGTCTGTTTTGGATCGATTGAAGATAGGCGCGCCAGGGCGCGCGCCGTATCCTGGTTGGCCGTGTAGGATTCCGCAACGGCGCTGACGTAATCACGCCGCGCCAGAGGCGATAAATCCGCAGGCGTGGCGTTCTCCCATTGAACCGGGAATATCCACCAGCCCAATACAACCAGACCGAAAGCAGCCCCCACAACGAAGGCAAACGCCAAGCCGCGAATATCCTGGCGCCTGAGTAAAGCTTCCATAGTTACCCTCCAACACTACGAGATAGAACGGACTGCGGCCCCCGGGTAAATTATCAGGCACTTGGGTCCCGAGCGACAGGCAGGTTATTTATTCATGCGTCACATTTAACACATGACGGATTAAGCTATGTTCCTGGGATACTTGCTTCTTTAGACGCTTTAGTTAAAACCTCACAACCCGTTTCTGTGATCACGGCAAAATCCTCAATTCTGATTCCCCCCCACCCCGGCAGATAGATGCCCGGCTCAATTGTCACGGTGTTGCCCGGTTTTAGGATCTCCGAAGAGGATTGGCTGAGGCGCGGCCGCTCGTGGATATCCAGGCCGGCGCCATGCCCCAGGCTATGGCCGAAATAGTCTCCATATCCGGCTTCGGTAATGATTTGCCGGGCGATAGTATCGACTTCTTTGCCACTCATCTGGGGGCGCAGAGCAGCGGTGGCAGCCTGCTGGGCCCGTAACACGATAGCGTAGATCTCCCGGAATGTATTATCGGTGGGGCCGAGGCAGATAGTGCGGGTCATATCAGCGTCATACCCCTGTACGCGTGCTCCCATATCGATGACGATAGGTTGGCCCCGGAGTAGAGGCGCGTCGCTGGGGTGGGCGTGGGGCATGGCCCCATTTGGCCCACCTGCTACGATGATATCAAAGGCCATTTGTTCCGCGCCATGGACCCGCATGAAGCTCTCCAGGAGCCAGGCTGCTTCGCGCTCCGTCATGCCCTGTTTGAATTGGGGCGTGACTTCGGTGAAGGCGGTGTCTGTTAATGCCACCGCCTGGCGGATCAGGTCCAGTTCTGCTCCATCTTTGCTGACCCGGAGATCTTCAACCAGGCCGGTGGTCGGAACCCATTCTACCTGGGGAGCAGCCTGGATATACGTCTGATAGTCGGCGTAGCTCAGATGGACAGATTCAAAGCCAACGCGGCTGGCATGCATATCGTCGAGCATTTGGGGCAGTAATTTGGCAATCTCGTTACCCCCCTTTTTTAAGGAAAAGGCCGGCGCTTGAGAGGGGGCCTGTTCGTAATAGCGGAAATCGGTGGCTAGAAAGGCACAGGTGGCATTTACCAGCAAGATACCGGCACTCCCGGTGAAACCACTGATATACCGGCGATTGGTAGGATTGGTGATGACCAGGGCATCTATGTCGGCTTCTAAAATATGTTCGCGCAGGGCGGCCAGACGCTTATGCAGATTATCCCTCATTCTTTTTATCCTCCCGAGCGTGAGGATGTGCTTTCAGGTAGACCCGCCGGTTGTGTTGGTCTGACACATGGGTATAACGTTGGGTCGTAGCCACACGTTCGTGCCCTAGTAACTCCTGTACCACTCTCAAATTGGCACCACCTTCCAGCAGATGGGTGGCAAAGGTATGGCGCATCATATGCGGCCATACCCGGTGACCCAGGCCGGCAGTTTTGGCAGCAGCACTAACGATGCTTTGAATGCTGCGTTCTGTCAAACGGCCGCCATATTTGTTCAGAAAAAGAGCTTCGACACGGGCGCGACTGCGGCCGGGATTGTGACTTAAGAGCACGGGCCGTCCATCGGCTATATAACGGGAGATAGCCTGAGCGGCCGGTTCGCCGATCATCACATCCCGCTCCTTCGCTCCTTTTCCTTCTACTCGTATAACGCGGGAGCCGGGCACAATGTCACTCATTTTGAGGTTAGCGGCTTCACTTACACGCATGCCGGAGGCGTATAGTATCTCCAGGATGGCGATATCGCGTAGCTTGAGGGGGATGGATGTTTCCCGCGCTGTCTCTGCCAGGCGCGTTACAGTATCCAGGATGGTGTGGATCTCTGCCTCGGTTAAGGCTTTAGGCAAGAGTTGCGGCGCCCGCGGAGATTCGGCGTTCTCAAAAGGATTGATTTGCGCAATGCCCTCTCTTTGCAGGAATCTGCCGAAAGAGCGCAGCTCTGAGAGGCGGCGGGTAATGCTCGCAGGGGCTAATCCTCTATTTACCAAGTCGCCCAGGTAGTGGCGAATGTGGCGCGGCAACAATTCTTCCCAACCGGGCGTAGCGGCAGGCAGCTTTTGGGAAACCAAGTATGCGATAAAATGGCCGATTTCCTGGCGATAATTGCGCAAAGTGTAGCGTGAAGCGTTCTTTTCGGCGCTCATGTAAGCCAGATATTGGTCCAGATACCGGTAAAGCACATGATCATTCTGTGGGGTTGGCATAATTCTCCCGGATTCTATGAAGCAGAGCGTGGGGCGCGCTGGCCGCGCCCCAGGCATTACTCGTCAGATTTATCCGGCAGCTTCAGCGCTGGATTGTGGTTGCTCTTCGGACTCGTGTAATTCGGTACGCTGGTTGCAGGTTAAACAAGAAGCCCAATTTTTGCCGGTCTGGACTAGCAAGCCACCACAGTGAGGGCATGGATGCGGTAGGGGTCGCTTCCAGTTACTGAATTCACAGGTAGGGTAATTGGAACAGCCGTAGAAAACGCGGCCCCGGCGTGTCCGTTTTTCAATCAGGTCACCGCCACATAGCGGACAGATGACCCCTATTTTGTTCAGAATGGGGCGGGTATACCGGCAGGTAGGGAAATTACGGCAGCCTATGAACTTGCCGAAGCGTCCGCTTTTGATCAGCAACGGGTTGCCACATTCGGGGCAGGGCTCGCCAAGCGGTTCATCCGGAATGCTGACCTTTTTCATGGTGGCCTCGGCCCGCTTCAATTCCTGAGAGAATGGACCGTAGAACTCCTTAAGCACGGGCACCCAGGCCTTTTCGCCCTCCGCTATCAAGTCCAGGTTTTCCTCCATGGCGGCAGTAAAGCTCAGATTGACAATATCGGGAAAGTGGTCGACCAGCAGATCGTTGACGATAAACCCCAGGTCAGATGGGATGAGTTTTTTCTCTTCGCGGAAAATATAGCCGCGCTCTTGAATGGTAGACATGATCGGGGCATAGGTGCTGGGCCGGCCAATGCCATGTTCCTCCATGTCCTTGACCAGGGTGGCTTCGGTGTAGCGTGGCGGCGGCTGGGTGAAATGCTGTTCCGGGAAGAGGCCCAAAAGGTCCAGCTCCTCTTGCTCCGAGAGAGGAGGTAGGATTTTCCCCTTGCCTTCTTCTTCCGTCTGGCCTTCGTCCCGTCCCTCTTCGTAGACGGACAGGAAGCCCGGAAATTTGATCAGCCAGCCGGTGGCGCGGAAGATATATGGCCCGGTAGGCGTCTGACCGGCGCGAATATCGACGGCGGTGATATCCAGAACGGCCGAAGCCATCTGGCTGGCAACAAAACGCTTCCAGATTAGCTCGTAGAGCCGGTGTTGTTCGCGGGAAAGGAAGGCTACCATCCTATTGGGCTCGCGGAGGACACTAGTTGGCCGGATGGCTTCGTGGGCTTCCTGGGCGCCCCTGGCCCGGGTTTTGTACATGGGTGGCTCAGGAGGAACATAGTCCTGGCCATATTTATTGATGATGTACCCCCGTGCCTCTTTCTGGGCAGGCTCTGCGACCTGGGGGGAGTCGGTACGCATGTACGTGATCAGACCGACGGTGCCTTCGGCGCCGATGTCGATGCCCTCATAAAGTTGTTGGGCGATCATCATGGTGCGGCGAGTCTGGAAGCCCAGCCGGCGGGAGGCTTCTTGTTGCAGCGTGCTGGTAATGAAAGGGGCCGCCGGGTTGCGCCGGCGCTCGCTCTTCTTGATGCGATCTACAATGTAGGTGGCGCCTTCCAATTGCTTGAGGACTGCTTGGGCATTCCCTTCATTGTGCAGCTCGGCATCTTTCTCACCGATTTTGATCAATTTTGCGCGAAAGCTTTGGGGGGCATGAGGCTTGCGGCGTCCATCCCGTTTACCGTCCGGCAGTTGCTGTTTGGTAAGCTCGGCTTCCAGTGACCAGTATTCTACGTTAACAAAATTTTGGATTTCGCGTTCGCGCTCTACAACCAGGCGGACTGCCACAGATTGGACCCGGCCGGCCGAAAGACGGCTTTTGACCTTTTCCCAAAGCAGGGGGCTGATCTGATAGCCAACGAGTCGGTCGAGAATCCGCCGCGCCTGCTGGGCATTAACCAGCTCCATGTCAATCTGGCGCGGGTGAGCAAAAGCCTCAGCAATAGCCTCAGGGGTAATTTCATGGAAAACTACCCGGTGCATGATTTCCGGCGGAATGTTGGCGGTCTCGACCAGATGCCAGGCGATAGCTTCCCCCTCGCGGTCAGGATCTGTAGCCAGGTAAATTTCCTTGGCTTGCTTAACTTGTTGCTGCAGTTCCTTGACCACATCACGCTTTTCCAGGGGTACACGATAGGTAGGCTCGAAGTCATGCTCCACATCCACACTCAGGCGGGAGCGGAGCAGATCGCGAATATGGCCGACGGATGCTTTGACTTGGTAATCGCGGCCCAGAAATTTACCGATGGTGCGGGCTTTGGTAGGGGATTCGACAATGACAAGTTTTTGGCCGCCGCCGCGCGTGCCGCTGGTCTGGCCCGCTGAAGCACGGGAGGAGGCTGTGCGGAAGTTGCCAGAGCGCACGGCTCCAGCTTTATTTTTGCTTGCTACCTTCTTTTTACCTTTAGTAGTTGAGGTGCTGGTTGCAGCCTTGCCCTTTGCGCCAGGGCCAACTGGGCTCTGTTTGCCACCGGAGGATGGGCGGGTGGCTTTGGCCGCCGTAACCGCTCCGGCAGTTCCATTAATCGGTGGTGGGGTAAGGCGCGCGTGCGCCTCGGTCTCGCCGAAGCGTGTCATTTTTGTGCCGCAGACGGTGCAGACACCGCGCGTAATCGGGCGGCCATTGGCGGCAAAAGTGGCTTCAGCCTGGGTGATCTCTCGCTGTACCTTGCATTTGACACAATATCCTGTAACTTCCAAGATGATTTTAACCTCGCTTAATGAAATCTGACTATATTAGGGTTCGAGGCGCTGACCACGCTCGAACAGGTGAATGCTATATCATAGATTGTTATAGATATTCCTTGCGGTTCGTCGCTTTAAGCTGCTCTACAATCTGCTTCACATCCTGGACCCGATCCCGGGCACAGATCAACAGGGCATCCGGGGTATCGACGATGACCAGGTCCTCTACACCAACAGTGGCGATAATCCGGCCATCCCCAAAGATTAGGGTGCCTTTGGTGTCCACTGCCACATGATCGCCCACGACAGCATTTTGCTCCGCATTCTGAGATATCAGGTGGTAAACCGCTTCCCAGCTACCGACATCATTCCAACCTACATTGGCGGGAACGACTGCTGCACGATCGGTGTGTTCCATAACGCCCTGGTCGATAGTGACGTTGGGCAGTGTGGGCCAAATCTCTGCTACCAGCCGGTTTTGATCGGCTGTGCCCAAGGCGGCTGCCAACCGGTGCATAGGGGCCATCAATTCCGGCAAGAGGCGTTCCATCTCGCCGATAATTTTGTCGACCCGCCATGTAAAGATACCACTATTCCATAAATAAATCTTCTCGGCAATGAAAGATGTGGCGGTCTCCAGGTTCGGTTTTTCGATGAATTGGGCGATATGATAGGCTGCGATGTGATTGTAAATGCCTATCGTGGCCCCCTGTTGGATGTAGCCATATCCTGTCTCAGGCGCAGTGGGCGTAATACCTAGGGTTACCAGGTAATCTTCTGCGGCTACGCAGGCGGCAGATTGGAGTACTTCACGAAAGGCAGGCTCATTTTCGATATGATGATCGGCGTGCAAGGAGAACATGATGCCTTGCGGGTTGCGCTGCCGTACCAGCAAAGCCCCGGCCGCGATAGCTGGAGCTGTGCCTCGCCCCACCGGTTCGCCGAAGACGTTTTCCGGGGGGAGTTGCGGCAATTGCTCCTGGACAGATGAGACATAGCTTTCATTGGTTAGTACAAAGATCTGATCGGCCGGAACTATCGGCAGAATGCGTGCCAGGGTTACTTGTAGCATGGTGACATTCCGCTGTACCAGGGGCAGTAATTGCTTGGGCAACCGCGCACGGCTCAGGGGCCAAAGGCGGGTGCCTACTCCCCCGGCCAGAATGACAGCAAAATAAGGATTTCCCATAGGTTAGATGCCTCGCAGGTCGTTGCCAGGGCTGGTTAGAAGCATGTCTTCCGTATTACGCACGTACGTATTGCATATTGCCTGCCTGGCGTACCATACCCTTTAATTCCATGAGCGTCAGGGTGGCGGAAATCTCGGCGATAGGCAGATTGCAGGATCGTCCCAACTCATCAATATGCACAGGTTCATCGCTAAGATGGTTGAGCAATTGTTGCTCGGTGGGATTGGCGGGAATGATATCGCGCACGATCTGTTGTTCGTTGATCATATGCAGGTTCAACTGCTCAAGAATATCCCGTACTTCCCCCACTGGGTGAGCTCCATCTCGAATTAACCGATTTGTGCCGGTGCTGTTACGCACATTAATATTGCCGGGAACGGCGAAAACATCCCGGCCTTGCTCGGCGGCAAAGGAAGCGGTGATTAAAGCGCCACTTTTTTCGCTGGCCTGTACCACCACGAGGCCCAAGGAAAGACCGCTGATAATGCGATTGCGCGGTGGAAAATTTACGCCATCCGGTTTGGTGCCCAGGGCATAATCGCTGATCAGGGCGCCGTGACCTGCGATAATATTCTCAGCCAGACGCCAATTTTCCGGTGGGTAGATAACGTCTACGCCGCTCCCCAGGACAGCCAGGGTGCGACCGCCGGCCTTGAGGGCTCCCTGGTGGGCGCAGGTGTCCACACCGCGCGCCAGGCCACTGACCACCGTAATGCCATTGCTGGCAAGGCCTTCCGCCAGGTTGACAGCGATATCTCGACCATAGCTGGTGGGTGTGCGTGTGCCTACGATGCCTACGGCAAATTCATCTTGGGGCAAATAATCTCCCCTAAAGTATAGCACCGGTGGCGCAGTATCAATATCGCGCAGCAGCCGGGGATAGCCAGCGGTTTGCCAGGTTTCCACCCTGACGTTGAGCGCAGCCAGGCGACCCAATTCTTTGCCCGGGTCCAGATGGGACCGGATCTGCAACAGATTCTCTAAAGGTCGGCCATCCAGGCCGGCAGCTTTCAGAGCCAGGGGATTGGCGCGCCAGGCTGCGTGCAGATTGCCGAAGTGTTCAAGCAACAGGCGGAATCGCACTGGGCCGACACCTTGTACCTGGTTGAAGGCGACCCAACAGGCAATTTCACCTGCCTCTGGCGCCGGATTTGCGTGTTTGTCTATAGAATCGGTGCGCAGGAGAATGCTCCCCCTTCAGGATATGTTGTCAATCCTATCATCTTAAACAGTTGCCTTCAAGTTGTCAAGGGGTGGCGGAAAATTGACAGGACCGGGTTTTTCCGGTCCTGTCTGGATGATTTGTATAACTAAGCATCGCATTGATTTTATTGACTGCTGTGCCATTTTTGGAGTAACTCTGCTTCGCGCTCGGGGTTTAGGCCGTTGCGCAGGGGCTCGCCGGCGGGGCGGGTTATATCCCAGGTTAAGGTATCGGCGGCAGTGGCAGCCAGGGGGCGGCACGTCAGGCCAGTAGCGAAGGCCTTGCGGCTGTCGACGGTCAGGATGCCATGAGCAGATTGGGGCAGCCACAAAGGTAATTCGGTGAAAGGCGCCACTTGATGTTGCCGCAGAAACTCCTCGGTTACCCAGGTGAAAGTGGCCTGGCTGTGGGCCACATCCCGCGAGGTTTCCAGCAGCTCGCCCATAGTGAGGGGATAGTCAGGCCCGGTGGTATTATAAACGCCGGTTTGCCCGGTTTCGATCATTTTGATGGTCCAGGTGGAGAGGTCGCGCACATCAATAACCTGTACCGGGTAGTGGGGTTGCCCTGGGGCCAGGACTTCCCCGCCTTGGGCGATGCGATGCAGCCAATAGGTGAAGCGATCGGTGGGATCGTAAGGACCGGCGATCAGCCCGGGGCGTACTTGTAGCACCCGTCCGGGCAATGCCTGCTCGGCGACCTGCTCGCACAGCACTTTCAACGGGCCGTAGGTTTCGCCGGTGATTTGCTCTACGGTTGGATCTGCCAGAGTGGCGAGTGGGCTGTGCTCGTCGGCGCCAGGATTACTTATTTCTCCGTAGACAGAGATGGTGGAGATGAAGGTATAGTGGCGCGTGGCGTTGGAGAGGTACTCTGCCGAAGCGCGCACAATTCTGGGAATGTAGCCACAGGTATCGATAACGGCATCCCATTGCCGCCTGGCGAGGCTGCCCATCTCCCCATCACGGTTGCCGCGCAGCTTTTCAACCTGGGGAAAGAGATCAGGGTTGTGTTGCCCGCGGTTAAAAAGGGTCACTCCGTGGCCACGGGCAAGGGCAGCCTCGACAAGATGGCGGCCGAGGAAGATGGTGCCTCCCAGGATCAGTATTTTCACGATACAGGCACTCCTTTGGACAATTTAGCACATTTTCCAGCAGTGATTTTATGCCTGGTCCGACATAAGTTGCCGTAGTACGTATTGCAGGATGCCGCCGTGGCGGTAATATTGGATCTCCTGCGGCGTATCGATACGTACGGTGGCGGTGAACTCTACAACGCCGCCATCCTCACGGGTGGCGCGCACCTTTACGTCACGTCCATCGGCAAAGCCGGTAGCGATGGCTTCGGAAAACCCAATGACGTCGTAGGTCTCACGGCCGGTAAGACCCAGGGAATCAACGGATTCCTCTGCTATGAATTGGAGTGGCAGGATGCCAAAACCTACCAGGTTGGAGCGATGGATGCGCTCGTAACTTTGGGCGATGACGACCTTAACGCCGAGCAGGTAGGGGCCTTTGGCGGCATAATCCCGGCTGGAGCCGGAGCCATACTCCGTGCCGGCGAGGACGATAAGGGGGATGCTCTCAGCCATGTACTTCATGGCTGCATCGTAGATGGACATGACTTCGCCGGTTTTCAAATAGGTGGTCACGCCACCTTCGGTACCTGGGGCCAGTTGGTTGCGCAGCCGCACGTTGGCGAAGGTGCCGCGCATCATGATGTCATCGTTGCCGCGGCGGGTGCCGTAGGTATTGAAATCTTTGGGCTCTACGCCGTGGGCTATCAGGTACTCTCCCGCCGGAGATTTTACCTTGATACTGCCGGCCGGGGAGATGTGGTCTGTGGTGATACTATTGCCCAAGACTGCCAGCGCGCGGGCGTTGCGAATATCTTCTACCGTGGTTGGGGCCTGGCGGGGCATGTTGTCGAAGAAGGGCGGATGCTTAACATAGGTAGACTCGGTGCTCCAATTGTAGAGCTCGCTATCTGGTACTTCCAGGGAGTTCCAGAGCTCATCGCCTTTGAATACATCGCCATAGCTTTGTTGGTACATATCGGATTGGATGGACTCGCCGATGATTTGGGCGACTTCCCGGCGGGAAGGCCAGAGATCGCGCAGGTATACCGGGTTGCCCTCAGGATCTGTGCCCAGCGGATCTTGCAATAAATTAACGTCGATGCGCCCGGCCAGGGCGTACGCCACGACCAAAGGCGGGGACATCAGATAGTTGGCTTTCACCTCCGACTGGATGCGGCCCTCGAAGTTGCGGTTGCCGGAGAGAACAGAAGCGACCACCAGGTCGCCTTGGTCAATGGCCGCGGAGATCTCACTAGGGAGCGGTCCTGAGTTGCCGATGCAGGTAGTACACCCATAGCCAACCGTGTGGAAGCGGAGCTGCTCCAGGTAAGGGGTCAGGCCGGCTTTATCCAGATATCGAGTGACAACTTTGGACCCCGGGGCCAGGGAAGTTTTGACCCACGGCTTTGTCATCAGCCCGTGCTCAACAGCATTTTTGGCCAGCAAGCCGGCGGCAACCATTACCGAGGGGTTAGAAGTATTAGTACAACTGGTGATGGCCGAGATCACGATGGAGCCGTGGTCCAACACATGTTCGACATTTTCGAGCATAAATCGTACGCCGGTGGGAGTACTGAGAGGCCCTGGGGCCTCCATTTGATCCTGGCTAGCGCCTGCACCTTTCGTACGCTCGACTTGCTTATCCTTGGTGGCGGATCCAGCAGGGTTGAGGATCAGGGGCAGGGATTTTTTGAAAGACTGTGCAGCTTGGGAAAGGAGAACCCGGTCCTGGGGGCGCTTGGGCCCGGCGATGCTGGGCTCAACCTCGGAGAGGTCGAGGGTTAAAGTATCTGAGTATTCGGCCTCTGGGCTTTCCGGAGAATGGAAGAGTCCCTGCTCTTTCATATAGGCTTCGACCAGGGCAACCTGCTCTGCGGGTCGGCCGGTTAAACGCAAGTACCGGAGGGTCTCATTATCTACGGGGAAAATGGCGACCGTGGCGCCGTACTCCGGGGACATATTGCCCACGGTGGCGCGGTCGGCGAGGGGCATATTGGCTAACCCCGGCCCATAGAACTCGACGAATTTGCCAACTACCCCTTTCTTGCGCAGTATTTCCGTGACGGTCAGAACCATGTCCGTGGCGGTAGTCCCCTCGCGCAGTTGGCCGACTAATTTAAATCCAACTACCTGGGGGATAAGCATAGAAACTGGCTGACCCAGCATAGCGGCCTCTGCCTCAATCCCACCAACACCCCAACCCAGAACGCCGAGCCCGTTGACCATAGTGGTATGGGAATCGGTGCCGATAAGGGTATCAGGGTAGGCCTGAGGCAATCCATAGTGTCCCAGCATCGGTGTGCCTTCGGTGGCAAAGACCACCCGGGAAAGATATTCCAGATTTACTTGGTGGACGATACCGGTATCTGGGGGGACGACTTTGAAATTTTTAAAGGCTTTTTGTCCCCATCTTAAAAAGGCGTAACGCTCGTGATTGCGCTGAAATTCCATCTCGGCATTGATCAGGAGCGCCGCTTGGGAGCCATAGGCATCAACCTGGACGGAGTGATCGATAACCAGTTCGGCCGGGATGAGCGGGTTGATGAGCGCTGGATCTCCGCCCAACTGGGCCATAGCATCACGCATGGCGGCCAGATCTACGACACAGGCCACACCGGTGAAATCCTGCATGAGTACCCGGGCAGGGGTGAAGGCCATTTCATAGTCAGGAACTGCCGTGGAGTTCCACGCCGCGAGGAATCGGATATCATCAGCACTGACATTTTTGCCGTCCTCGGTACGTAACAGATTTTCAAGCAATATGCGTAAGGAATAGGGGAGTCTTGAGATGGGCAAGCCTGCTTTCTCCAAGGCGTCCAGGCGATAGATTTCATATTCACGACCTCCAACTTTCAAGGTCGAACGCGCGTCAAAACTATTCATGATTTTTGCCTCCTGCGATATGATTCTTGAAGGGGCGTTCTCCGGTTGAGTATCCACCTTTGCTTACCGACCGGATGTCGCTACCTTCAGGTTTTACTGAAATGATTTTACCAGGCATAGCTTGCCGGGATCTTGCCTGTTGGAATGGGTGGTAATTATCTATATTATAATCTAAATTCTCTTCTTAGACATCTTAGCCTTGACACTGTTTTTCGCCTCGTGGTATAATTGATGAAAGAAAGTGCAAAACCTTGTTTCTTAATTGTGAAACCTCTGGTCTAACCGGCTGACCCACAAGCATTTGGATTAATTTGCCTTCGCCCGGTTAGAAATCACCGAATTTTTAAGTAAGTGCTTACCAACCGGTTGAAATTGGTGCGCGCCATTTGCAAGTATTCCCATTGTAGCTTTTGATGTTTACTGACAATTTTGATTTGAGCGCTTGGGAACTACGAGGAAAAAAATGAGGAATATTAAAAGAGATTATACCATTGCAGTGCTGGATACGTCTTTAAATGTCCTGGAAACGTTCGTGCGCTTTGGAGGGGGAGATCACAGTATTAGTGAGATTGCTGATTACCTGGGTTGTAATCGCAGCCGAACCTTCAGAATTTTGCAAACGTTGGAACGTCACGGGTTTGTAGAACAAAACCTGAAGACGCGCAAGTATCGCCTGGGAATGAAACTGTTGGCGTTGGGTGAAATGGTATTGCAGCAGCTCGACCCTGTGGAAACCGCGAAGCCGGTCATGGCGGATCTGGCCATGAAGACGAAAGCTACTGCCTGCCTGGGGATACGAGAAGGTAGTGAGAGCGTGTATGTGGCTATACAAAAATGGCAGGATGGCAGTGGACAGAGCGAGGTGGGCAAGCGGATCTCATTGGCGGGTAGGGGTTTATCTCAGGTATTAATAGCTTTTACGCCCGCGGAGGAGCAGAGTAAAATCTTGCAGCAGTTGGGACAGAATGCGGCTGCCACAATAATCCTTGATCGGGAGCAGTTGCAGGGTGCTTGGGATCGCGTCCGGTCACAGGGATATGCTTTAGATGACCATGACCTCCAGAGTGGCGCGCATTCGGTTGCAGCGCCGATCTATAATCACACAGGCCAGGTAATTGCGGCCCTGGGGATTGAAAAAAGCAACGGTTATTTTGATGGAGCTTACATTTCAGATATCGTGCAACAGTTAACGGATGCGGCCGCTAATATTTCGGCCCGTTTGGGCTACCAGTTAGGTGGACATCCACGGGGACAGACCTCCGCCACTGCAGACTTGGAGATGGCATAATCTGGCGGTACGGTTACGCGCTAATTATCCTGAGGAGACTGGCAAGCCTTCCGCTGGGTAATATATTTCCCCTCTTAACGTCGGATAAAGGGTTTTTTGGTTATGGTGGAATGTGATCATTGCAAGGCACAAGTGCAGGCGGGGGAGGTCTTTTGCACTCGCTGTGGGCGCGCTCTTAGCTATGGAGCGATGCACCTGGATCGCTCCATTTTACAACGCCAACCCGGCTGGGTGTGGCTGGCGGGTGTCAGCGGCGTTGCTCTGCTATGCCTGCTGTTTATCTTGGCTTTGACAATGGCAGCGGTATACGAGGGTATGGCAGAAAGATCAATGGCCAGCACTGCTGCTGCAGGATATTATGCGCAACAGGCCGCGGCTTTTCAACAGCAAGGGCGGCTGGAATGGGCTCTGGCAGCGATCGAAGAAGCATTGAAATATGCCCCAGAGGATCGACACCTG
Organism: Chloroflexota bacterium; assembly: GCA_009692745.1. Lineage (GTDB taxonomy): Bacteria > Chloroflexota > Anaerolineae > Epilineales > SHYO01 > SHYO01. Next base: position 40,262 of record SHYO01000003.1, read on the forward strand.
CTGGAGCAGCGCAGCCAGGTACAGCAGCAATTGCAGACGCAGACGGTCCAGGATAATAAGGCTAAGGGACCGGAACTTGCTGTGCGTTTGACGGAAGCACAGCAGGAATATAATGATGGTAACTGGGCCGCCACCATTGCTACGTTAGATCCCTTGCGGGCGAACATGAGCGCGGAAGACGAAGCCGGTCAATTACTTTTTGGCGCGTATTATAACCAGGGTTTACAGCAATTGGCTGCCGATCAAGTCGCGGAAGCGTTGGGGAGTTTTGAGAAGGCGTATGCTTTGAACCCCGACAATCCTAATGCGGCAGGAGAGATGCGCCTGGTGTATTTATATCTGGCAGGTGTTAAAGCAGTAGCCGAAAAGAGCTGGACTGAGGCTATCTCCAATTTGCGCCAGCTCTATCAGCTCTTCCCTGAGTATAGGGATGTGCAGATTCAGTTGCAAGATGCTTATTTCCAGGTGGGAGATCAATATAGCAGCGAGGAAGAATGGTGCTTTGCGGCAGATGTATATACCCTGGGCGTTGAAGTGAGATCGAATAGCCGGATTACCAGCAAAAGAGATTTGGCGCGGGCCCGCTGCCAGGCACTGAATACGCCTCCTCGCCTTACACCCACGCCAGCTTTGGCTTCAAGTGATTACCATTTTATGGTGAAAATGGGACTTGTATATCCGATTATCAAGGATCAAATACACATTCGCGGGCGTGTAGTGACGGCTGATGAAAAGCCTATTCCAGGAGTGGAGGTGGTGTTGTCGGCTGTTGATTGGTCAGTCCAGGAAGTGACGGACAAGAACGGTCTATTTGCTTTCGACGGGCTGAAAAATCCGGGAATCTACCGGTTGAGCCTGCCTAATATGGCAGTTGATGCAGTGCAAGTGGCTGCAGAGTGGGGGAAACAGGTGCAGGTGGAATTTGTGGAAGTCCCTTAAATTCTTAGATTCGTTTAGTATTTGACACTGTCTGGCAAGTGGCATATAATCTAGGGCGATATGTGCCCAAATCACTGCCCAATTTGGGCAATACATTATACCTAGAATTAATGAGACGTACGGTATAGTGAACGCCGAGAGGAAACGAGTTCGGCCCTTCCGGTCGCTGTATTATATATCAGTTTGGTATGAGACCGGAGATCTATTGACTTTTGCAGTGCCAAATGTCAGGGGAAAAAGAAATCGTGAGGCGCTGAACTTAGGCTATCCTAGCCTTCATCTCGGTTCCTACCTTTGGGCGCAATCTTAAAGGTTGGCATAAGCCGAGATGTTTTTTTAACCCTGGTTCGAGAGTTGAGTAAGGCTGGTAGGGCATTAACTATGATGCGACCGGTTATGGGCTTCTGGGTGAATCTGTCAAATAGGATTGAGTTTTTCCTTAAAGATAGAATGATTGAAGGAGCGTAAGATGGGGATGGAGACCGGTGCCAGATCTCCATTGGGGGGACCACTGGATGATGGCTACTGGGAAGCGCTTTTCCATCAGGGAGAAGAAGCTGCACCCATAGATCCTGAGTTTATTGATTCCCTGAATGGAGATGGTCTTAGAAAAACAAATTCAGGCTCCCCAAGAGTGCCATCTGATAATGGGACGGGATTCGCTAATGGAGTTGGGTATCCCAGACGCTTCGAGCAAGAAAAGAGAGATTGGGAAGATCTACGCCGGCGGCTTGAAAATAGTGAAATCCTATTAATCCAGGTTATCGGTTTTAACAAAGGTGGATTGTTAGTTCGGATCGGTGAGGTGGATGGCTTTGTCCCGGCTTCCCAATTGTGTAATCTCCCCCGGCGTTTGAGCCCTGAGGAGTTGCAGCACGAAATGGAACGGCGTGTCGGGAAGTTTTTAAATCTTAAAATTGTGGAGTTGGATGCGACGCGAGATCGTTTAATCCTTTCCGAAAGGGCCACGACTGCGGAGGGCCAGAAAGCCGCCCAGCTATTAGAGGGATTGACCGAAGGCCAAGTCTGCATGGGCAAGGTGCGGAATGTAACTGAATTCGGCGCCTTTATTGATTTGGGGGGGGTAGATGGACTGGTTCATATTTCGGAGATGTCTTGGGGGAGGGTAGATCATCCCAGCCAAATTCTGGAAGTCAGCCAGGAAGTCAAAGTCTATATCATGAGTGTGGATTATGAGCGTAAGCGTATTGCTCTGAGTTTGAAGCGCCTTTATCCAGACCCTTGGAGTAGTGTCGAAAAGCGCTATTCCGTAGGGCAATTGATCCAGGGAGAAATCACGAATGTAGTCGATTTTGGCGCATTTGCTCGTCTGGAAGAAGGATTAGAAGGGCTTGTTCACATCTCTGAATTGGCCGAAGGCAGTTTCTTGCATCCGCGTAATGTGGTCCGTGAAGGCGATATTGTCACAGTGCGGGTGTTGCATATAGATAGTAGTCGCCATCGCCTGGCTCTAAGTTTACGCCAGGTAGCCAATCCTGACTCCGAACCCAGGGAAGACTATCATTATCCGCCGGATAGCTTCTATCCACCTGATGATTATGATATAGAGAGGGGGTGATAGGACATGGCGACTGTAACTTTAAAGTCCGGAGAGTCACAAGAAGAGCTGTTACGCCGTTTTCGTAAGAAAGTAGCCGAAAGCCAGATTTTGAGCACATACCGCCAAAAGCGGTGGTTTGTTTCTAAAGGGGAGTTGCGGCGTAAGCAAAAGAAGCGCGCAGCTCGAAAAATTGCACGACAGCAGCGCAAGACAGGCGAACCGTTCTAGGCTGCGGTTATGTGCAATGGAGGAGCAATACCTCGATGCCACGCAAAAGCCGGGAGCCGGCCAAGCCGGAAATACAGCGGCCGGGTTTTACCTTGGCTCCCGAGCGCCAACAACAGATAATTGGGTTGTTATTGGCTGGGGTAGGGGCTCTTAGCCTACTATCTTTGGTTTCAGTCAGTCCTGGTAGCTTAACTGACCGCTGGGCGTTTTTCCTGCGGTCAGTTTTTGGTTGGGGAGCTTTTGTCGTTGCCGGGATACTGCTGTGGATCGGGGGGGACCTGTTCCAACGTGTGCTGCGCCGCGGGGTGCAGGTGGTAAGCTGGGAGCAGGTAGCGGCCTTGGAGGCCACGGTGGTAGCAGGGTTAGGATTGCTCCATATGTGGGCATTGCCCCAGGATCCGCTGGCATTAGCGGATAGCGGCGGGGGCGGTGGGTATATCGGTTGGGCCTTGAGCCGCATCTTGAGCCAGTGGCTGTCCCCCGTCGGAGCCATGATGGTTTTTCTCTTTATTATCCTTGGCAGCCAGGCAATGATCGGGCAAAAATCCCCCCTGGCAGCGCTGGCCCGCTGGTTGGAGCGCCTGGCGCAACAACCGGAAGTCGGGGTAAGCGCAGAGATGGCGAGTAATTCTGCCGCCACGGTTGCTTTGGCTGCACCGGCAGCAGGTATAGCGGAAAAGCCGGTAGGGCCCCTGGCAGATGAGACGCCCCAACGAGCGGGGAAAAAGGGAAATGCACCGGCGAAACCCAAGCAAGCGCGTCCAAAAGATCCCGCGCGCAGTATGAAAGATCTTCAATCCGATGGGGAGTTGCCCCCGCTATCTTTGTTAGAGGCGGCGGCGCCACTGGTTTCAAAAGATGCGGATAACCGCGCCCGGGCCGAAATAATTGAATCTACCCTGGCCAGCTTTGGCGTCCCGGCCAGGGTCGTGCAAATCAACTATGGCCCAACGATTACTCAATTTGGGGTTGAGCCCCAATTTCTGGAAAAGCGTAGCTCAGACGGCGAGACGCGGAAGCGCAAGGTACGGGTTAGCCGGATCACTTCTCTCTCTAATGATCTGGCGCTGGCATTGGCGGCGCCCTCCATCCGGATCGAGGCTCCTGTGCCGGGGCGGCCATATGTGGGCATTGAGGTGCCCAATAGTAAGCCTTCCCTGGTATCTATGCGGTTGATTATGGAATCAGAGGCTTACCAACGCCACCCCTCGCGTTTGAAAATGACGTTAGGCCAGGATGTGGCGGGCAATCCCGTTGTGGCAGACCTGGCTACTATGCCGCACTGTTTAATAGCGGGAGCCACTGGTTCGGGAAAATCCGTGTGTGTGAATAGTATGATTGCCTCACTCCTCTTTAATAATACCCCCCAGGAATTACAAATGATCCTGGTGGACCCAAAACGGGTGGAATTGACAGGATTTAACGGGGTGCCCCATCTGATCGCACCGGTTGTAGTGGAAACGGAAAAAGTGGTGGGGGCTTTGCGCTGGATGGTAATGCAAATGGACCAGCGTTACCGCGAGTTTGAGAAAGCCCAGGCGCGGAATATCACCCAGTATAATGAGATACGGGTGCGCCGGGATGAGGCCAAAATGTCCAATATTGTGGTGGTCATCGATGAATTGGCCGATCTCATGATGGTGGCGCCGGATGAGACCGAGCGACTGATATGTCGCCTGGCACAGATGGCGCGGGCGACGGGAATTCACCTGATTTTGGCGACGCAACGGCCATCGGTGGATGTGGTTACCGGGTTGATTAAGGCGAATTTTCCCACGCGGATCAGCTTCGCGGTGTCGAGCCAGGTGGATTCGCGGGTGATTCTGGACAGTCCGGGAGCAGAAAAATTGCTAGGCCGTGGAGATATGCTATACTTAAGTGCTGATGCCCCCCAGCCGGTGCGCTTGCAGGGGGTATTCGTTTCAAACCAGGAGCTTAGCCATCTGGTACGCTTCTGGAAACTCAAAGCTTTACAAATCCTGGCAGCAGATTCTGCCTCAAGGGAGGATGATACCCTTTTCAAAGAGGGAGCGGCCCTTATAAAAGGGGAGAGAGTCGCACCGAGAAGGAAAAATGTGTCTGCCGCAGCAGAGGATACGCCTCCCTGGGAAGGGATGTTCAAGGGCAATAGTGGCGCCGAAGGGGATCAGGGGTTGATTACGCAGGCTATTGACCAGATAAAGCAGCAAGAGTATACTTCGATTTCCTTTCTTCAAAGAAAATTACGCATTGGTTACCCGCGGGCTGCGCGCCTGGTAGACGAGATGATCGATAGTGGTACGGTAATTCAGGAAGCCAACGGGCGGTTACGAGTGGCCCGCGAAGACGTGGCCCAATCAGGTATGGGGAAGCAGGCCGGTGCGCTTTTGGACGATGACGAGTGGGAGGCTGAAATAAATATTACAGAACAGAATAGGAGGTTGCATGGCAAAGAAGACGGCCCAGGCAAGTAAGATACCACAGAAGAAGGAAGAAGATACAATCGAGGTAGAGGGAATGATAACTGAAGCTTTACCCAATGCTAATTTCAGGGTAACGCTGGACAATGGCCATTCTGTGCTGGCGTATATTTCCGGCAAGATGCGTGTTTATTATATCCGTATCCTGCTGGGCGACCGGGTACGAGTGGAGCTTTCCCCTTATGATTTAACCCGAGGCAGGATCGTGTACCGGTATCGTAATTAACCCACGCTTTTTCACCGTTCCATACATTGAAACCTGAATTTTAGTCGTCCGAAAGAGCGCTCATCCACCGTTTATCTAGCGTCACCCCCAGGCCCGGCCCGGAGAGCAGATCCCAGTGACCGTCAGGTGGTTCCTGGGAGAAGATAGGGTCGGCCAGAATGTCCCCCGTGAAAAGTAACGGGGCTATCAGTTCACAGGCGTGGGAGACACTGCGGGTAGCGCAGGCAAAGTGGAGGTGGGCAGCGGTTCCTAATCCCATCTCCAACATGCTCCCCACGGTACAGGATAAACCTGCCGCTTCCGCTATGGCCGCGATACGCTTGGCGCCCGCCAAACCAGACTTACAGGGTTCCACATTAAGCATATCGGCGGCGCGAAATTTGATCAGCGCAATCACATCTTCGGGAGTAAAGGCGCTTTCATCGGCCATCACCGGAGTATCAAGGGCGGCACACAGCCGGGACATGCCATCCAGATCCCACCTTGGCACCGGCTGCTCAATATACTCCAAGTCGTACCGTTCCAATTTCCTGAGCATTGGCAGCGCCTCGTCCCAGCGATAAGCTTCGTTGGCATCCACCCGCAGTTTGATGTCGGGACCAATAGCATCGCGTACAGCAGCAACATGCTCCAGGTCGACTCGGGGACCAGCCCCGATCTTTACCTTGATGGCTGCAAAACCAGAAGCTACAAAATGTACCGCATCCTGTACCATCTCCGCAGTGGATTTTATGCCGATCGAGTATCCCAAGGGCACCCGAGTGCGCACGGCTCCGCCTAGTAAATAATAGACGGGGACTTTGAGTATCTTTCCCATGAGATCATATAAAGCGATATCGATGCCCGCCTTGGCCAAAGGATGTCCCGGGACGGCCCGCGCCATGCTGGATTCGATGCGCTCCAGATTAAAGGGGTGCTGGCCGATAAGCACAGGGCGCAGAAAGTCGCGAATGATATGCAATATGGAATCTTGTGTCTCGTAGGCATAACCGATAGGGAAGGGAGTGGCTTCGCCCAGGCCGTAATCACCATCATCTGTAGTAATTTTGACCAATACATGCTGGGCGGTGTCGGCGATCCCGCTGGAAATGCCCCAGGGTTTGCGGTAAGGTAGATTGGCGGGACAGGCTTTAACGCTGGTAATCTGCATAAGTATGGGCTCCGGCGGATCGTAGGTTGGAAAGTTTACGGGTACCTTGATTGGCTCAAGGTACCCGTAATGTGTTAAGCATGGGAAAGGGCGAGGGTAGCCGCCCGGCGTTGGGCTTGAGCGACGATATCGACGCCCACCATTTCACTCCAGGCTTGCTGCAGGCGTTTCACCACAGGTCCTGGCTTGCCATCGCCGATGACGTACCCATTGAATTTTGTGGCAGGGAGAATACAGTAGGATGTGCTGCAGAAGAAGGCTTCTTCGGCAGTGATGACGTGGTAGGGTTGCAGGTCTTCCTCTGCCGTCGCGATGCCCAGCTTAGCGCCTAACTCCAGGACGGTAGCGCGGCTGATGCCGGCCAATGCGTTGCGGGTGGTGGGCGTGCGCAATACACCATCTTTGACCAGGAAGAAATTAGCGCCCTTGTTTTCGGAGAGATTGCCATAGATATCCAATAGAATGGAGAAGCCCTCCGGATCTACTTCCTTGACTTCGAACTCCGCCAGGCTCATGAAGAGGCGGTCCCGGTGCTTGATCTTGGGGTCTAGCGATTGGGGAGGGATATGGCGGGTGGAAGGGGAGACGGCATGCACGCCGGTGTTGTAGAGATGGGCGTAGGCAGTGAAATCCAGGGGGGTACTATTGATGATCATGGTAGGGGCACCGAATTCCCACTTACCGATGGAGCGTAGTAAGCGCCCGCCAGTGGCGGTTTGGCTGAGCCAGACATCCTGGTCGGGTGCCAATAGTGGTTTGTTGGCTTCCAATACTTCCAGGGTGATATATTCCATGGTTTCGGGGGACATACCCGGATCAATGCGCACAACGCGCATGGTATGGAAGAAGCGGTTGATATGTTCGCGCAATTTAAAAGGGCGATGATCGAAGGTACGGGCGGAGTCGGTTACCGTATGGCCGAAGCTCAATCCCGAATCTGAATAGTGGATTCTGACCTCCGAATCCGGGACCAGTTTGCCGTTGAAATAGGTCATCAATTCCTGTGCCATCAGACTATTCCTTTCAGTTATCGTATCAAGGGCAATTCAATTAATTTGCCGGTATGGCTGGAGAGAATGGCGGCCTGGCCCAGCTCGACGGCCGCGCGGCCATCCTCGCCGGTGACTGCCGGGGTGCGGTCTTCGCGGATAGCATTGACGAATTCCTGGTTCTGGGCGCTGAAGGAGCCCAGGCGGATGGGATCCAGCGGATCCATAGAGTTAAAGGTCGGTTGTGTCATAATGCGTTCCCATTTGCCATCGGGCGTGCCGAGGTCCAGGTGGGTATAACCGTCAAAATCGAGGAGTCCCTGCTCACCGATCACCTGGGTTCTAAAGGTGTTTTGGGGGAAGGAGACGCCGGGAGTTTCCATACAGACCCAAAGCTGTCCTGCCGCGCCGTTGGCAAAGGCGACCTGGGCTTGCAAGCTGAGGTCCAGGATGGGAGTGCCTTTGCTGGCAGCGTCCCCATAGGTTTTCCCCTGGGCAAAGACTTTGGTCCCCTCGCTGCCGATCACCCAGCGCATCATATCGAAACTATGGGTGATCTGGCTGAGGATGATGCCACCGCCAGCCGGATCGACGTACCAGGGGCGATCATCGATGGCCTCGACGGTCCAGCGTTTTTCAAGCATCGAGACGACTCGGACCTGCCAGATCTGGCCGATGCGACCTTCTTCCAGAAGTTGGTGAGCTTTCTGGTGGATAGCGCGAAAACGCTGGCTCTGGATTTGCATGTATTTGACACCAGCCTCACGGCAGGCTTTGATCATCTCATCGCACTCAGCTACGCTGGGCGCCATGGGTTTTTCGACCAAAACATGCTTGCCGGCGGCCGCAGCGACTCTGACCTGGGGTAAATGGGCAGGGTCGGGGGTGGTGATGATGATGCCTTGTATATCCGGCCGGGCAACCAGACCCTCCAGGGATGGCTCAAAATCGGCGCCATAATCCTGGGCCAATTGGGGCGCGCGCTTACCTACGGCTACCGCGACCAGCTTACCGCCCTTGACATATTTTGCCAGGGTTTCCGCGTAGGTCCGGGCCATAAAACCGGAGCCGACTAATCCAATGCCTATTGTCTGTTGGGTTGCCATAGCGATCCTTTGCGGGTAGGAGAATGGGTTTATTGTAGCCCGACACGTTATCGGGGAGGCTGCTAAAATATCCTGGTGCCAGTTGCCGTCATTATAAGGATATGCCCCGGTAACTGTCAAACACCCAGGGCAAGTGTACGTCTCGTATAGAGGGCTGGGTGCTGGTAAGCATCCCAGCCTCTCTATATATAAATCTAGAGAAATTTAAGGTTGTCAGAGCATCCATTTCTGCCTGTTTTTACCCTAATGTTAAAAGAGTTCCCCATAACCCCCCGTAACTTTGCCCATAACCCCCCGTAAATCCTGGCGCCGGCAATGAGGGGGCGTACTGATTTACGGGCGTATCAGACCCGGCAATTCTTGTTTGACTTCATTCAGGCCGCGCTGGAAAAGAGACATGTCTGAGCCGACATTCATAAACTGAAATCCCTGGGCCGTGCGTTGGTGGACATTTTCTAGAGTTGGGCAGTAAATGCCCAGGGGCATACCGAGGCGTTTACAGATATCCACCAGGGATTGGATCGCTGCGGTGTGGCGATCGCTGGGCTGGCCGAAGGTGCCCATATCGAGAGCCAGATCAGTGGGACCGATGAAGCAGCAATCTATGCCCGGTACGGAGAGGATCTCTTCCGCTTTCCCAAGCGCCTGCACAGTTTCGATCATCACGGCCAGAAAAATTTCGGGATTGGCCGCCAAAAAATAATCTGAACCAAATTGCTGGAGTCGGCTCCCGCCGGCCGAGCGTGACCCTTGCGGCGGGTACCGGACGGACGCCACGGCCCGTTGCGCATCCTCGCGGGTGTTGACCATAGGAACCACCACCCCGAAGGCACCGGTGTCCAGCAACCGGCCAATCAGAGCCGGATCGTTTTCGGCAACCCGCGCCAGGGGCACGGTTTCCGTGTGGCTGAGGATTTGTAGCGTGCTCAGAATGGTTTCATTACTCCAATAGCCGTGTTGGGTGTCGATTAATGCCCAATCCAAACCTGCATGAGCCGCTTCTTCCGCCAGGAGGGTAGAGCCGGTTCCCAGCCACAAACCGTAAGTGGGTTGGCCCGCCCGGAGTTTTGCCAGAACAGCATTCTTTCGCATGATGATCCTTTCTTGGGAGAGGTGGACGAATTGCTGAAGTATACCTTGTCGAGTACTCTCGATATGTGCCGGTGTCAGTACGATGTTCAAGTCGCGAGTTGGCGATTTGAGAGATATTATACACGCTATTTAGCGAGCGGGGTAATCTTGTGCAGGGCCGCTACTAGCGCGGCAATCTCCTCCGGGGTGTTGATGGCGTGAATGCAGAGGCGGACCATGACAGTGTCGCGTTCGAGGCCACCGGCTAGAATCTTATGCTGCTCGTACAGGTGTTTGCAGATTTCGGCGCTGGTCAGGCCTGCGATCTGGAAGGTGACGATGCCGGAGGACTGGGAGTAGGGCTCCGGCGTCAGGATAGTCAGGCCGGGAATCTGGGAAAGAGAGCGCTTGGCCAGGGAGGTGAGATCGGCAACAGTTTCGAAGATCTGGGACCAGCCGACTGCGCTGAGCATGTCTATGGCCTTCTCCCAACCGGCTATGGTGGCGATATCGTGGGTGCCGAATTCAAAGCGCCGGGCCGAGTCGAGCAGCTCATAGTTGCCTGCGGCATCGAAGGACTTTTGAGAGTGGGAGCCGATCCAGGAGGGCTGAAGGAATTCCAACCGGCTGCGCTTGACATAAAAACCGCCGGTGCCTTTAGGACCGAGGGACCATTTGTGGCCTGAGAAGGTGTAGAAATCGGCATCGATCTGGCGCATATCGAGGGGGATGGCGCCGAAGGATTGGGCGCCGTCCAGCAACAGGAGCGCTCCATAGTGGTGGACCAGGTCACTGATACGGCGGGCGGGCAAGCGGATGCCGGTGCGGCGCGAGACATGGCTGAGGCTCACCACGCGCGGCGGATGGGCCGAGAGCAGGGCTGTCAGATCCTGGAGTAATTTTCCCTCGTCATTCTGGATCTTAAGCCAGCGAATCTGAATGCCATAACGACGTACCAGGTTGTACCAGGTGAGCAGATTGCCTGGGTGTTCGTGGTCACTGAGGACAACCACGTCACCGGGCTGCCAATTAAATCCCCAGGCGACAATGTTGATGCCGATGGTGGTGTTGGTGTTTAACATGATCTCGGCAGGATCGGCATGGATGATTTCTGCTAATTTGTCGATGAGGCGCGGTTCCAGGGCGGATATCTCTTCAGAGAATCTGGGATCGGCTGGCCCCTGGTTTTGAAGGTTGAGCCAGCGGACCATGGTGTCAATGACAGGCTGGGGTGAAGGGGCAATGCCGCCAACTTGAAAGTAGCTGCTTTGTTTTAGGGCCGGAATTAAGTCTCTGAGTTCTTGGAGGGTCATATGACTCCTGCTTTGGTAAGAGTGAGCTGGGTGGTTTCATAGTGGGCGGTGGAACCTGCCAGGGTACAGGTAATCTGACCCCGCGGGTTGGCATCGATGGTTTGGGAGATCTCCAGAGCCGCCATCTGTTGTTTGAGATAGTAGGTTTGGGAGGGAGTCAGATTTTCAATGAGCAGAGTTTGTTGGCCGATGGTGCGGACATTTACCAGTAAACTATCTTGAGCCGGTTGGTAGAGAGCTGCCAGGATATCTATGCCTTTATGCCCTGGCTGGCGGATCAGAGGGTAGCTTGCCGCTTCCGCGGTAATATTACACTGAACCATCTGCCCGGGGGTCAGCGGTGGCAGGGTAACGAGCCGGCCGTCCACGACATGTGCCAGCCAGCCGAGCTCAGTGCGTACCTGCCACATAGCAGCAGGTAGTTGAGGCGCCGGTAGCTGGAGCATGAAACCCTCGATGGAGCGCGGCGAGGGGTTAAGGACCTGCACGCAATGGGGATCGATGACGCGGATCTTCAGATCCTGATAGTCACACATGTGCCGGTAGAGCGTCACTTTGTTGGCTATCCAGTATTGCAGGCGGTCAGCCAGGGCGATAGCATACGCCAGATAGGACAAAGTACCCTTGCCACGGTTATAGGCTGGGTCGCGGGTGAAGAGCGGGTGGTACTGGAGCGTGTAGACACCGTTCTCCAGGCGATCCTCATCACTGGGCCGACGGCTGTGATGGCTATAGTACACGGTCTCAATCAGCTCGTAATTGCAATCATATTCGTGCGTCAGATCCCAACCGCGCAGGATTTTGTATTCTTCCTTGGTACTGACTACGGCATGGAAGGGAAACCAGAAGCCCTGGGTAGCAATGGTGGCGTGGGTATCCGTCATATAAGTGAGAGGATGGCCGGCGTAGGTTATTTCAGGGTGACGTACGCCGTATTCCACCATAGCATAGAAGCAGAAAGTGCATAATCCCTCGATTTCAGGCGCCTGGGCGTACAAATAATCCATAGCATCGATAGTCTCGGGATGGAGATGGCAGGCGCCGTGGCGTCCTCCGGTTTGGAAGGACAGCCCAAGATGCCGGCCCGAGGATTGGAAATGGTCGTAGAGGCCGGTGCCATACAGATAGCGCGATGGGTCGCCAGTGTGCATACTGTCGTTGTGCAGGCCGGCTTCCAGGAAATCGACTTTGCCGGTTTCGCGCAGCCATATCTCAGCCTGCTCTGGGGTGGCATCTCCCGGAGATACCTGGGGATCGATGATATCCCAGGTGGCGGGGGTAGCGGTGGCCGCTTCCAGCGCAAGCATACCAACATCGGCGGAGGTGTCTACGTCGTGGCGCAGGGAGAGCACCCCACGGTAAGCGCCAAACGGTTTGAGCTGGATATCCCATAGACGGGACCAGGGCGTCTGCAGCAGGATGCCTTTGAAGAAATAGGCCAGGGTATCGCCCCAATGAGTGGGGTGGTGCCAATGGCGGATAGCTTCCACGTTAAGATGCGCCTGCAAAGTCCCAGCGAGGAATTCGAAGAATTGGTTGGTAAAGGTGACGACCCGCTCGCTGACGACGATGCCGGCGCCGATGCGGCGCTTTTGAGCGGTGGCAGCGCTGTTTAAATCGCCGCTGAACTCCCACAGTTCTGCCAGGACGTGGCCGGTAGATGCTGCTTCGGCGGCATAGGCGCGGTGGCCGCTGTAGGCGGAGATATAGTAGGGTTCCCAGATATGCGTATCAGGGTAAGGGGAATCGTCAGTCCATTTCCAGCCGGTGAAGCCGGCTGGTGTGATGGGTGTCAGCGATCTGAGACCCAATAAGGCCGGAGGCAGGTTGGTTTTGCCAGTTACCAGCAGATGATGGTCCGGTTGGGCCAGCCAGGCGCTGAGCGTGGCGATGGTTTCCTGTTCCATGTGACCGGCGTTGGGGATGAGCAGGAATTGATAGGCAGATAACTTATCAGCAAGCTGAGGCGATTCGGTAATGAGATCGTGCTTGATCGCATGGCGATGCAGCATGACCGAAGCGCCGTTGGGGGCCAGGTAGGCATATTCGCCTTTGAGCCAGGTACGGTCATCCCCCCAGGCGCTACGGAAAGTATAGATGGCGCCGCAGGCTTCAGCCTGGTGGATATAGGCGGCGCGGGAAGAGGGGCTGAAGAGAATGGCTACATTTTGCATTATGGCATACATACACTTTCAATATCCGGCGCGCTGGATGCGCTGCAGGCCGGAAATGAGGCAATCCATATCTTCCGCGGTATTGAATACATGGGCAGAGATACGGATGCTATTCGTGTCAATGGGTGATAAGACGATTCGTTCTTTCTCAAGCAGGCTGGCGGTCAATTGGCGTGCTTCTTTGCCTGGTATATAGGCTGTAACTATACCGGAAGATCGGTCATAAGGCAAAGGGGTCTCGATTTCCAGTCCTGGTACTGCCTGGAGCGCCTGCTTCATCTGATCGGTGTAGGCAGCGATCTGGGCAAAGATCCGATCCCAGCCGATGGATTCCCAGATTTCCAGGGCCTTGCCGAGGCCGGCATGGTCGGCCAAGTTGCGGGTACCAAATTCAAAGCGCTTGGCGCCATCGTGCAGAGTCATATGCCCGAAGTCATCCATGTCGGCCTGAGAATGGGACCCAATCCAACTGGGCTTAAGCCAGGCCAACCGATCCTTGCGGACGTAAAAGCCGCCGGTGCCCTGCCCAACCCGGTTGGGCGCGGCGCCATGATATATTTATGACCGCTGAAGGTGTAGAAGTCGCAATCAAGAACCTTTACATCGACCGGGATAGCGCCGAATGCCTGGGCGCCGTCGAAGAGGACGGGTACGCCGTGCTGGTGGGCTAACCGGCTGATATCAACAGCCGGGAAGCGCATGCCCGTGCGACGGGAAACGTGGCTGATGCTGATCACGCGGGTGCGGTCGTCTATCAGCCGTTTAATGGTCTCGAGTAGCTGCTGCTCATCGGCGCCGACGGCGGGGCCCTGGTTCTGGAAGTTCATCCAGCGCACGGCTTCGGCGATGACCGGCTCGGGTTTGGGGGCCATGCCGCTGGTTTCAAAATAGACATAATTTTGGGCGGCGCTGGTGAGACGCCGGATATCGGTAAAGGTAAGGTTTGGGGGCTGCGTCATTTTTCCTCTTGAAGTCTAATACCCATCGCAGGGACGGGGACCATTGTGCAGAGAGGGGCGGCATGGCCCCTCTCTGCAGAAAATCAGGTATACGGAAGCTCTGTCGTATTTCTAGATCTTGATGGCAGGGCGGTCCTTGGTGATATACATATTGTAGTGCGTGAGGCCCAGCTTATTACCCCGGAAGGACTGCACACCGAGCTTGCTGGGTTCCAGCGACTTGCCCTTCAGATACGGCCGCCAGAATTGGACTGTCTGAGGCCAGAAGAGAAAGATGGCGCCGGCTTCATCGACCAGAATTTTCTCGGCCTGCTGGTAGAGCTTGATGCGGTCCTCTTTCGAGCCGACAAAGTGGTCGGCTTTATCGATGAGGGCATCGTAGTCCTTGTTGGAATAGTCGTAGTTGCCGGTTTTCCACAGGTCGAGCAAGTTGCTGGGATCGAAATAGTCAAACTGATATTGTTGGAAAGTGAAAGGATAGACGTGCTTGGCTTTTTCGGCGTAAAAGACCTTGATCTCGCCGGTATTCAGTTCCGTATCGATACCCAGGTTTTTCTTGATCTGCGCCTGGACGCCTTCGATCCAACCCTTGCGCAGGGCGTTGAGGGGGCTCCAGGTGTAGAGGGTGATTTTGGGCAGGCCCTTGCCTTCGAGGAAACCAGCGTCGGCCAGCAGCTTCTTAGCCCCGGCCGGATCAAATTTATTGGTGTCATCATCCTTGAGAGCTGGATTGTGCGCCGGGAAGCCCGGCGGCAACATGCTGAAGGCCGGCACACTGAGGTCGCGGCCAATCGAACCAGCCAGGGCGTTCTTATCGATAGATTTAGCGATAGCCTGGCGCACCTTGGTGTTGGTGAAGGGATCCATCTGGTTATTGAACATCAGGAAGTAAGCGCCGTAGTCTACGTAGGAATGGACACCCCACCTCGCCGGATCGGACTTGGCTTTGGCGATATCGGCGGGGGTGATGTTGCCGCCCTCATAGGCAGTGGCGTCAATCTCTCCCGCTTCGTAGGCCGGTTGAACCGATTCCGGCGAGCCGACTTTGATGATGATAGTCTTAATGAAGGGCTTGAGCACGCCCTTATAATTGGGGTTGGCTTCGAAGACGATCTGCTTACCCTTTTCCCAGGAGGCTAGCTTCCAGGGACCGGAGGCCACAGCGGTCTTGGGGTCGGTTGACCAGTTGGGGCTACCATCGGTGGTTTTGATAACGTGTTGCGGTGAAATGGTGACCATCAGCGTCTTGTCCGGAAAGTAGGGAGCCGGCGCATTCATGACGGCCTGGAAGGTATAGTCATCGACAGCCTTGACACCCAGGTCGCTCATAGGAGCTTTGCCGCTGTTGACTTCCTTGAAGTTCTTGATATCGGCGAAGAACCAGGCCCAGTCGAAGGCCACCTTGGGATCGGCCATACGCTGGTAGGTGAACTCTACATCTTTGGCGGTCAGGGGAACCCCATCACTCCATTCCAGCCCTTTGCGGATCTTGAAAGTCCAGGTGAGGCCATCGGATTCCAGGTTCCAGCTTTCAGCAATAACCGGGACAAGCTCGTTATCTTCGTTGAGTTTAACCAGCGGTTCGGTGTAATAGAAGGGATAGATGCTACCGCTGCCGCTGACGCTGGCCGCCCGCTCCATATGTTGCGGTTCGGCGCCGGTAATCATACAGCGGTAGATCTGCTGGTCATAGGGGGCGGCATCGGCAGGGAGAGCCAGTCCCAAGATGGTTTTATCGGAGCCGGTGGCGGCCGCCGCGGCTTTGGTGGGCGCGGCGGTGGGAGCTGCGGCGGGAGCCTGGGTCGGTACTGTAGTGGCAGCCGCGGCAGGTGGCGGAGCCTGGGTGGCAGCCGCCTTGGGAGCCTCGGTTGGTGTAGCCTGGGCGCCGCAGGCTTGAAGGAATAACCCGACTCCAGCCACGCCTGTAATGGTCAGTGTATTTTGCAGGAAATTCCGTCGCGAAATCTTTGCAGTGTACTGCACTACTCTACTCATGTTCTTCTCCTTAATCGATTGTTGAGATTGAAAGTCAACTTCTTTTGCCCTAAGAAACTAATTCCAGCTAAATCCCCCGTTTGACCTTAGCGGCTGTCGCGGGGATCCAAAGCATCGCGTAAGCCGTCACCGGCCCAGGTGAACCCTAACATCATCAGGGCGATTGCCAGGGCTGGAAAGACGGTCATATACCAGTAGTAGCTCAGGTATTGGACGCTTTCGCCCACCATCTGCCCCCAACTGGGTATGGGGGGGTTGATACCTAATCCCAAAAAGCTTAAGCCCGCTTCACTGAATATAGCGCCGGGGATACCCAGGGTCAACCCCACAATTAAGGGGGAGAGGGCGTTGGGCAGCATATGGGTGACGATGATGCGCCCGGAGCTGGCGCCCATAGCCTGGGCCGCGATGACGTATTCCGATTGCCGTAGTTGCAGCAACTGGGCGCGGGTCATACGGCAGCCTTCGATCCAGCGGGTGAGGCTGATGGCGAGTAGCACCTGCCACACGCCAGGTCCTAAAACGGACATCACCAAAATGGCAAAGAGCAGGGAAGGGAAGGCCGACATGGCATCTACGAAGCGCATAATGAAATAGTCAGCCTGGCCGCCACGGAAGCCGGCAATGGCGCCCAAAGGGATGCCAACGGCATAGGCCAGCGCCTGGCTCACCAGGCCGACGAGCAGGGAAATGCGGGCGCCGTAGAGTACCCGGTTCCAGATTTCGCGGCCTAGACCATCGGTGCCCATGAGATGTTGGGGACTGGGGAACAGGTAGGCATCAGCATATACCTGGTTATTGTATCCCCCGAAGGAGATCAGAGGGGCGGCAATGGCGCCCAAGGTGATCAATAGAAGGACACCAAAGCCGATGAGAGCCAACCGGTTTTTCTTAAAGCGGCGCCAGGCATCTTGATATAGGCCGCGTTGAGCAGGGGGTTTTTCGGTGAAGATCGTTTCTTGGGCAGTCTGTACGATAGTCATACGCTTTGCTCTTTGAAGTCGATGCGTGGATCAACCGCGACATAGAGAAGATCGGTGATGAGATAGGAGACGGCGACCAGGGCAGCATAGAAGAGGGTGACTCCCATAATCATGGGATAATCGCGGAAGGAGACGCTCTGGGTGAAGAATTTGCCGATACCCGGAATACGGAACATGCTTTCGACGAAGATAGAGCCGGTGGTCAGAGCGGCTGCCATGGGGCCCATAATGGTTAACATGGGTATAAGGGAATTCTTCAGGATATGTTGAGTGATGACGGTGGATTCTTTCAGACCCTTGGCTCGGGCAGTACGCACATAATCGCTACGCATGACATCGATAACTGCGGTACGGGTGTAGCGCGCGGTGATCGCCAGGGGAGACATGGCAAAGGTGATGACAGGCAAAACCCAATATTGGGGTCCTTCCCACCCCCCAGGTGGGAAGAGTTTGAGGTTCAGGCTGAAGATCCAGATCATAAAAACGGCCAGCACAAAATTGGGGGTCACGAATCCCATGGTGGCCAAAGCCGTGGTTAGTTGGTCAATCCAGGAATTTTGTTTTAGGGCAGCGATGACGCCCAAGGGGATGCCGAGGGTAAAGGCCACCACCACAGCCATAAGACCCAATTGGGCGCTGACAGGCCAGGAACGGCCGATGAGGCCAGCGACGGTTTCTGTGGGAGCCTGGTAGGGAATGCCCATATCGCCTTGCAAGAGGTTGATCCAATAGGTGACGTACTGTTCAGGTAAGGAACGGTCGAGGCCATATTTGCGCAAGATGTTCTGTTTAACTTCGGGCGGCAAGGCCTTCTTTTTCTCATCCCAGGGACCGCCGGGGATGGCATGCATGATGAAGAAGGTAATGGTGCCGATGAGCCAGAGGACACCAATGATACCGATTAACCGCATAATGATATATCTAATCATAGGTTTTCATTTTGCCGCAGGTGAGGATGCCAGGTTTGCGGAGATCAAAGTCATGATCAGATGCGCTGCCTGCTCATGCCCTTCCTGAATTTCTTTCTAGCTACCTGACAGTTTAAGAAAAAGAGTTGATCGACCCGGGAAACCTGGTAAAGTTAGGTTTGACCAACCACTTAACCAGGAGGTACCGATGTCGATCAACCGTCTTTATCATATGTGGCTTGGGCGATTGGAGCAACTGCAGAC
>SHYO01000125.1 GCA_009692745.1 Chloroflexota bacterium
TGCGTGCCCTGTATCCTGATCTTAACCCAGTAACTTTGCTGAGGGAGATTGAATCTTTGCAACACCGCATCTGCCAGACAGTCATAGTAAGATATTCTAATGAGGCAACGAATCCCTCAGGGTAAGATTCTTATGTGAGGCAATACGGTGACATATTAAAATTGAATTTTAAATTATGGTTGAATTATCCGATTTTGAACCAATCCCTTGTTTTCGACAATATTTCCCCCGCGGGGTATAATGGTTTGAATCTGATATGAGACTCTGGCAGGTTGAGGCTAGATCATATCCGTTAATTTGTATCTGTTGAACGGGCATAAAAGGAGAAAGAGATGCTTACACCGCAACAAATTGCACATTTTGATGCTTTTGGCTTTATCTTTTTACGCCAGGCTTTCTCGCCGCAGGAGATTGACGAGATCATCCGGGTCGCCGAGGGGCTGTGGCAGGAGGACCGGCAGGAGCGGAATATCACCATCGATTACCAGACGGTGGCACCGTTTGTAGAGAAGAGCCCGAAGTTGATGAAGTTGGTCGAAGATGATCGACTTTACCAGGCGATGGAGCAGTTGCTGGGTGCCGGATTTATCTGGTCGGGCTCTGAAGGGAATGTCGGTGTAGCGGGGAATAAAGATGCCCATTACTGGCACAGCGACCGGCCCGGGGAGAATCCTACCTATAGGCGCATTAAGATCATGATGTACCTGACGCCTGTGAACCGGGATAACGGCTGTTTGCGAGTTGTGCCGGCGTCGCATAAGCTACCGCTATATAAAGACCTGGACCCACTTAACCATCAGCAGAGTGACACATGTATGAATTTCTTTGGTGTTCCTGGCATTGAATTGCCCTACTTCCCCTTGGAGTCTAATCCTGGAGATATGGTGATATTCAATCAGTATCTCTATCATGGCGTGTATCAGGGGACAGGCCGGCGCCGCTATATCGCCATGAAATTTGCCTCCAGACCGGTGGAGGAGGCGCATTTCGCCTCGCTGCAGCGGTACCAGGCTTATGTTTTTCATCCCGATCCGGTTTTTCTAAACAGCGATAGCCCCCGCATTCGAGGTATGGTGGAGGGATTGGTAGAGATGGGCAGCCAGGCTTAAGGGTATCGTTTGGCTATTCCCTCAATAAGATGGGAGTATTAGCATGTCAATTGATTCGGAAGAGGATTTGATCGGTCTACAACGCATCGGCCGGATTATTGCGCTGGCCCTGCGGGAGATGACAGCAAAAATCCAACCGGGTATGACCACGGCAGAGTTGGACCAGATTGGGGCAGGCGTGCTGCTACAGTATGGCGCTCGCCCGGCGCCGCAGCTCGTTTATAAGTTTCCCGGTGTTTGTTGTATCAGCTTGAACGATGAAGCCGCCCACGGTATTCCGGGAGAGCGCGTAATTTGCGCGGGAGACCTGGTTAATATTGATGTCTCGGCGGAGTTAGATGGTTACTTTGCCGATACGGGTGCCACTGTGCCGGTGCCACCCGTTGCTCCGCTGCAGCGCAAGTTATGTCGTTGTACCCGGCAGGCGCTGGAAAACGCTATAGCTGAAGCCAGGGCCGGGCGACGTATCAACCAGATCGGCCGGAGCGTTGAGCTGCAAGCCCAACGGTGCGGTTTTACCGTCATACAGGATCTAACCGGGCACGGCGTAGGCCGGAATATCCATGAGAAACCGCGGGAAATCCTCAACTATTTTGAGCCGCGCGACCAGCGCCGCTTGACAGCGGGGTTGGTGATTACGATTGAACCATTCCTGTCAACCCGAGCTAACCGGGTGGTCACCGCCCCGGATGGCTGGACCTTGAAGACGCCCGATGGCAGTCTAACGGCGCAATATGAGCATACGGTGGTAATTACCCGCGGCCAACCTATCATCATCACAGCGGCATAGATTGCGAGGATAGAATTACCTGGCCGTCCATCCTCCATCTATCACAAACATGGAGCCGGTGACAAAGGCTGCTTCCTCTGATGCCAGGTATAGGGCTGCGGTGGCAATTTCGTCCGGCCGGCCCATGCGTCCTACCGGTTGCCGCGCGTGGAGTTGGCGGCGGACTTCATCTTTGTTATCGGAAAAATACCGTTCCAGGTATCCCTCCACAAAGGGAGTATGCACCGTCCCGGGGCAGATAGCGTTGGCACGGATGCCTTTGGTTACGAAATCCATCGCAACTGAGCGCGTAATGCTCATCACGGCGCCTTTGCTGGTGCTATAGGCCAGGCGCCGGTCGATGGCAATCATGCCGGCCACGGAAGCGATATTGACGATAGTTCCCCCGCTGGGATCTTGGACTACCATCTGTTCTACAGCGTATTTGGAGCAGAGGAAGACCCCTTTGGCATTCACGTTCATAACCCGGTCGAAATCTTCGGCGCCGGTTTCCAGGATATTGCCTACATGGCTGATGCCGGCATTATTGACAAGGATATCCAGCCGGCCATAGCGCTGGACCGTGTCTCGTATAGCTTGTTTTACCTGTTCTTCATTAGTCACATCCAGGTTCTGACGATACGCTACGCCACCGGCAGCCGCGATCTCTTGCACAACTGCATCGGCGCCCTCAGGCTGCACATCCGCCACAATTACCTGGGCGCCCTGTTGGGCATATAATAGCGCAATCTCCCGGCCGATGCCTGACCCGGCGCCGGTGACAATAGCACTCTTGCCATCCAATCGAAACATACGCTACCTCCTGTGGGATGAAGAGAGATGATAACCGGTAAGAAATCCCCGGTAGGTCTGTGTCAGTCTTCCATTCGGGCTTGGGTGATACCTGCTACTACCAGATTATGGCCGCTGATATGGGCAGCCTCATCGGAAGCCAGAAATAGGATGGCATAGCCGACATCCTCAGGGCGCCCTGAACCGCGTAAGCGAGAGCGATTACCCGCTGCCGGCGCCGGTGATGGGGGCGGCGGAGATGTGGCGCCGGGATCGTGAGCATACTGAGGTTCCAGATGGTCACTATTGGCGCCTAAATCCGTAGTAATGCTTCCCGGGCTGACGGCATTGGAGCGGATATCGAAAGGCGCATAATCCACCGCTACCTGGCGGGTCAGGCCAATAATAGCAGCTTTGGAGGCGGCATACGCCGCATAATTGGGGTAGCCGTACATCCCTTGCAGCGAGGCTATATTGACGATAGAGCCGCCTTTGCGTTGTATCATATACGGGATAGCCTCGCGGCAAGTCCGGTAGATACTCGTCAGGTTTATATCGATCAATCGGTGCCAGCGCTCCGGTTCGGTATTCGTCACGGTGCCGGTAATATCTACCCCGGCACAGTTTACCAGGATATCTACGCCGCCAAATTGTTTAACGGTTTCGGCTATTAGCTGCTCTACCTCTGCGTCACTGCTGACGTCCGTCTTTACGAAAATTGCCTGGCCGCCTGCATTGCGAATGGCAGCGGCGCAAGCCTCACCGGCTGTAGCGTCCCGGTCAGCCACCACCACGCTACCCCCCTCACGGCCAAAGAGGATGGCAGTTGCCCGGCCGATGCCATTGGCTCCCCCCGTAATAATCGCCACCTTATCTTCGAGTCTCATAATGTTCCTTTCTTATGCTGAAGATCGTAATATAATGCGTATTGAACTAAATGATAAAACCAAGTTGGTTACCCAAAGGTGCGGGTAGAAAAGGGTGACATCGGTCGATATCATAGGTCGCCTGTAGATTTATTCCACAGCATATATTGGCTTACTTCCCTTGTCAAGAAACGGGTGGGAGAGAGCCTCTTCTGCTGCACCTGGAGCGCCCTGGAAAATATACCTTTTGCAGGCTTGCCTCCCGTGCTAATTCTGGTAAGATTATGAATGTTGTGATTTTTCAGGAGGTTCTTCGATGACAATTAATGGTTCTGCCGGGTTTTATAGTGGCCCCGCTATCCAGGCCACAGGATTGCGCAAGGTCTATGGCACACACGAAGCAGTGAAAAATTTGGATATAAGTATCGAACCCGGTGAAATCGTCGGTTTCTTGGGGCCAAATGGCGCCGGTAAGACAACTACTATCAAAATGCTGACCGGGCTGCTTAAACCTACATCGGGTAAGGCTACCATTTTGGGCCATGATATACAAACTGAGCCTGTCCCAGCCAAAGCTGCATTTGGCTATGTGCCGGATACCCCTAATCTTTACGGTAAACTGAAAGGGTGGGAGTTCTTACGGTTTATCTCTCGCCTATACCGTGTACCCAAGGCGCAAGCTGAGCGCCGCGCAACTGAATTGTTGCGCTTGTTCGAGTTGAGTGATGCTTCCAGTGACCTGATCGAAGGGTATAGTCATGGTATGCAGCAGAAGATGGCTTTGGCCGGAGCCCTGGTCCACGATCCGAAAGTTCTCTTTTTGGATGAGCCTACTGTTGGACTTGATCCACGATCTGCCCGGCTTTTCAAGGATATCCTGGGCCAGTTGCGTGATCGTGGTGCGGCCGTCTTTTTTTCCACGCATATTTTGGAAATTGCCGAGCGCATGTGCGATCGGGTGATGATTATCAATAAAGGCGAAATTGTGGCCTCCGGCACTATGGCTGAGCTGCGTTCGCACGGAGCGGAAGGGTCTCTAGAAGATATTTTCCTCAAATTAACCGGCGGCGCTGAATACGCCGAAATCGCTCGCGTGCTGGAATAAGCCTACTATTCAGGTCATACATCGAGCGGTGACATAACCCTGCGAGATTGTGATACTTTAGCGATAGCCGGTACAGGATGGTGGAGTACAAAATGCTTAATGATACATGGTTGTTGCTTTCATTACGCTGGCAGGTGGCATGGAATGGCTTCCTGAGCCGCAAGCCTCTCGCTAAAGTATTGCTGGTCCTGGGTGCTTTATGGATCGGGGTCATAGTGGGCGGCGGATCCGCTGCCCTGGGATATGGCGCCGGGTCGCTGCTCCGTCGTTTTCCGCAGTTGCATCTTGAGCCGTTGATTCCGGGGGCGATACTGACCGCGATTGCGGTAATTCTTTTCCTGACGAGTTTCGGTGTCGCTTTAGGCTCCTTATTTCTCACTAATGACCTCGAAATGCTTATGAGTGCGCCTGTGGATCGCAGAGCTGTCTTTATCAGCAAAATTCTCGATGGGATGGCATTTTACTATGGTATTATCGCCATTGCAGCGGCGCCGGCGCTTATCACGTATGGTCTGGGGCTGCAATATGGCCCCTTATACTATCTGCTGGTGTTAATTACGCTGCTTGGCACCCCATTATTCCCCGCCAGTGTTGGGGCGCTGCTGGTTATGTTGGTCGCCCGCTTTGCTCCAGCCCGCCGCGTCAGGGAGGTGCTGGGGTTATCTGCCGCTCTGGTGGGTATGAGTTGCAGTTTGTTGGGCCAAACTACGCGTCTCTGGACGCAAAGGATCAGTGGGGTCAGCGCCGATCCCCAGGCTTTCCTCAGTCAAATTCAGGTTGTGACTAATTTCCCCATCCCGACATTGGTGGCCGGCCGGGGGTTATCGGAGGCGGGTTTGGGGGATTGGGTGCCGGCTCTGGTCAATCTCTCTGGATTTCTGGTCTTAACTTTTG
The DNA here is from genome assembly GCA_009692745.1 of Chloroflexota bacterium. Taxonomy (GTDB): domain Bacteria; phylum Chloroflexota; class Anaerolineae; order Epilineales; family SHYO01; genus SHYO01. Next base: position 5,536 of record SHYO01000125.1, read on the forward strand.
GCTTTTTTGCTGTCACCATTTTTTTGGCCGATTACATGTATACCACCGGCTGGATACGTATGCAAAGCAGTGGCAGCGCCGCTCGCAGTCGTAAACAGGCCGCTAAAGATGCCGCCCATAGTGGACTGCTCGGCGGCGCTCCGGCGCCCCTGGCCCTGGCTCTGAAAGATTGGCGGGTGATTCCGCGGGACTTGCGCAATTTTGCCCAACTGCTGGCTCCCCTGTTATTTCTGCCGGTGGTTTACATAAATCTCATTGGTGGGACGGGACGGAATAGCACTAATGTCCTGCAGTTGGCAGACCGCTATGGACTAGGGATGGTGAATATGGCGAACGTTTTCATCGCCGTCGGTATCCTGGCCAGCACGATCCTGGTTTTCAGCCGGATTGGTTTGACCTCTATCAGCATGGAAGGTAAGTCCTGGTGGATATTGAAAGTCGCCCCATTATCGGGGTTTGAATTGCTGCGCGGCAAATATCTCTCGGCAGTTGTGCCCTTTGCCGTGCTCAGCTCTCTCCTCATGATTGGCGCTGCCATCTGGCGCCATTTTTCCGTTTGGGGCTTCCTATATGGCTGGTTCGGTGTGGAGTTGTTAGGGGCAGGCATGTTGGCCATCGCTATCGGTTTTGCGGTCCCCTGGGCGCGTTTGGATTGGGATGACCCGCGGGGTATGAGTTCCGGTTGGGGAACGCTCTTTGCTTTTATCGGTTATATTCTACTGGGCATAGTGGGAGGAGGCTTGCTCGGTTTGCCGGTCATTCTCTCCATTTTCCGGCCTGAGTTGGTTGGAGTGGGCTGGATTGCCGGTGTCATTGGGGCTGTCGTAGTAACCACCGGAGTCGCCTGGCTGGCGCTGCAATTTGGTTTAAGTCGCTTGTCTGCCGTAGGAGAAAGTGGCTGATTGTCTGGCACAGACTGATCTTTACCTGGAGCATCAGATGGAAATCCCACATGTTGAATACACCCAAGACGGCTTCTCTATCAGCACCGATCCGTCTAAATTGCAACTTGACGTAATCCATGAATTTCTGAAAATTACCTATTGGTCCAAGAACATCCCCCTGGTGGTGGTGCAAAAAGCCATCAACCATTCGTTGTGTTATGGCATTTACGAGGGCCACCAGCAAATAGGGTTCGCCAGGGTTATTACTGATTTCGCTACTTATGCCTACCTATCCGACGTATTTGTGGTCGAAAGCCATCGGGGTAGAGGGTTATCCAAGTGGCTGATAGCCTGTATCCAGGCTCACCCGGATTTGCAAGGGTTACGCCGTTGGATGCTGGCAACGCGCGATGCCCACGGCTTGTATAGCCAGTTTGGTTTCTATTCCCTTAAAGCCCCGGAACGCTGGATGGAAATTTCAGATCCTGATATCTACTCGCGCTGAGTGCGCCCTATTTTATTACTGGAGGAAGATTCTGATGCGTCCTGTGGAACAGATCTGGGAACACATAGACCCTGAAAGGATGTCCAGGTTAGCGTTGGAGCTGGTAAGGATTCCCAGTCCGACGCTGGCAAATCGACAGGTGGCCGAGCGGCTGGGGCAGGAATTTCAGGCAATAGGGTTGGAAGTTAGCCTGTACCATCCCATGCCCGAAAGTACTGTAGTGGTCGCCCGACTTCCGGGGACCGGCGGTGGTCCGTGCTTAGAATTCATCGGCCATAACGACCACGTGCCCCTGGAGCATGCCACTCCCGAAATTCGCGATGGCCGGCTCTACGGCCGGGGTAGTTTGGATATGAAAGCCGCTGTGGCCTCTGTGGTGGAGGCAGTGCGCGCTTTAAAGGCTTCCGGGATCCGCTTGAAAGGGGATATTCTCATTACATCCCAGGGACTCCATGAATCTCCCGGGAAATATGAGCACAGTGAGGATCGAAAGTTGCTCATGGACCAGGGAATTCGGGGCGATGCCTGTATTGTGGTTGAGGGTCCGTGGGCTATATTGCCGATCCGGCATATAGGTCTAATCGTTTACGAAGTTGAAATTGAGCGCGATGGTGAGGTAACTCATGAGCTGGCGGCTCTGCCGGGGACACCGAATCCCCTGCTCCTGGCGGCGCAATTGGCTCTGCGGATCGATGAGCGCTCGCAGGCTCTGGCGCTGGAAGACGTTCCGCTCTTGGGGCCGGATACATATCACGTGGGTATCATCCAGGGCGGAGATTATTTTAACCGTTTCCCGAACAAGTGCCGGGTCGTGGGGACAAGGCGGTATAATCCTGCCCGCAGCTTTGCTCAATGCCAGGCGGAGTTGGAAGCTATCGCTGCCCAGGTGGTCGCGGGAACCGGCGCTCGCGCCCGAGTGCAACTGAAGAATTCGGCTACCGCCGGTGAAATCTCAGCGCATGATCCCCTGGTGGCAGCTTTCCAGGCGGCCCATCAGGAGGTCGTGGGCGATACATTGCCCCTGGCAGGTTTGCGGGTAGCCACCGATGTTTTGATGTTCCTGGAAAGGGGTATTCCCACGATTTGCCACGGTTCTTTAAGTTATGGCGACCCCAACGAATTTAATGGGGCCAGGGATGACTTGCGCGGCGGGGGGCATCATGGGGATGTGGAATGGATTGCTCTTTCCGAACTAGACCGGTATGCACGTCTGTGGACCGCAGCCGCGATCCACTATTGTGGCGTGTCAGAGGAGGCTTGATATACACTTTGGTGAATGGCAGAGGGGGGAGGCATTCCCACGCCTCTCCCCTGGCCTGGTAATGTATTCTCTGCTTGCTGACAAGTCACTTAGCCTTCACGAAGTACCTGTTCCAAAGGCGGTTTTAGATTGCCAAAATGGATCTTCGGACCATCCACCGGGGTGGCCCAACGTACGCTGTTAGTAATGACCTGCAAGACCTCGGCCTGGTAATAGATGGGCAGCGTCTCGTGGCCGGGCCGGAAATAGAAGATCTTACCTTTACCCCGATGATAACAACAACCGCTGCGGAACACCTCGCCGCCCTGGAACCAGCTAACAAATACCAGAGTGTCCGGAGCGGGAATATCGAATGGCTCGCCATAGGTCTCAGCCTGGGGGATCTCAAAGTGTTCGTTGAGACCAGCAGCGATAGGATGTCCCGGCTCAATTACCCAGATTCTTTCCCGCTCATTATTCTCGCGCCATTTGAGATCACAAGAGGTGCCCATCAGGCGCTTGAAGATCTTGGAAAAGTGGCCTGAGTGCAGCACAATCAGCCCCATGCCCTGTAACACGCGCTGCTGTATCCGGTCCACAACCTCATCACGTACTTCTTTGTGGGCTCTATGCCCCCACCAGGTCAGAACATCCGTCTGTTCCAGGACCTCGGCAGATAAGCCATGCTCGGGCTCATCTAGTGTAGCGGTGCGTACTACCATACCTTGCGCCTGCAGGTGGGCAGCGATGGGAGCATGAATCCCTGCGGGATAGATCGCGGCTACTTTGGGATTTACCAGCTCATGTCGATACTCATTCCATACCGTTACTCGAATGGGGTTTTGCATAATTGCCTATTCTTACCTCCTTTAACATATAACATCACCGGCAATGCTCATGGGCTGAGACCTACCCGCACTGTACGGGTTTGCCCGCTTGTGCGGCAGAGGAAATGATGGCATCCCATAACTTTGCCATACGCAAGCCGACTTCTGGGGGGCAGGGATTAGGCATTGTCCCGTTGCGCACCGCCAGAAACTGCTCCCAAACGCCTTGGGAAGCCGGTACATTGATTTTGCGCAATTGCTTACGCCCCTCCCGTTGAATCTCCAGCCGCTCGCCCCAGATGCCGGTGCGCAGGGTAGCTTTTGTACAGAAAACCCGCACATCCGATCCAATCGATGGAATGGCCTCGCCACAACCGAACATCCCCACCAGAACGCCTGACCGCAGTCTGCCCATTACCGTTCCCTGGACATCTACCGGGCGATCCAGCTTATCCAACCAGGCGGCAACTTCCGCAAAATCCTCTCCGGCCAGGTCTGATATGGTATTGAGCAAATGTGCTCCGGTGTCGAAAAGAAATCCCCCGCCAGAGATTTCGAATTGTTGGCGCCAGGTACCGGTTGTGGCGCTGCCCCAGGCTTGCCAGACAGTGGCGTTAATACTTAGAATTCGGCCTAATTCCCCGGAGCGTAGCAAGGAGACGGCCCGGCGCACATTGGGCGAAAGGCTTCCCGGAAAGGCTACCACCAATAACTTGCCCGTGCGATCCCGTACCTCGATCAGACTGCGGGCTTCCGCGGCGTTCATGACCATCGGTTTTTCCAGGAGCACATCCAGACCGGCCTCAAGACACATTTGGGTCTGGTCGTGGTGAAACACGTGGGGAGTAATAATGAAGGCAGCGTCGAGCCTGCCTGCGTATTCTGCTAACAATTGTCCCAGGTCCGGCTGGTTAGGCGGCGGTTCTAAACCGGAGGCTTTGAACATCTCTGCCGTGGCGCCGTAAGCTTCTGGGGATGGCTCACACACGACTGCAATATGGGTTGTATCCTGTTGTTGCAAGATGTGGCGGAAATGGCTCCGCGCCATCTTGCCGGTACCGATGACCACTGCTTCTACCGGTTTTGAAGTTGGCATTGTGTTTTCTCCGATGGCATTGATAAAGTGCAACTCACCCATAACCTCTGGGGTAAAGAAAGATAAATGATTTTTGATAACCTGCCGGGGTATTCATGTTTTATACTCTCCCTAATACCATCATTGTCTGTTGGAGTCAAGGGAGTGTTACGCCGAACCTTTTCAGTTCGATAAAGAGGTAAAGAAACCAGATTTCCGAAAGTTTGTTTGACAAAGACCCCCCGCTGGCGTATAATTAACCCGCGAAATTCGCGACCTGGATTATTGATAGGGGTTCCTTACCATGATATATAGTGTATCGCAGCTTCTAAAGTCTCTTGTTGGGACCACCCGTATTTTCGATTTGGATGAAGATATCAAGAATTTGGATGAGGACGTCCATCCCATTTCAAATCTTGTCGGGCGCATCCGTATGGTGCGGACGGTAGATGGTATTCTGGTGACCGGCAAATTGAAGATGACGGTGGAGGAGGAATGTGTGCGGTGTCTAGAGCCTGTAGCTGTGCCTGTGAAATCCGATGTAGAAGAGGAGTTTGTGCCTACCATCGACTTGGAGACAGGGGCTACTTTACCAATTGCCGATGGTCAGGATGAGGCTCTCTTAATCGATGAAAGGCATATGCTGGATCTCAGCGAGGTGATTAGACAGGATATATTGCTGGCAATACCTGTCCATCCTCTTTGCCGGTCAGATTGCAAGGGCTTGTGTGTCACCTGCGGCCAGGATCTTAACGAGGGTAGTTGCGATTGTCGTGAAGAGCAGGCAGACCCCCGTTGGGAGGCTCTACGGGATCTCTTGGAAGGCACATCCACCAATTAGATTGGTTTCAATGTACCGGCGGTAACTGTTAAACCGGATGCGGATTGCTCAAAGTTGATTCGAAGTTTATTCAGGAAAGGCTAGTAAACATGGTACCATTACCAAAGCGTCGATTTTCTAAAGGGCGGACACACCGGCGCCGGTCTCACGATGCGTTGCGCACCCCCAATTTGACCATTTGTCCTACTTGCAAGACGCCGCGTTTACCCCACCATATCTGCCCGAATTGTGGCTCATACAAAGGTGTGCAGGTGTTGGAAGTTGAAGAGGCTGGCCCGAAGAAGTAGACATACCTACCGGTGTGTTTCTGGACCTTAAACCTTATGATAAGTGGTTGCCGGCCTTGTTGTAAGGCAACCGCTGATTATAAATAAAGATTTCCCAGGATATATGGCTCATGAGATTTGCTCTCATTTTTCCAGGACAAGGATCCCAGGTGCCGGGTATGGGCCAAGATCTGGTGCGTACCTCGCCAGCAGCCAGGGAGGTTTTCGAAAGCGCCGATGATATCCTGGGATTTTCCTTATCTGCGCTCTGCTTCAACGGACCCTCGGATATCCTCACGGAGACCATCAATGCTCAGCCGGCACTTTTGGCGACTAGTATGGCCATTTTGGAGGCATTGCGAGAAGCTGTCAATGCAGGTAGCGCTAGTGCTCATCTCTCCCCGGCTTACGTAGCCGGTCATAGTATGGGGGAAGTTACCGCCGTGGTTGCTTCGGGCGCGCTCACTGTGCCGAACGGCTTACGCTTGATTCGCGCGCGGGGTGAAGCTATGCAATTTGCCGGTGAACAGAATCCCGGAGCCATGGCCGCAGTTTTAGGATTAGAAGCAGAAGTGCTGGATCAAGCCTGTCGCCGGGCTTCTCAGGAAATCGGCCGCCCGGTGCAGCTTGCCAATGATAATGCCCCCGGACAGATTGTTGTATCTGGTGATAAAGATGCTCTGGTAAGAGTCTCGGAAATGGCCAGGGCGGCCGGCGCCCGCCGGGTTATTCCCCTGGCTGTCAGTATAGCGGCACATTCGCCTCTCATGCAACCTGCCATTGCGCACTTCAGCCAATCTGTTGCATCGACTTTTTTCGCACTGGCAGAGATACCTCTTATAGCTAATATCACCGCCCGGCCTATGATAGATCCCGATGAACTGAAGACTGAGTTAATCCAACAATTGACGTATCCAGTACGCTGGGTTGAGAGTGTGCGCTATATGGTCAGCCAGGGCGTCGATACTTTTGTGGAAGTTGGCCCGGGAAATGTGCTTACCGGCTTGGTGAAGCGCATCGCTCCCGAGGTACATACCCTGAGTATTGGTGATGCCGCCGGTATCGAAGCTTTCATCCAACTACAGGAGCAACCATGATTGACCTCAATGGGCGGGTCGCGATTGTGACCGGTGGCGGCCGGGGTATCGGCCGAGCTATTGCGCTACAGTTGGCTACCCTGGGCGCCAAAGTGGTCGTAAATTATATGAGTAATGTGACGGCCGCCCAGGAGGTTTCGGACGAAATCCAGCGCCTCGGCTCACAAGCTGTATTGGTGCAGGGAGATGTACGCCTCAGCGAGACGGCCACCTTATTGGTAAAAACAGCCGGTGATACTTTCGGCCGGCTGGATATCCTGGTGAACAACGCTGGTACTACCCGAGATATGCTCCTCTCGATGATGAGCGAAGAGAATTGGGATATGGTACTGGACACAAATCTAAAGAGCGCGTATCATTGTAGTAAGGCGGTCCTTCGGCCGATGATGCGCCAGAGGTACGGCCGGATTATCAACATCACCTCGATCGCCGGTATCACTGGTAATCCAGGCCAGGCCAATTATTCTGCAGCTAAAGCTGGCATGATTGGCCTGACCCGTTCCCTGGCGAAAGAAGTCGGCTCACGCCAGATCACGGTAAATGCCGTGGCTCCTGGCTTCATTCCGACCGATTTGACCAGTACCTTACCAGCAGATTTACTGGAGCGAGCCAAATCTATGACGCCGCTGGGAAGACTAGGGACCGTGGAGGATGTGGCCAAAGTAGTGGCTTTCCTGGCCTCGGATGTGGCTGCATTTATTACCGGAGAGGTGATCCGGGTGGACGGTGGGATGGCGATTTGATGCAAATGCAGCAATATGCTTGTAGTAGACGTCGTACAGTTCCGGCCAGTGGAAAGAGGGTGTCGTGAAGGTTAGACGTAAGGCTCGAGCGCTGGCGCTACAGGCGTTATATGAAATTGATTCTACCAACCACCCCCTGCCTGATGTGATTGTTTGCCGACTGGAAGATACCCCTCTGCCAGAGTCAGGCGCCGATTTTATGCAACGTCTGGTCCGTGGGGTATGGGAACATCGGGAGATGCTGGATGCTACTATCGGACGGATTGCTCCTGAATGGCCGGTAGAGCAGATGGCATTGATTGATCGAAATATCCTGCGCATTGCAGGATATGAGATTTTGGTTAGCAAAGAAACGCCGTTGAAGGTGGCAATCAATGAGGCGGTGGAATTAGCCAAGCTTTTTGGCAGCGAAAGCTCCCGCCGTTTCATCAACGGAGCTTTAGGTACATTAGCAGGCAAAAACGAACCGGCCCTGGCGAATTAGAGGCTATTTTCCCCAAAGGATAGAGGGTCTGCAAAGAGGAGTCTTACTGGAAAGAGGAGTCATATGAGTATAGGGTCTTTAGGAGTTGCCGAACTCCTCATTATCTTTGTTGTGGCTTTGATCGTGTTTGGTCCGCAAAGATTGCCGGAAATTGCCGGCCAGGCGGGCAAGGCCATTCGGGATTTCCAACGTATGTATACTGGCTTGACGGCAGAAATGAACAAAGTAATTTCTGAGGCTGAAGAGGTTGTTGACGAAAATTTAACGAAACCCGTGAATGAAAGCCTGCATGGCGTTACGCCGCGCCATGATGTCGAGACACCGTCTGTGACATATGAAGAAACGCCTGATTTGCCGGGTGCTCCCGTGGAACCGGTGCAAGATATGAGTTCTGACGTACGTTCTGATATACGTTCCGACGTACGTTCCGACGTACGTTCCGATATACCCGACCAGGCCGAGCCGGTCGAATTTAACCAAATAGATCCTTTTTCAGAATACCGGGTGGACTTAGAAGATGGCAGCTCCAATCATAAAACAGAAGAAATTAATCAAGGTTAAGCCCAAGCCCGGCATCGAAGATATGTCGGTGATTGGGCACTTGGAGGAGTTTCGTACCAGGCTCATCAAATGCGTCCTCGCTTTAGCAGTCGGGACCCTGATAAGTGCGATTTTCACCAAGAGCTTTTTGCAGTTTTTGTTGATTCCCATGGGAGATGTAAAACCAGCGGCATTACAGGTGACCGAGACGTTTGTGGTGTATTTCCGGGTGGCGTTGCTTGGCGGCTTTGTCCTCGCTATGCCGATTCTGCTGTACCAGATCGTGCGCTTTATCCTGCCCGGTCTGTTACCGTCAGAGAGGCGCATCCTTTATTTTATGGTGCCGGGCGGCAGTTTTATGTTTGCCTTGGGTGTGGCCTTTGCCACCCTCGTGATGCTGCCGTATACCGTCGGTTACCTGAAGGGCTTTCTCAGTGATCTAGTCCAGCCATTCTATTCCATCGATTATTACGTCTCTTTCGTCACCACGTTAATGTTTTGGATTGGCATCATTTTTGAAACTCCGCTAATTATCTTTATATTAGCCAAGGTCAATTTGGTGAC
>SHYO01000126.1 GCA_009692745.1 Chloroflexota bacterium
GGCCCAGCTCTTTTGCCAGATCCGCAGCTATATCTCCACCGCCCGCAAACAGGGTCAACGGGTTTTGGATGTTTTGTTGCTGGCCTCCCTCGGTTCTCCCTTTATGCCGCCTTCCCTTTTCCCTGACTCACCTACCTGAGCAGTTACTAGTATTATATATACATATCGAAAGAGAAAGCCATGAAATCTCTGCGCAAATTGTTCAAACGAGACAATGAGGAAGATGAAAGCATGACCAAACCACCTGCTTCATCGAGCGAAACGGCAGCTTCTCCATCGGCTGCAAAGGCTGATACCGGCCCGACGCCAGATGCCTCTCAAGGGCCGCCACGGCCCTCGCCCAACCCGCCAGCACCAGGTCAGCAAGAGCAACGCATGATCATGTGTGCCAAGCTAGGGCGCTTCCTGCCGGGTCTAGCCCGTCCCCCCTTCCCAGGTCCATTGGGTGAGCGAATTTATAACGAGATATCGCGCCAGGCGTTTGACATGTGGCAAGGCCAATCTACTATATTGATTAACCATTATGGATTGGTCATGGCCGATCCTGAAGCCCGCAAGTTCTTGATGGAACAAATGGAACAGTACTTCTTCGGCCCTGGCGCCCAATTGCCTGAGGATTGGATTGCTCCCTCTGACAAAGGCGGCGCTGTACAACCCGCGAAAGGCGGAGCCGTTCCACGGAGAAAATAATAGCCTGGAACGCATTGATTCATAATGATATCCTACCGTGTACCTCATAGTAATCTCCGGCGCTTCTCTGCCGCTACCGGACAGATGGCGCTTTTGCACCCATCGGCGGCCTGATCGACGTCTGCAAATTTCGCCCGGCTCTACTGGCAACTATGGCTCTTGTTCGAGCAGCCAACCGCTATCTGGACGAGCGCGCCCCCTGGTTCGAGCTTAAGCACGACCGTCCTGCTGCTGCCACCACCCTCTATACGGCTATCCGGGTCATTGATGGACTCAAAGCTTTGCTGCTCCCCTTTTTGCCATTCTCCAGCAGCCAACTGCACCGCATGTTGGGGTACGATACCAACCTTTTCGGTAACATATCCATTCAGGAGTTTGACGAAGACGGAGCAGCCAGCCATACAGCTTTGACGTACTGCTGGGATGTGGCAGGTGACCTGTGGCAACCCAGCCAGATTCCTCCCAGCCAACCGCTCCGTGAGCCGGAACCATTATTCACCAAATTGGAGGAATCTATCGCCGAGGAGGAGCTGAAAAAGTTGAAGCAAGCCCGCTAGCACTACGGGGAACGCAAGTCATGCCCCGGCTTAACCTGCTGCGCTCTGCCGGTTATCGACTCAACCGGTAGAGCGCAGTCTCACCTACTCAGTTGTAGCAATTAATCCGCGCAACCGGGCCAGGTTATCCACGTCTTCATGCAGATCGTCACTTTTAGGCGTTTCCAATAAACCTGGGAGATGGACCAATCGGTGATCATTCAAAATAGCCCGGAAGCCTTCCAGGCCAATAAGCCCTTCTCCAATATGGGCATGCCGATCCTTGTGGCTGTTCAATGAGCCGACGGAATCATTTAAATGTATGGCCCCCAGCCTATGCAGCCCAATAATCTCATCAAATTCTGTCATCGTCGCGCTGTAAGCCTCAGGTGTACACAAATCATACCCCGCGGCGAAGATATGGCAGGTATCCAGGCAGATGCCTAATCGCTCCCCTTCTGCCGTGTTTTGCAACAACCACGCCAGGTGCTCAAAGCGCCCTCCCAGGGAATTACCCTGACCGGCCATCGTTTCTAGAAAGATCCGGCTTTGATATCCCCGCGTACGGGCATGAATCTCCCCCAGAGCGCGGGAAATCTGTACCAGTCCCTGCGCCTCACCACTTTCCATGTGAGACCCCGGATGTACCACCAGCCCGCATATTCCTAGCCGCTCGCACCGCTCCAACTCGATCTGTAAAGTGTCCCTGGATCGCTCCCATAACTCGCTATTGGGTGAAGCCAGGTTGATCAAGTACGACGCATGGGCCACCACCGGCGATAAGCCGGTCTCACTCTGCCGCTGCCTGAAGAGATTAACCTCCTCATCTGTTAATGGCTTGACGGCCCACTGCCGGTTACTCTTTACAAAGAGTTGTAGCGCTTCGCAAGCGTTCTCCTTGCCCGCTAAAAATGCCCGGTCTAAGCCGCCGGATATCGAATGGTGTGCCCCTAAGCGCATACAATTTCTCCAGACCTTATCAATTTTGTTGTAACCATCTCTGGCCATACTCCAGGGCTTCTTCCCGGGTATGGACTAAGTCGGCTGCCTGCGCCTCCCGAATAGCCTCCAACAACTGACCAACTTCCGGTCCCGCTTGCAAATGCAACCGTCGCATGAGCTCGTTTCCGTTCAGCAACGTGGGAGGATGTACCAGAGCGTGTCCTGGTGTGAAATAATAGGAATACAGTTTGCCGATTTCCTCGGCAAACTGAGGCCACTCCGGCAGACCTTCTTTGCGCTTCGGCCGGGATAGGTAATCTGTCAAACTAATGACCAGAGCCACCGGAGCGCCTTCTTCAGTATCCCGAAAGAACCGGTAGATGGCTCGCTTATCTTGCAGATACTGGCTTGTTAAGTGGGCCGGTTGCCCATGAGTCCTCACACCATCTGCAGCCCATTCTTCTTCGCGGCTGGCAAATTTCAGCCGGCGGAAAATCTCCCTGGTTATGGCAGCCCCTGCAGTCTCATGCCCTTCAAAGATCCGTTTCCCTTCGCTATCCTGGGACACCACAGCCGGCTTGCCCACATCGTGCAGCAATACGGCGAATTTCAGCAGGGCAAACCTGGGCCGGTCTACAACCATTTCCTCTATCCAATAATCGTGGAGCTCATAGTGTACCGCAGCCAGGCTTTTACCCAAGCTGGGATCGTTTTGGCCATGGTTGCCAATGCCCAAAGTTCCTAAATATTTTTCAGCCGCCTCCAGAGATTTCAGACTATGACTCCAGATGTCTTCATCGCCTTCCGCTCGCGCCGGAATTCCCTGGCCTGCTTCTAGCTCAGGCAGCAGGGTTCCCAAGAGATCCAGGCGGGCAATCTGCTCCAAACTCCAGCGGGAGTTGGGCAATATCAAAATCTTAATTAGCTCATCTCTGATGCGCTCTTTGGAGACATCCCCTAGGAGATCTCCATCTGCCCGCAACCAACTGGCTGTCACCGGCTCTATATGTCCCTGCAATTGCGTCGCAATCCGCACGGCGCGCAGCAACCGCCCCGCGTCCTCACGAAAAATATCGGGCTGTACCCCCCGGACTACACGTTGGCTTAAATCTGTCTGGCCATCGAATGGATCAATGATGGTAGGATTCTCATCCAGAATTTCATCCAACGCAATCGCCATAGCGTTAACGGTAAAATCTCGGTGAGCAAGATCTCTGGTTATCTCATGGCCTCGCAAGGTCGTAAAATCAATATTTAAACGGCGATATGCGCTGCTCCCCCCGGCATGGGTCTCACCATCCTCCTCAAATCGCAGCACTACACGGGCGGTCGCATTTTGCGTATCCAAGGGCACAAATGCACCTCCCACCAGGTCCGCGAAACGCCTGGACAAGCGCATAGCATCATCTGAAACGGCGAAATCCAGGTCATGAAGTTCCTTTCCCAGGAGATGATCTCGCACACTGCCACCTACCAGATAAGCTTCAACTTCAGCCTCGCGCAGGAAAGCCTGCACTTGTTTCACTATCCCTCTTGCTGCTTTTCCGTTTTTCATAAGGCCAGCTCTTTCTTAAAGCACGCCCTTTCTCATAGCGTACTCCAGACGCCGTTATTTGCCACGCATAACTAATTCCAATAATCCTGGGATCTCTTCAGGCGTATTGGCTACCGGCACACCTACGGCATTGAATGCTTTAATCTTTTCCGCCGCCGTTCCGGTCCCACCGGAAATGATGGCACCGGCATGGCCCATGCGCTTGCCAGGCGGCGCTGTTTGTCCGGCAATGAAAGCAACCACCGGTTTGCTCATCTTATCCTTAATGAATTGGGCTGACTTCTCCTCATCCACTCCTCCGATTTCACCAATCAACACTACGACTTCGGTCTTCGGATCTTGCTCAAACATACGCAAGCAATCGATAAAACTGGTCCCATTGACCGGATCTCCGCCGATTCCCACGCAGGTCGTCTGGCCCAGACCCTGTTGGGTCATGGCCCAAACCACCTCATATGTCAGTGTGCCGGAGCGGGATACCAACCCCACCGGACCAACAGCGTGGATCTGTGCAGGCATAATTCCCACCTTAGTCTCCCCCGGCGTTGTTAAACCCGGGCAGTTGGGACCTATCAGCCGCACCCCCACCCAATCCAACACTGCGCACACATTGATCATATCTTGTACCGCGATGCCCTCCGTGATGCAGATAATCAGCGGGATTTCCGCATCGGCCGCCTCCAAAATAGCGTCCGGCGCAGCGCGCGCCGGTACATAGATAATCGAGGTATTGGCACCCGTTTCTTTGACTGCTTCTCGCACGGTGTTGAAGACTGGTACACCGGCAACTTCCAGCCCTTTCTTTCCTGGCGTCATCCCGGCTACCACCCTGGTACCATAAGCTACCATCTGTTTAGTATGGAATTCGCCCTCACGACCGGTGATACCTTGTACCAGTAATCGGGTGTTTTTATTTACCAGAATACTCATGGCATTTAATCCTCTTGTCTATAGTGGTGCGCCGGAGCTGCTAAACTCACCATTTCCGGCTAATTAAAACTGCGAATAATTTCGAATAAAATGCGCGTGCCAAAGTCAATATCCTCAGCGTGAATACGCTCGTCATGTCCATGCGCCAGCATCGTGACTTCCTCTCCCGGAATATGGCGCATGGGGGCGAAGCCGTATACCCGCGTGCCCAGCGGAATGACGTGCCGCGCGTCCGTACCGCCCACTACCATATAGGGTATTACCTGGCTGCCGGCTACCTGGTTGGCCATCACCGATTGTATATGGCGAAACAGGGGTGTCTCGAAGTCAGATTCCAACCCCATACGTTGATCCGTAAAAATCAGATCGACCTGCGGCCCCACCGCTTGTCTAATCTCCCGCTCGAATGTATCGAAAGTGATGCTAGGCAAAATACGGGCATCCACCTGCACTTCGGCCTCACCCGGGATGACGTTTATTTTGGAGCCCGCTTTCAGCATGGTAGGGGTGGCGGTATTGTGCATCATGGCCCGCAACTCCCCCTTTAGAGATTCCGCCAGGGGCAGCCGGTCCATTGCCTCCTCGTGGGTCGCCGGGTCGATGACCGACTGCATCTGTCCTTGCAGCTCTGTGGTTTGGGCCTGCATGATACGTTCCCAGAATACGCCCACCGTAGGGGTCAGGTGGAAGGGTAATTTTGCCCGTCCCAGTCGCACTATAGCTTCGGCCAAATGTACTACGGCGTTATCCCCGTGCGGGATCGATGCATGACCAGGCTTGCCACGAGCTCGCATGATAAAGCGCGCCACCCCCTTCTCGGCCGTCTGGCAGGTATAGAACAATTTTCCGCCAATTTCTATCGGGGTTCCCCCGCCCTCGTTAATCGCATATTCAGCCCGAATTAAGTCCGGGTGGGTGCGCGCCAGGTAGCCTATGCCCTTTCGTCCTCCGGCCTCTTCATCCGCTGTCGCAATGTAGATGATATCACGGCTCAAGGGAACACCCAGGCGTTTCAATAAGAGAAACGCCATCAGCTCCATCGTCACCATATTCTTCATGTCCACCGCTCCCCGGCCGTAAACATAGCCCCGGTCGATCTCGGCCGCGAAGGGCGGATGGGTCCACTTGTTAGGTTCAGCCGGTACTACATCGGTATGCCCCATTAACAGTAGCGGCGCTGCTTCCCCGCTCCCCTTTAACCGGGCTACAACACTACCCCGCCCCTGTTCTGATTCCAATATTATCGGCGCGATGTCATTTTTTTGCAGCACTCCCGCCAGAAACTCGGCAGCGCGGATCTCATTTCCGGGAGGATTGGTGGTATCAATGCGCAATAAGCTACGAAAGTAATCCAGGGATTCCTGGCTAACAGCCTCCCAATCGATTTCAAGCCCGGCGCCGCTGGCTTTACCCCCGGAATGGATAGATCTCATGCCACCATTTCCCCTGCGGCAGCCTTCACGGCTTTCTGCGCCGCCTCGGAAAGTGTCAGCGCCGTCAACATATGCGCGCTTGCCAAAATCTGACGCCCCTCCTCTTCATTGGTGCCCACCAACCGCGCCACCATAGGCACGCTGGTTTTGACATCAGCCAGCGCTGTCAAAATTCCCCGTGCAACTTCGTCACAACGCGTGATGCCGCCAAAGATATTAAACAGCACCGCCTTAACATTTGGATCGGAAAGAATAATCCGCAGCGCCGCCGCCACCTTTTCAGCTTGGGCGCCGCCGCCGATATCCAGGAAATTGGCCGGAGAGCCGCCGAAGAATTTGATAATATCCATAGTTGCCATAGCCAACCCGGCACCGTTGACCATACAGCCGATTTCGCCATCCAGCTTCACGTAACTCAGACCGGCTTCCCGTGCCAGGCGCTCTGAATCGGTTTCTTCGTCACTATCGCGGATGGCCGCCAAATCCGGATGGCGGAAAAGCGCATTATCGTCTAAGTCGATCTTGCCATCGGCAGCTATCATCTTTTGGTCGCCGGTAATCACTAAGGGATTAATTTCCGCCAGCGAGGCGTCGCTGGCGACGAAGCACTTGTACAATCCCTGGGCAATCGCGCCGAAATTGCGTATATAAGCCGGATCCAAACCCATTCCAAAGAAAAGCTGGCGCGTCTGATAATCCTGCAAGCCCACCGCCGGATCTATCTGCACGCGTAAGATTTTTTCAGGGGTACGGGCCGCCACTTCTTCAATATCTATGCCGCCTTCCGAGGATGCCATCAGGCTCACCCGCCGCGCGGCTCGATCTACTACGGCCCCCAGGTAGATCTCTTTTTGAATATCAATCGCCCGGTCGACTAATACCTTTCGTACAATTAACCCTTTAATATCCATCCCCAAAATCTTGCCAGCCACGATCTCGGCTTCATCGGGATCTTGGGCCAATTTAATACCTCCGGCCTTGCCTCGCCCCCCCACCAGTACCTGGGATTTAATCACGACCCGTCCCCCCAACTCCTTAGCCACGGCCCGTGCATCTTCAGGGGTAATCGCAATGTTGCCCTGGGGAATGGGGATGCCATATTGGGCAAACAGGCGCTTGGCCTGGTATTCCTGCAGCTTCATGAGTATTCCTCCTGTTATTTCATGCTTGGCCGCATTATATCATGGAAGTTACTGGAGGGTAAATTGTTAGGGTTTTTTCCTCAGACACCGTAGGGTCCCAATTGAAACCAATTTCGCACCATTTTTAGACCTCTTCACCATAAGTTTATGCTAAAATAAAAAGAGGCAAGCCTAATGCGTATATGGAACTGGCGCTACCATCTGTCATAGTCACAGGGAGGTGACCAATGAACAAGGAGAATACCGCTCAACCCCTATTGGAAGAGCAGAATGCCAAACTTGGCCGCATGTTTATAGAGGAATATCTGATGCAAAAAAGCCTCACCTGGGATATTGTTAAACACCTGCCCGAGGAGGAGGCCAAAAGCATCATGGTGGATGCCTCCACCTATGCCTCCATAAAACTGGCCGAGGTCGAGGATAGAGCCAGGCTCATCCACAAGCTTCACGGCGATATATAGTAAAGTACGGCTGCACCCATGGCTCTCTTTTCCGCTAAATGGGTGCAGCTTAAAATTAGCTTGACAGGCTACTCTAGCAGTGGTAAACTACATAGTAGTATGCTTTCAACCAGGGGCAAAATCGAGGCCATATTTCACCATCTGTGGAACGGGATCCATGCTCTCTGGTTAATTTTGTGTAAGGGGAAGTGTCGAAACTGGCAGACGAGCGTGACTTAGGATCACGTGGGGTGACCCGTGAGAGTTCAAGTCTCTCCTTCCCCATCAAATTTGACAGGCCTTATGAACCTCGATCATTGTTGCACCCTGATGAATTTATCCGGAATGGCAGGTGCTGGGATCACATTTCTTGGGAAACCGCACCTTCACGAGAATTCATCTCATCCTCCCACCACAACAGGTGGAATTACCAGGAGATTGCATGCCGTTACAAATTATTGAAGAATCCGAAAACAACCGCGAAGCAGTTATTACCGTTCAGGTGCCGGAAGATCAACTGAATAAGACCACCCGCCGCGTTGCTACTGCCTTGTCCCGGATTCGCCGCGTACCGGGCTTCCGTCCCGGTAAAGCCCCGCTGGAAATGGTTATCCGGACTATAGGGCGTGAGGCATTGGAAGAGGAGACGTTCAACACCCTTAGCCGTGATGTGTTGAAGGAGTTAGTCGGTGAAAAAGGCATCAACCCCTATGCCGAACCCACTTCTGAGGTGGTTACTAAAGAACCACCGGTTATCAAAATTACCATTCCTCTGGAACCCGTTGTAAAATTGGGCGACTACCACTCTTTAAGAGTAGAACCTATTGAAGCAATAGTAGAACCGGGAAAAGTCGATCAGTTCCTGGAGGATATGCGCCAGCGCATGAAAACCCAGGAACAGGTAGACCGCGGGGCAACCTTGGGTGACACAGTGACCTTTTCGGTAAGTGGTACTGCCGAGGATGAGATCATCAAAAATGAAGAAGTCGATACTTTAGTCCTCAAAGAGGAAGGAAATGCCGCATATCCACCGGCTTTTATTTCTGAGATCTTAGGGATGAAAGCGGGGGATACCCGCACTTTCGAGGCCACCTATCCTGAGGATTTCGCCAACCAACAGCTAGCCGGCAAGACACTGAACTTCACCGTTAAGTTTGAGCGTGTTGAAGAGACGAAAGTTCCCGATTTGGACGATGAGTTTGCCAAAAAAGCCGGTGAATTTGACACGTTGAGTGATTTGCGCGCTGAAGTCGAACGTAATATAGTAGCGCAGGCTGACCGCGAGGCTGAGGAAGAGTACGAAAAAAAGATAATGGAAGCCCTCGTAGGTATATCGGAGATTTCCTATCCCCCGGTAGTAATAGAGCGAGAAGTCAACCAGTTAGCACAGGATCTTGATAATGATCTACGGCGCCAGGGGTTAAACCTGGAGCGCTTCCTGACCATCACCGGGCGGAGCGCCGCCGATTATGTAGCCGAGTTGCGGCCGACTGCGGAAGAGCGCGTGAAGCGTGGTTTAGCTCTGCAAGAGCTGATTGATCAAGAAGGCATTAAATTCTCCCGCCAGGATTTGGAAATCGAGACATATCGACGTGCCCAACAGTATGGTGAGCGCTCTGGGGAAGCTTTGCAGACTTTATCCACTCCGGAAAACCAGGTGCGCATCGGTTCTCAGATATTAATGACAACCGGTTTGGCAAGGCTCAAAGCCATCGCACGCGGGGAAGGCGAAACAGAGAATCAGGCCGCACTTGAAGCCTATGAAGAAAATCAAACCGAGATGGAGTCCCAAAATCAACCAGATACGGTAGTTGAAGTTGCCGGCGAAGATTTGTCTATACCAGGTCACCCAGAAACACCCCCTTCAGAGAAGGGGTAGAGGAGTATAAGATTATGTCTGATGTTTTTGTGCCACAAAGCATTATTCCCATGGTCATTGAAAGTTCGGGGCGAGGTGAGCGCGCCTACGATATTTTTTCACTATTGCTCAAAGAGCGAATTGTCTTCCTTGGTACGGGTATTGATGATCAGATTTCTAATCTGATCGTTGCCCAACTCTTATTCCTCGACCGTGAAGATCCCGAGAAAGAAATTTCTCTATATATTAACTCCCCGGGTGGTGTAGTATATTCCGGCCTGGCCATCTATGATACGATGCAGATGATCAGCGCCCCTGTAGCTACCTATGCTCTCGGCATGACAGCCAGCATGGCCACTGTTTTACTCGCTGGGGGAAATAAAGGGCGGCGCTACAGCCTACCCAGCGCCACAATTCATATGCACCCGGCTGCAGGTGGTACTCGTGGGTACCAGCCAGACATAGAAATCCAGGCTCGTGAATTGCTGCGCCTGCAAAGGAGAATTCATCAGATTCTCGCGCATCACACCGGACAGACAGAAAAGAAGATCGCAAGAGATTTCGAGCGCGACCATTACCTGACCGCTGAGGAAGCTATGCAGTATGGGTTTGTAGATGCTATCCTGCCTTCCCCGCCCGGAAAGGGAGCTCCCACCACTATTCCAGTGGCACTGGAGGCTGATAGCGATGGCAAGGAATAGTGCCAAAGGAGGCCGCGTGCATCGTTGTTCATTTTGCAAACGTGAGCAGGACCAAGTCAACCGTCTGATTGCCGGTCCGGATTCTGTATATATATGTGACGAATGTGTCGATCTCTGTAAAGAAATTTTGGAAGAGGAAGAAGGACCGGCGGTGCCGCATACTGAGACATTTGCGGCCCGCCTCCCGACTCCTAAGGAAATCCGCGATAAGCTAGATGAATATGTCATCGGCCAAAACCGGGCCAAGAAAGTCCTTTCCGTCGCCGTCTATAACCACTATAAGCGCATCGGAGCGCCACGGACCGATGATGTAGAGTTACAGAAGAGCAATATCCTGCTCATCGGCCCTACGGGCTGTGGCAAAACCTTGCTGGCTCAAACTCTGGCTAAGGTCCTGGATGTACCCTTCTGTATCGCAGATGCCACGGCATTGACAGAGGCCGGTTACGTCGGTGAGGATGTGGAAAACATCCTTTTACACCTCATTCAGGCTGCGGATTTCGACCTGACACGTGCCGCCAAAGGCATCGTATACATTGATGAAATCGATAAGGTAGCACGGAAATCGGGCGATAATCCTTCTATCACCCGCGATGTTTCGGGAGAAGGTGTGCAACAGGCCCTGCTTAAAATTATCGAAGGCACCGTCGCTAATGTGCCACCGCAAGGGGGGCGCAAGCACCCGCATCAGGAATTTATCCAGCTTGATACCACCAATATCCTGTTTATCTGCGGTGGAGCATTCGAAGGGTTGGATAAGATTATTGCCGAGCGGATTGGAGAGAAAGGTCGTATCGGCTTTCACAGCCAGGGAACACTCCAACCCACACCCACTAAGGATAAGGCGACACCGCCGAACCTGCTGGAGAAAGTGGCGGGCGATGATCTCCTGCGCTATGGCATAATACCGGAGTTCATCGGCCGCATGCCCATTACGGTCAGTATCGATCCGTTGGATCGTGATATGATGGTCAGTATCCTGACTGAACCGAAGAACGCTCTGGCTAAGCAATACCAGAAGCTGTTTGAAATGGATAATGTGGAGCTCAACTTCACCGATGAGGCCTTGCACGCCGCTGCTGAAGAAGCGATGGTTTTGAAAACCGGCGCACGGGGATTGCGCACGATCATCGAAAATGTACTGTTGGATGTTATGTACGAGCTTCCCTCGCGGAAGGATGTCCGGAAGTGCGTGATTACTGCCGACACTATCCGGCTGAAGTCCGGCCCGGTGTTACTTACCCAGTCCGAGCGCACTTTGGAGCTACAAGATCTCGAAGAAACTGCCTGATTAACTATCCTATCTCGCATAGATTTTAATAAACCGCCGCAGGTTGCCTCCTAGTAGGGAGTAACCTGCGGCGGTTTTGGTTATGTCATCCTTAAAGGAAACTAAACGCGACCGGGGAATTCTTGCCCCCGGACCAATAAAAAGCGGAAGGTTCCCTTGGGTTTCTCGCACTCTGTCAACATACGGGACTCTTCATCTTCAAGTCCCAGGTATTTCGTTTCTGCAGTAATATAGTGCATCGCTAGGCCACGGCGGCGATTTGGCGTTGAATTCGCGCCCGTCCGGTGCCAATTCAGCCCATGATGGAACATACACGCACCGGCCTTAAGCTCTACCGGCGCCGGTTTTTCCAATTCCGGCATCTCCAGGAACCTATTCCTATATTCCCGCGCCACAGGGCCCCACTTGTGACTACCAGGAAGCACCGTCATACACCCATTCTCTATGGTGGCATCATCCAACGCCACCCAGCAACTCACGTGATCTTGTGGCAGGAAGAAGGGCCAGGCGACTGAATCCTGGTGCCAATCCGTGACGGTCCCGTGGAAACGAGGTTTCATCATCAACTGGTCGGTATATAGTTTGATATTGGGACTTCCTAAAAGCTCCTCAACTGCATCCAATATCTCCGCCTTCTTCGCTATGGCTTGGAAAGCATCATCAAAATAGCACAACTGGGTCATCTTGCGCACCGTATCCAACGGGTCTACGCCAGTCGGAATGCCGTTTTGAAATGCCTTCTCATGTTGAATGAATCGAGGGGGCACATGATTCACCTTACCCGTAGCGATATCCACACTACGTTGGCGTAATACTTCCAACTCCTCATCAGATAGCACCCTTTTATAGGGTAGATATCCTCGCTCTTCAAAGAAGGCTTTCTGTTCAGTTGTAAGTGCCATTGCGGATCTCCTTTCTCGTATTTATCTTAGACTATATTTTACTTACAAAATGCAAAAGGCAAAATTCGACAATCACATCTCCAGATGATGGGTAATCGCCCCGGCTACGGCTTGGGCCAATAAGGCATTCGCTCTATCCGTCATATGCACACCATCTGGCCCTAGACAATCTGCCACATTTGCCGCAACCAGGACTTGGTGCAAATCGTTAATGGGAATATCCAAATCATCCATAATCTTCTTTGCCGCCGCATTGTAGGCTAAAACATCCTTTTCGAACCGCACATAATCCAAATAAATCCGCTCGGTAATCACCGGAGTGGTACTAGCCCAAACCAATCTAGCACCCGTATGGGTCTTCAGCCATTGCGTTGCCGCGCGTAAATGTGCAGTGTAGATATCCAATGGCTCCTGGTAAGCCTGGGAAGAGCGGAAAAAGCGGGCAGCGTGCAGTCCACAGTTAAAGTGGATCAAATCAGGCCTTTTATCCACCATCCAGTCCGGTAATCCAACCAGAAGTTGAGCACTATCCCCATTAGATAGATACTCAATATTGATGTTCTTGCCCGCAAGCAATTCCCGCACCAACGGCGTATATCCATTGCTAATCGAATCCCCGATAATAATAATCGACTGCATCAACAAACCTCCGCTATAAGGTATTTTCCGAGCTTGAGACTATTGAGAAATACCTATGGAATGGATAAAATGTTTCTTGGATCTCAATATAGAACACATCCCTTGCAGGGTCAAAATTGTGCCGATAATCCGCCAGAATGGTGCGTCTACATGGCACAAATACGGTAATCGCGTACCAATACTGGACCAATCGTAACTGTCCACATTTCCAGTAGGTGCGGTCTCCTGGCCGCACATCTTTTGCAAGCACCAAGACGTGCAGCCGGAGGCAACAGCTACAATAGGTTTCTTTACTGGGATTTTGAACAGTTACCACCTATCGATAAATTGACAGTCTCCCAGGTCTCTGATAAATTACCTTCTGTGGTGATGAAATAGTCTGAGCCTTCCTCAATCGGATAATATAAGGTGTTTTCGATGGCATACGCACATTCCGTAGATTTAATCCGCCATATCGAAGAGTTAGCTGCCAATGCCTGGCCTGCCGCCATCGTACAATCGCTCGACCGGCTGGCGGCTGCGCTTCAATTGGGGTGTCACCCGCCGCGCTAACTCCGTCTGGCCCAATGAACATGGCATATACCACACCTTGGAACAGAAGCTAATATGGGTTGAGAATTTCTACTCCCGCCGGGACCTGCCCCCACGTTATCAGATATGCCCGGCTGCCCAACCTGCCGGCCTGGATCAGATCCTGATAGATCGCGGCTACATCTACGATGCCCCAACCCAGGTGCAAATAGCTTCTATAACCACGCTCATTGACCTTGCGGGTGTGGCGCCAGAATTTAGGATCACAATTGCTGACAGCTTCGATGAACGCTGGCTTGCTTTCTACTGCGAAGCCGAAGCTGTCAGCGCCACGGCTGCCGGCGCGCGCCAGTCAATCCTGCAGCGCATCGCGCCTAATACAGCCTACGCCTTGCTCGAAATCGATGACCAGCCAGCCTGTCTGGGTTTAGGGGTTTATGAACGTGATTGGATCGGCATCTTCAGCATGGCGACCCATCCGGCCTTCCGCCGCCGTGGTGCTGCTACCGCCCTACTACATCGCCTGGCCCAATGGGGGCAATTCCTGGGCGTTGCTAATGCTTACCTGCAGGTTATGGAAAGTAACATACTCGCTCGAAGGCTATACGAAAGAATTGGCTTTAAGAGTCTCTACAAATATTACTATCGCGAAGGACCTCAGAAGAGTGCGGAACTTGCCAAGCAATAAAATATAGCCCTCCCGGAAACAAAGTTATCTCCGGGGGTGCTATCGGCTTTTACAGGAATAGATGATCGCATATAATACCCCCAGACAATTCCCGCCGTTACCGGTTAGGTTTTGGGTTTCGGGTGGGCGTCAAAGTTTTGCGAGATTGGCGAGGGCAAGGAAGGGGAGTAGAATGTAGGGAAACAGAAGCTGAGGAGGGGACAGATGAGTGATAAACCCTTAGGGGCAGGGTGGCAGGAGATGGGAGAGGAGATGCTAGCTGGAGTAGT
>SHYO01000127.1 GCA_009692745.1 Chloroflexota bacterium
TATTGTGGTTTTTAAGTCTGAATCGGGCATTTATAGCCCGTTCAAAAATGCTATTTTGAGGCCCAATCATCACCTTATGTAAATCTAAACACTACATATTGTGGTGAAAGTATTTAATCAATCCCATATGTAGTGGCTGAGTAGTTACCCCGCAAGACCGGTTAGTCGTGGTCGCCCACAACTGTGACGACGAGACGGCGGCGGTGGCGCGCCGGGCTGGCGCCCTCGTCATGGAATATCACCACCCGGACCAGGTGGGCAAAGGCTACGCCCTGGTCTACGGATTGCGTCTGCTTGCAGATACTCCGCCTGAAGTCGTAGTTGTGCTAGATGCAGATTGCCAGGTGGAACCGAGGGCCTTCGATCACCTGGTGCGCTGCGCCTGGGCGTCGGGTCGCCCCGTCCAGGGTTCCAACTGCATGAAACCACCCCCTGACCCGCGCCCACGTGATTTGGTCTCCGCCCTGGCGGTTCACCTGAAAAATTTTGTGCGCCCGTCAGGACTGACGCGCCTGGGATTGCCCTGTCTCCTGACCGGTTCCGGCATGGCCTTTCCCTGGCAGCTTATTCATGAAATCCCTATCGCCGGGGATAAACTGGCGGAAGATATGCAGTTGACCGTCGATCTGGCCTTGGCCGGCACGCCCCCCATTTTTTGCCCACAGGCACAGACCACCAGTCGCCTGCCACAGCGGCAAACCGCCGCGCTAGAACAGAGAACGCGCTGGGAGCACGGCCACTTGGAAACTATCCAGACCCAGGCGCCGCGCCTGTGGGCAGCGGCCTGGCAGCAGCGGCGTTTCGACCTGGCGGCCATCGCGCTGGACTTAGCTGTGCCGCCGCTGACCTTCCTGGCAAGCCTCACGGCCGGCGCGCTCATCCTCGCTGTGGCAGACGGAGTGTGGGCCGGCCGCTGGGGCCCGGCCATCGTGTTGGGGACGGGCGCCTTGCTGCTGCTCATGGCGGTAGGGGCTGGCTGGGCCAGGTATGGCAGGGTTTTGCTGCCCATTAGAGACTTTTGGGCTTTGACCTTGTATTTTGTCTGGAAGGTGCCGGTGTATCTCACGTTCTTTTACCGGCGCCAAAAGAAATGGATTCGCACGGGGCGAGACCATGAATGATCTTTCCCAGCTACGGAGGGTGCGGTTGCGGCAGGCGTGCTTACATGCCGTCACCGAGTCCCAGTGTGTCAGCCTGGTGATGCGTGATCTCGCCGCCGGCCAGGGCGGGTGGATTGTCACCATGAACCTCGACCACCTGCGGCGCTTTGTACAGGATCAGCGCTACGCGGCGCTATGCCGGGAATCCACCCTGCTGGTGGCCGATGGCATGCCGCTGATTTGGGCCAGCCGCTTGCAAGGTACGCCCCTGCCGGAGCGCGTGACCGGCTCAGACCTGATTTGGAGTCTGAGTGCCGCCGCCGCCGCGCAAAGGCAGTCTATCTTCTTGCTGGGAGGCGCGCCGGGCACGGCGCAAGCCACTGCTCAGGCGCTCCGGCAACGCTTCCCCACACTTTCCATTGCCGGTATCCAGGCGCCCTATTTCGGAACTCATCAGCAACAACCGGAAATAGACCGGTTCATGGCTCATGTGGTCCAGCCTCGCCCCAATATCATCTTTGTGGCCTTCGGCTCACCCAAAGCCGAGGCCTTGATTTCTACCTATCGCCATTTGCTGCCGGGAGCCTGGTGGATAGGCGTCGGCATTAGTTTTAGCTTTGTCAGCGGCCAAATCCGCCGGCCGCCGCGCTGGGCGCAAGGGATGGGATTGGAATGGTTCTTTCGTCTGATGCAGGAACCGCGGCGCCTGGGAAAACGATATCTGGTCTATGGCATTCCGTTCGCCTTCTCCCTATTCTGTTCCGCCGTCGTCCACCGCTTCACCCGGTGAATGGAGGATAAATTTACCAGGCGAGAGCCGCATTTGGTAATCATCCCATCAGTCCCCTATGGCAAAAGGGAGATGCGCTCAATTTTGATGGAAAAATTTAATAACAGCGCAGACTTCGCCCGCCATCATGATTTTGAAACGACTTTCCAAAACCGAATTGATCACTTACTATATACATTACAATATCCGTAACCTGCGGTTCTAGCATATGGAGGGAATTATGTCTACGCAACCTCTAAAACAATCCTTTGCCTGGTGGTGTATCCGCGCTCAAGTCGATGACCCGGCAGCCTTCCTCCGCCAGGCGCGGCAGATTGGGTATGAGGGGGTCGAGCTGCTACCACGGGAGTTGTGGGACAGTGCGCGGGAGGCGGGACTGCTGATCGCCACCGAGGTCGTGGGGAAGATTGAGCGTGGCCTGAACCGGCAGGCGCACCACGCCGAGCTGGAAGAGGAAATCGGGCGCAAGCTAGAGTTAGCCGCCGCCTACGGTATTCCTAACCTGATCGTCTTCTCGGGCAACCGCGCCGGGCTTAGCGACGCAGCCGGCATAGCAGCGACGGTCGAAGGGCTGCAGCGGCTGGCCCCGGCTGCCGAGGCCAAGGGCGTCACCCTGATACTGGAGCTACTGAATTCGAAAATCGACCACCTGGACTACCAATGTGATCATACCGCCTGGGGAGTGCAGGTGGTGGAGCAGGTGAATTCACCACAGGTCAAGCTGCTGTACGATATCTACCATATGCAGGTTATGGAAGGGGATGTCATCCGCACCCTGCGCCAGGCGGCGCCCCATATCGGCCATATCCATACCGCCGGTAACCCCGGGCGCCATGACCTGGATGCGGACCAGGAGCTGAACTACCCGGCCATTATGCGCGCCATCCAGGGAATAGGGTACGGTGGCTATATAGGCCAGGAATTCCGCCCCAAGGGCGACCCGCTTGAAGCGTTGCGCCTGGCCTACCGTTTATGCGACGTTTAAAATGTTTTATCCACAGATTTCGCAGATTCATAGGATTAACAGAAAATAGACCCCTATGTCTTAGTTCGGCGTCTTTTCAGGACCGCGATCCCGGTACGCCTGGATGAACTCGACGATCAGTTTCTCGTCAAATTGCTCCAGCTTCTGCATGCGTCTCCAGGCAGTCAGGATGATAGGCACATCCAATTTCTCTCGTGGCGCAATCGTGATTTTCCACAGTTGCTGCTGGCTTTTGGCCAGGTCCTGAATCCGGTTCTTGAGCGTGTTGCAATCGCCGGCAGCCGGATGGGCGCAGTTGAAGTAGATCACAATGTGGCCGTGTTCAAGATTGTGTACCAACTGCTCGTCAGGGGGCGCAACCTCGTGATACCCGTTAGGTGCGGGATCTATGATGTGCCAGCCGGAGGTCGGCGGATCTGAATTATACGCTGGATGGGCCTCCCCCGGTTGTATATGGGTTTGTCCCTGATCCGCGAAAAGGATCCCCGGTTGTGACCGGAGCGTTTCGGTGACCAGCTTGTAACCGACCAGGCTCAGCAGTATTATTACTCCAATGCCGATAATGATATACCTGGTTCTCTGTTGTTTCTGACGCGCCTGACGCACCTGGGTCCGCGCTGCTTTGCCCCGGGGTTCCCCCACACTCTTCTCACGCTGTGCCATGCGTTACTCCTCTTTGGTTCTGGTAAACGAAGAATTATGCTTAATCACGATAACCTGGCCAACTCCTCTAAGATATCCGACCGCCGTTTGCGCAACGCGAAAGCCAATCTCTGCCGCTTTTCGGCAAAGAGGGCCGGGTCTAGCTGGACGGTAATCATCGCCTCCTCGCGTGGATCGTCGGAGGAGGCGATGATCTCGCCGCCGGGGTTGGCTACCAGGGCGATGCCGGGGAACCATTTGCCGCGCAAGGTGGGGTGCGTGCTGTAGCCCACCTGGTTGCACATGAAGTAATAGACAGCATTGGTTACGCTGAAAAATTTGAGGAAATTTTCGTATGAGGCGCGGTCGTCCCGCATGCTGGCCGCCTGCAGCTCGACCGGGAGCAGCTCGCCATAGGTGGCGCGCCTGCCGCCCCCATTGGCGTTGAAGATCACCTCCGCCCCCTTCACCGCCATCAGCTTGTAGAGCTCGGCAAAATTCAGGTCGGCGCAGACTGACACGGCAAAGGTACAGCCGGGAATCTGAAAGACGGGCACCTCAGCGCCTTGGCGAAAAAAGGGATACTCCCCTTCGGGGATATAGAGCTTGCGAAAACGCTCAATTCTGCCATCGGGAAAGGCCAGCACCAGGCTGTTATAGACCACGCCATCCTTCCCCCGCTCACAGGTGCCGGCGATGATGGTGATATTGTGGCGCCGGGCTACCGGCCCCAGCGCCTCACTGGACGGTCCGGGGATCGTTTCCGCGAGGTTATAGGCCCCTTCGTACAGCGATCCGGTAATGGAAAGCTCGGGGAAACAGATAATGGAGACACCATCGGCCGCCGCCTCCTGGCTATAGCGGATGATCTTGGCCAGGTTCGCGTCCCGCTCTCCCATAGCGCAATTCATCTGCACACAAGCAATCTTCATCGCTTCCATTTCGAAATTCCTCCTGTAAAATAATAAGGCTCAAACGGCGGCTTATACTCGTGACACCCGCACAAAGCGCCGGCCGATATACCGCACCGGCGTGCCCCACCAGCCGATGTCGAAGGTCACCAGCAGCTTTCCGGGCTCAACCTCGCGCAATCCCGTGTAGCAGGTGGAGCGGGTGGCGCCCGAATGTGCCTCTATAGGCAAATGGGTAGCATAACCCCAGCTCTCCCCCTGGTCGGTGCTGAAGGCCACGTAATTGCCGTGTTCCGCCGCCGGCGGATCAGTCAAGACGCGCCAGCCAAAGCTCAACGCCAGGATACCCGGCTCTCCTGCCGCGGCAGACATCTCGACCAGGTCCGGGTCTACCCCACGCAAGGGCAAGGGGCGCGGTGTTGACCAGGTTTGCCCCTCATCATCCGAATGGCACTGGTACAGAGGGTCGGAGCGCGGGCCGGTGCGTATCACGCAGATCAGGCGTCCCGCACGCGGGCCGGTGGAAAGGCGCACCATCGCGGGCTCGTCGAAGCCTTCCTGGCCCACAGCAGCATCGGCCGCGATGGTGGAAATATAACGCCAGTTCTGGCCCTGGTCGCCAGAGCGCAAGAGGATGCACCTGAACCGGTTCATCTTGGGTTCATAGGTTGAGGGGATATTATCCTCTTTGAACCAGCAGTAGATCGTCGCCAGCAGATCTCCCCCCGGCAACTCTAACACGGTACGGTGAAAAGTGACGCCGGAATAGGGTTTGCCCCCATCATCGTGACCATCTTTTGCCTGGGGCAGGGGGATGCGGCAGGGTGTGGGGCCGCTGACGGTGCGCCACTCGTCCGTAGTGTCCCACATCTGCCCTGTGTAATCCCCCGTGGCGGAGGGACCATCTGCGATCCACGCAAAGATGCGGGTGGCGCCGTTGCGCATCTGTAACACGGCGCCTTCAATAGTGGGTCCCAACCCCTGGTCCGGCGCCGGCTTCCAGAGCTCCCAGGTATGACCGCCATCGCGCGATATGGCTGTAGCGGGAACGCCGGGGAAGACGTTCTTCGGCGGGTAGGTATACACCGCCGGGTAGGCCATGTGGCCCTGCACCACCAGGGTGCCACGAGCGGAGCGGTAGAGGTACGGCTGCAACGCGCCGGAAAGCAGGTGGAATTCCGGCTCGACGTCAATCTTCAATTGAGGGACTGATATGGTCATGCTGTGTCCTTGTTTGATGTGATTGGATGTAGGGATGTAAGGATATCTCTCACGCGCAGATATAGTTTGTGGCAGGGTCGCAGGAAATTATAGAGAATTGTCGCCCAAATAGCAAATAACCGGCTCCACGGACCCGTTCAAAAATTCGGTAGGGAAGTTGCCGGGCACCCACGCAGGGGTGCCCCTACGGTAGGGGCGGCCCTATGTGGCCGCCCTGCGCCAAGCGGTTGTTGGCCCTGGCGGTAATGCCTACCTGCGCACAGGCGAGTGAGACGCTTACTGAACCCCCTTGACAAACACCATACTTTTAGATATGATATATAATATAATTATGGATATGATCGTTATAGGATACATTCGTAGGAAGGGAGCATCATGGATACACTGGATCAGATGCGCAAGGGTACCACCACCCTCGCCATCCTCAAACTGCTGGTCGACACCGGCGCCTCCATGCACGGTTACCAACTCGCCCGCGCTCTGGAGAGCCGCAGCCAGGGCTCCTTCCAGTTCAAGGAGGGGCTGATCTACCCGCGGCTGCACCAGATGGAACAGGAAGGGTTGTTGCAAAGCGAGTGGGAAGGGGAACAGGGCAGCCGCCGTCGCAAGATCTACTGGCCCACCGCCGAGGGGCGTCACCGCCTGGCTGAAGAGCTGCAGCAATGGCGGGCCTTCAGCCTGGGCATGGACCAATTGCTCGGCCTGGGGGGTTGAGGACGGCGCCGTGACCATTGACGATCTGCTGCAGCAGCTCCAGCCGCGCCTGGGCCTGGAGGCCGAAGCGGAGCACGAGGTGCTGGAAGAGATTCGCGGCCACCTGGAAGAAGCTGTGGCCACAGCCTGTGCCCGTGGCCTGGGTGAGGCGCAGGCGCTGCAGGAGGCGGCTACCGCCTTCGGCTTGGAAGAGGCGGCCGTTGAGCTGCGTCGCACCCACGCCGGGCGGGGTACGTTGGAAGGCGTCACCGCCGCTGCTCTGCCTGTGCTCTTTACCCTGGTGTTGCGCTGGCTGATCTTCGCCCCAGATGGGGCTGCCGGCGCCTGGCGCGAGATGTTATCCCGCTGGGCGTTGGTGGTGGTCGCGACGGTCGCGATTTTGGCGCCGCTGCTGTGCTTTCCCCGGCGGCGCTACGCCCTGGCGTTATGGATCTTTTTCTGGGGCCTAACCCTGGTTTCCGTGGTAGGGCCGGTTTTGCATTGGTAATTCGCGTTATCGAAAATTCAGGAGGCGACAATGTCCAGTTTGACCATAATCGAATCGATCTTACGCGACCGCCAGGCCTTCTTCGACGAGATCCGCCGCGGCGTCGCGCTGCAAGAGAAGATGCGCGCCATGCTGATTTCCAGTATCGCCTTCCTGGCCCTGTACGGCGCAGTGATGGGCTCCACCCACAGCCTGTGGCAGGCGCTGAGCTCGGCCTTTAAGCTGCCCTTGCTCTTTCTGGCGACGCTGATCGTCTGCGCCCCCACCCTCTACTTCTTCAACCTGATTTTCGGCTCGAGCCAGAGCTTGAGCCAAAACACGGCGCTGATGCTGACCGCCATCACCGTCACGGCGGTTGTCCTACTCAGCTTCGCCCCGATAGTGCTCTTCTTCCTGCTCACCAGCAGCAACTACCAATTTTTCAAACTGCTCAACGTAGGCGTCTTCACGGTCGCCGGGGTCATTGGCGTGCTCTTCCTGTCCCAAGGAATGCGGGCGGTCTCCGCCGGGGGCGCGGAAGGCGCCGCCGCCCGCCTGCGGGTGGTGCGGCTGTGGATTATCGTCTACGCCTTCGTCGGTAGCCAGGTCGCCTGGACCTTGCGCCCTTTCGTGGGCTCTCCTAGCATGAAATTTGAGCTCTTCCGCCAGCTTGGCGGCAACTTCTACACCAATATCGTCGCCAGCCTGGGCGAGATCCTCGGCTTTTTGACTGTGAGGTAAGCGATGGACAACCGTGGACGCAACGACACAGCACGAGACGATTCCCGGCAGGCGCGTTTAGACGCTTTGCTCGACTGGTTTGCAGATGAAATGGCAGAGCGGATAGCTGCCAGGCAGCGATGGGGCGACCAGCCGGTGCAGCTCTCCGCCCCATCGGGACCGCCCCCTCCTATCGCGCCAGCGGAGGTTGTGCGGTCCCTCTCCCCTGAACCTGCGCCGCAGCCGGAGTTTGTCCCGGTGGTGGTGGCGTCCACTGGCCCATCCCACGCCGCACTGCTGATGGCCCGCCTGGCGCTGGGCTTGCTAATCGCCATCGTGCTGATCAATATCCCCCTCAATAGTCAGGGCACGGCGCTGGCGCGCTCCATCCCCAGCAGCTCCGCCCTGATTATCCGCAACGGCTTAGTGGTCAAAGAGGCCGCGAGTCCGGAGATCTACGTCTACCGGGACGGCGCTTTCCACTGGATCACCACCCTGGATGCCTTTGATTACTTTGGCTATCGCTGGCGCGATGTGCAGTTAGTGGAGCCCGGCTTCCTGGACCAATTTGCCCAGGGGAAGCCGATCTATGTGCTGCTCAAATGTGAGGGCAGCCCGCACATCTACCGTCTGGAAGAGGGGCAGAAGCGTTGGATCGTGGACATCCCCACCTTTGAAGCGGAAGGATATATTTGGCAGGATGTCAAGATGGTGCCCTGTTCTAAACTGCACGGTTTATCGGACGGAGATAGCATCCCGCCGGGGCGTGGCCTTCCTCCTCCCCCGCTGCCATAAGCCCAGATATTACCCGCTCACGAGGCTCCTCATCTTCGGCCAGACACTGGTCTTCGGGTCGCCACCGTTGGGTCTGGCGGCGCAACTGGTCCAATTGCTGCCAGTGGCGCTCGATGCTGGCCCGTCTGGTGGCAGTCAATTGCAGGGAGGTATTGGGGGTCATGGCAGCCGGTTAGGAGGTAAGGCGTCAGCTAGTGTAAAATATACCATAGCGAAAATAAAAATTACACCTACCGGCGAAGGAGACAACCATGACAAGCCCACTGGCCTTATTGGGCGGTGAAAAAGCTGTGCAAAGCGACCCCGGTAACACCTTCGTTTGGCCGATTATCACACCGGAAATGGAAGCTGCCGTACTGGAAGTGCTACGGGCCGGCGCCATGTCCGGCGTCGACGTCACCAGGAAATTCGAGCAGGAATTCGCCGCCTGGCATGGCATGACCTATGCCCTGGCCCATAACACCGGCACCGCCGCCCTCGAAACAGCTATGTTCGCCATAGGCATCGGCGCCGGCGATGAAATCATCTGCCCCAGCCTGACCTATTGGGCCTCTGCTTTACCCGTCTACGCCCTGGGCGGGACGGTGGTTTTTGCCGATGTGGCCCCCCACTCCCTGTGCATCGATCCGCGCGATATCGAGCACCGCATCACCGCGCGCACTAAGGCGATTGTCGCCGTACATTATAAAGGATACCCGGCGGATATGGATGCCATTATGGAGATCGCCCGCCGCCATCACCTGAAAGTGATCGAGGATGGCTCCCATGCCCACGGCGCATGCTACAAAGGGCGCCTGGTCGGCGCCATCGGCGATGTGTCGGCCTTCTCCCTGATGTCGGGGAAATCTTTTGCCGTTGGCGAAGGCGGCATCCTTTTGACCAACGACCGCGCTACCTATGAGCGGGCTATTGCTTTTGCCCACTATGAGCGCCACGGCGAGCTCACCCTGGAGGATCTGGCGCCGGGAGCGGGGTTGCCCCTGGGTGGGCACAAGTATCGCATGCACCAGCTTAGCTCGGCCGTGGGGCGAGTGCAGATCAAGAACTACCCGGCGCAAATGGCCGAAATCGACCGGGCGATGAACGCCTTCTGCGATGGCATCGAAGGCCTGCGGGGCCTTGGTCCCCACCGCCCGCCCTCCGGTTCCGGCTTGACGATGGGGGGCTGGTACGCGCCGTCGGTCAAATATTGCCCGGAGGAATTGGGCGGCTTGTCTGCTACCCGCTTCTGCCAGGCTTTGGCGGCGGAAAGGGTAACGGTAACCCCTGGGGCCAACAAACCGCTGCACCTGCATCCCCTCTTTAATACACTGGACGTTTACCGGCAGGGGCGGCCTACCCGCGAAGCACACCTGCCGCAGGGCGCCGATATCCGCCAGCCGGAGGGCAGCCTGCCGGTCACAGAGGAAGTACAGCACCGTATCCTGAACGCCCCCTGGTTCAAGAAGTACCGGCCGGATATCATCGCCGAATACGTCGCGGCCTTCAAGAAGGTCTCCTCCCATTACCAAGAGTTGTTACCCGGCGATCCGGGTAACCCGCCGGATATGGGGAGCTGGGGTCTTTCGGTGCGACGCGACGCATAGCAACATGCAAAGCTAACATGTATTCCACTCAACTATAAACAGATAGGAGGATGACCCATGGCGCAACCAATCATTATGCATGTCAATTACTGTGAACAGGGGCAGAGCATTCCGGAAATCTGCGCCCGGGCAGCGGACTGGGGCTTTGATGGTGTGGAGTTCCGCCGCAAGCGCACGGGTGTGGTGGAAACTCCGGAGGCATATCTCGACGCGATTGCCGGGGCGGTTCAGGCTGCTGGTCTGCAGCAGGTGATCTTCGGCTTGCCGGGCATCGACATGCTCAACGATGACCCGGCGCAGCGCGAGGCAGGGTTGGCGCAGGCTGAGGACTTCTATCGCCTGGCGGCGCAGCGTGTGCCGCTGACTGTCTGCAATGTGGCTACCAGTGTTTTGCGCAACCCAGATAACAGCGTCCCGGTGGCAGACTACGACCGGCAGGGCTCCTTCGCGGCGACAGATGAGCACTGGCAGCGGGCCAATACCGGTTTCCGGCGCCTGGGAGAGCTGGCCCAATCCCTGGGCTTCCGCTTCGCCCTGGAGGTGCATATGAATTTTCTGCACGACCTACCGGTATCGGCGCGCCGCCTGGTGGATCTCGTCAACCATCCCGCTGTCGGCATCAACCTGGATTATGGCAATCTAATCTATTTTAAGCAACCCCGTAGCATCAATGAGAGCCTGGCGACCATCGGCGACCGGCTTTACTATGTCCACCTGAAGAATTCGGTCGCCAGTGGCGGCGGCAACCGGATCGCCACCGGGTTGGGAGATGGGGAAATCAATAACCGCGAGCTGCTGCGTTCAGTGTTGCAGCAAGGCTACCGCGGCCCCATCTGCATCGAGGCGCCCCGCTCCGGCGACCGCGAGTGGTTCGCCCAACAAGACCTGGCCTATGTGAAATCGGTCCTGGCCGATCTGCGCCAGTAGAGACCCGGGTTGGCCTCTGTTGGACAATTTTGACAAATTGTCCGAAAATCTTACCTCTGGTATAGTGCCCTGCCAGGGCATATTTATAACTAAAAAGCTGGGACAATCGGAATCCAAGGGATTCCCGCAAATTATCCCACAAAAAGGAGAGCTAATGGCATCTGAAAAAGTGGTAGAGCAGCGCCGACCGAGTTTCGAACGCTTGGCCATCGACGGCGGCACGCCGGTGCGTACTGCACCCATGCCGCCCCGCTTATTGATTGGCATGGAAGAGAGACAGGCCGTCATGGATCTCTTTGACCGGGAGATGGTGCAGGGGGGCGGGTTCGACCGGTATCGCGGCACCGAGGTAGACGCCTACGAGCGCGAATTTGCCGCCTATTTTGGCACCAAATTCGCCACATCGGTCAGCTCCGGTACCGCCGCCATCCATACCGCCTTGGGCGCCTTGCATCCGAACCCCGGCCAAGAGGTGATCAGCGCCCCGGTGACCGATCCCGGGGCCATTATGCCCATCGTATGGCTGAACTGCATCCCCGTCTTCGCCGACGTCGACCCGGGCACCTTCAATCTGGACCCGGCCTCGGTGGCAGCCCGTATCACCGAGCGCACCTGCGCCATCATTGTCACCCATTTGGTCGGGCAGCCCGCCGACCTGGATCCTATTATGGAAATAGCCCGGCAGCACCACCTGCCGGTGATCGAGGACTGCGCCCAGGCCCACGGCGCGCGCTACAAAGGTCGCCTGGTGGGGGGGATTGGCGATATCGGCGCCTTCAGCCTGATGGGCGGCAAGCACTCCACTTCCGGCGGGCAGGGCGGCATGGTCATAACCAACAACGAGGAGATCTACTGGGATGCCAAGCGCTTCGCCGACCGCGGCAAGCCCTTCAATTCCAGCGAGCGCATGAATCTTTTCCTGGGGATGAACTACCGCATGACCGAGCTGGAGGCCACCATCGGCCGGGTGCAACTGCAGAAATTGGAGGGCATCGTCAAACGCCGTCGTGACCTGGTAGCCGCCTTGCGCGAAGAGATGCAGGAGCTGGACGCCGTCCACCTGGGCAAGGTGATCGATAACGTCGACCCGGCTTACTGGTTCCTGCTGGTCAAGGTAGATGGCTTCAAATTGCGCGCCTCCCATGACAGGTTCGCCCAGGCCCTGGCCGCTGAGGGCTTGCCGGTGACGCCGCGCTACGACTACCTGATCTACGAGTCCCCCTGGTTCCGGCAGCGCCAGACCTTCGGCCAGTCCGGCTGGCCTTGGGCCGCCTTCCCGGCAGCGCAGCAGATCAAATACGAAGGCTCATGCCCGAAGGCTCGCCGCGCCATCGACACCCACATGGTGATCCCCTTCCACGAGAATTACGGCGAGCAGGAGATCACCGATATCGCCAAGGCGCTGCGCAAGATCGAACGCGCCTACGGGCCGGAACGCCCCGCCAAAAGTTCCACCTGACCTACATATCGCTGGGACTCTAGCTGGCTCTTCGATAAGAAGATCGATGTAAGGTTTAAGGTACACCCTACTGGCACGCAGGTGCCAATAGGGTGTACCTTTATCAACGAGGTAAGACCATGAAAATCCCGCTGACTTCTTACCAATTTATGACCGTAATTGTATAGATATTCTGACAAATCTGGTCTAAAATTACTACAGCGCATTTTACCAGATTTTGAAGGAGTAGTGATAGGTATCATGAACCGGTCATCCCTCACACGCTTTGCCTGGCTTTCGATTGCGGCGGCTCTCGCTACGATCGGTTTGAAAGCCACGGCCTACTTGCTCACCGGCTCTGTGGGTCTGTTGTCCGATGCGATCGAGTCGCTGGTCAATCTGGTGGGCGCCTCAGTGGCCTTAACTGTCTTAACGGTGGCGGCCAAGCCGCCGGACGAAGAACATCTTTACGGCCACAGCAAAGCCGAGTACTTTTCCAGTGGCGTCGAGGGGGGGCTGATCCTGGTAGCCGCCATCAGTATTGCAGTGGTTGCCGTCCAGCGCTTCATCACGCCCCAGCCGGTGCAGCAGGCCAGCATCGGTTTAGCTGTTTCCACCGTGGCCTCGCTGGTAAACTTTGGCGTGGCGCGAATTTTACTCCAGGCCGGTAAGCAGCATAATTCGATTACCCTGGAAGCCGATGCCCGCCATCTGATGACCGACGTGTGGACTTCTATCGGGGTCATCGGTGGGGTGGCTCTGGTAGCCATTACCGGGTGGCAGCAGTTGGATCCCATCGTGGCCCTGGCTGTGGCAGCCAACATCGTCTGGACCGGGTTTAACCTGGTACGCCGCTCTGTATTGGGCTTGATGGATACCGCTTTGCCGGCCGAGGAGCAGGCGGTGGTACAAAGGATTTTGGACAAATACAGCGACAAGGGAATCCATTTCCATGCTCTGCGCACCCGGGCGGCCGGGTCGCGCCGCTTTATCTCCATGCACGTTCTAGTGCCCGATAATTGGACGGTGCGTCATGGGCACCAGGTAGTAGAGAAAATCGAGGCTGCTATTCGCGCTGCTTTGCCTGAGGTAACGGTTCTGACCCACCTGGAACCGCTGAACGATCCTGCCTCCCTGGCCGACGTAGGTATTGACCGGGTGGAGGCGCCACACCCAACTCCAACCAAACACGCAAATGGCCGGTAAAAGTGAGGGTTACGCAATGACAATACCTGTATCTCTTAAGGCAGTCGCGCAGGAATTGGACCTTATCAACAACGAAGTTCATGCCTTCCTCAACAAGGCTACCGGTGAGCTCGTCGTGGTCAGTAATGAAGAGTTTGGCGCCGTGGAGCGGGAGGATGATATCAACAAATATCCCGACTGGCAGCGTGAGCTGATCCAAAAGGCCCAGGAAATCTTGGAGACGGATGATTATCTGCCTTTGCCCTCCGAAGATGAAATTGATGATTACGATATCATGGAACGCTTCTGTTTATCGATTGAAAATGAGAAGTTGAGCGCGTATCTGCTGGATCAGATTCGCGGCAAGGGCGCCTTCCGCCGTTTCGAGAATGCCATCGACCGGCAGGGCATCGCCGAGGATTGGTACAAGTTCCGCCAAGCGGAGCTGGAAGGCATCGCGGCCGCCTGGCTGGAAGAGAACAGTATCCCCTACATCCGGTAAATTATGGAGCCAACATCTACAATTGCCTTCGGTGTTACCCACACCGCCCTGGTTGGCGGTATAAATTCCCCTAATGACATCATCTCCAGAATATGGTTCGAGGTCGTATTGGTAGTTAATGTAATATGCATTCCGCCGTTGCGAGGTCTTTGGACCAGGTTGACCAAGCCCGCAACATGAGATCCGCCAATGGGACGCAATCTCACCCGAATGTGATTCCCTTGGGTGGAAGCAACTCCGGGTAGAATCAAGGTCAGAACGATCAATACAAACACAATACCGATTCTAAGCAGCTTTGTGCAGTATGTTAGGCCCTATTCTAGCCCGATTGCGCCTCGGATGCACACCCGTACTTTGGCCCCTACTGTTTGCCAGCAGAATCATAGATCTCCGCGCGCAACAAGCGGGGATTGGTTTGATCACGCAGCGAGAAGAGGCCATCGCGCGCCGGCTGGTCGAGCACGGCAGTAGCGCAGAGTCGGTCCAGGGGCGTCTGGGCTTGATCCCACTTACGGCGGTAGGTGATCT
>SHYO01000128.1 GCA_009692745.1 Chloroflexota bacterium
GAAGAGGTAGGCAGCCATCACCAGCGTCCAGAAACGGACAATGGCTGTGGCGCTCATTACCTGATACTGGTCCAGTCCCAGTTCTTGCTTCACATCCGCAAAGCAGGTCTCCACGTCCCAGCGGGTGCTCAGATGCAGCAGCAGTTGTTGGCGGTCGGCCGTGAGGTCTGAGGAGCCGAAGTAGCGCACTTCTGACAAGGGTGCATCTAGCGATTCGCGCACGATGATGACCTGACAGCGGTAGAGCTTGCGGACGCGGGTCTGGAGTGTGTGGACGTAAACCTGGCGCGGCTCGGTCTGGCTGGGCCAGGTCTCCAGGTGGTAATCCGCCTCGGTCAACCCGGCGGCGTAGGCGCTCAATTTCTGCCACCGCCAGCCTGCAGGTACACTGGGGTCAGCCAGCTGCAGCGAGCGATTGGCCTTCAGGCCGGTGGTGATCAGAAAGCCACGGCGCCGCGCCGCTTGCCACAGGCGCTTGGCGCCATACCACGCATCCAGCAGCACATGGGTTTGGCTACCAGCCACCGGCTCAAAGTCCAAGATCAGCGTCTCCATCAGGTCGATCTTGCTCTGGAAGGCCACCCCCTCGGCCTGACACACGCTGCGCTGCCGGTACAACTGCGGCGCCAAGGGGCAGCGCCGTCCCAGTAGCACGTACAAGCCCTGCACCAGGCTATGGCTCACGATCCGTTTGCCCTCGGTGGTCGAGTGATGCCGCCCCAGTCCTTCCATTTTCTGGCCTTTGCGCTTGGCTTGCGTCGAGTCGTCCCCTATCACGTACCCGGTTACCAGGGGTAGCTGGGGACGACCGCGCCGCTTCGCCCGCACACGCCGTTGCCGCCGCCGTTCTGCTTCCACCAAGGGCTCCATCTGCTCCCGAAAGCGCCCCAGCCACGTGCCCACCACATCCTCCGCCGACCAGGGCGCCTCAGCCAAGAAACGGCTCAGGCTGGAGAGGCTGCTCTGCCACCTGCCGCTGTAAGCCAGTCAGCGTACGGTTCTCCTGGCACAGCATCAGGGCCCAGCAGTACCATCACGAAGTACTGCATCTGGGGGCCACTGAAGCAAGGCCGGAAAGCGCTTGCAAACTGGCGTAGGCGCTGATCTAGGCATATAATCGGTATCGGCATGGTGCATATAGTAAAAGTGAGTTTCGCATCTCTACTTTTACCCCAAGATGCGCCATGCTGCAAACTCAATTGTTAAATCTGCAAAGATAGAGCTAGTAATGGGGCTGAGCGTATAAGCAAAATCTCCCACGCGACGTAGAATACGCTGGACTCTTGCCACTAGTTCACGAGGACTGAAGGGTTTGGTAATATAATCTTCAGCAAAATGTTCAAGACCTTTTATTTTCGTGTCTTCTTCGTCAATAACCGACAAGAGGATGACAGGCATATCGCAGAACTGTTGAACTTTCTGGCAAAATTCAAAACCGGTCATATTCGGCATCATGATATCGACAATCGCCAGGTGAGGTAAACCCTTTCGAACAATGACATCCAACGCCTGTTGACCTGAAGAAGCAGTCAAGACATCGTACCCAGCATTATCAAGCTTATATGCTACTAGACGCAAAATTTCAGGATCATCGTCAACGATAAGGATACGCTGAGGTAATCCAGGAGACGGCCCAACCGGTTTCATTTCGGACATAATTCCTCCTAAAGAGGACCTGGAATGCATCACCGGCTATATATGCCCCTGATTGACGGTAAACTTTTTAGGGATATGCGTATTCAAACATACATGAGTGAAAAATACCACATATCTTCTTCTGGATCGGAGCAATTGGATTACATTATAAGCTTTTCTATGAAATCCTGCAAAGGATAAATCCGTTTCTAAGGGAGAAACGGATATTGGATCCGGAGCTTTTGATTCTTTCACCCCAGGTGTAATTGCCACTCTGGCACGTAGCGTGTATAATCAACACAAGAAAAGATCTTATCGTGCGAAAATTTGGAAGGCCCATGCCACGCTGGAACATTCTACCTGCGATCCCCCTAGAGCACAAAGCGGTTTATGAAGGCATCGATTCACTGGTAGCCCAAATTTTATACAATCGGGGGCTGCGCCAGACGGGAGATGTTCGACGTTTCCTCTTGCGTCAATGGGAGGATGAAAACCCTTTTTTGCTACAAGGGATGCATGACGCTGTAGCCCGCATCCGCTGGGCGATCCGCAAGCAAGAGCTCATTATCGTCTATGGTGATTATGACGCCGATGGTGTCACAGCGACTGCGCTTCTGGTTACTACCTTGCAATCTTTGGGAGCGCAGGTCCAACCATACATTCCCAGCCGAAGTGATGAGGGCTATGGACTCAACGTAAGTTCGATCCGTTCCCTGGCCCAAGAGGGTACACGCCTAATAATAACAGTAGATTGTGGTATCCGCTCGCCCACGGAAGTGGCGTATGCCCGCCAACTTGATGTAGATGTTATTATTACCGATCATCATGGTATTGGCGATCAACTTCCACCGGCGAAGGCCCTGATTAATCCTAAGCAAGCGAACTGCCGGTATCCTTTTAAGCTTTTGTCAGGCGTCGGGCTGGCTTACAAATTATCGCAGGCTCTCTTACGGGTAGAACGCTCCATATCTCGCCAATCTTCGATACCATTGATAGAGGAGCATTTACTGGATCTAGTAGCTTTAGGAACGGTAGCAGATCTGGTGCCCCTGATCGGGGAGAATCGAGCCCTGGTCAGTTCCGGGCTGGAGGTTCTGCGCAAGACCCAACGCCCAGGATTGCAAGCCCTCATACGTGTGGCAGGGTTGGCTGCTTACCTGGAACCGCACACGAACATCACCAATGGCGGCAAACGATTGGTCTCAGATCATATTGCCTTTGCCCTTGGACCGCGACTGAATGCTTCGGGCCGGTTGGAACATGCCATGACGAGTCTTAACCTGCTTTTGGCACAGGACGCTGCGCAGGCGCTCTCGTTAGCGACCGAGTTGGAAATGCTCAACCGGCGCAGACGCCAATTGACCGAAGAGGTGGTTGCCCGGGTAGAAACCCAGTTGCCAGACCAGCAGTCAGAATTCCTGTACTTCGCTGCCGGCACCGACTTCACCTCCGGAGTAGTTGGCCTGGCAGCCTCCCGTTTAACGGAGCAATATAATCGCCCTAGTGTGGTCGTGGAGCAGGGATCAGATCTAAGCCGAGGCTCCTGCCGCAGCATCCCGTCTTTCAATATTACGGCGGCACTCGATCAGGTAGCCGATCTATTTGTGAAGCATGGGGGCCACGCCGCTGCAGCAGGTTTCACTATTGCCACCCCGAAGATTGCTGAATTAAAAGATAAACTGCAGGCAATAGCCCGCAGCCAATTGACATCTCTGGATTTGGAGCCAGTGATTGAAATTGACGCTGAACTACCTCTCAAAGATCTGAACTATGATCTCTACCTGGAATTAGAGGCGCTCGGCCCGTTTGGTTCCGGTAATCCGGCACCCCGGTTGGTTAGCCGCAGGGTAGAAGTCCGGGATCACCGTATTGTAGGCAACGATCATCTAAAATTGGTTTTGAGCGATGGACAGATCGTATGGGACGGCATCGCATTTCGCCAGGGCTGCCGGGCGGCAGCCCTGACCCGGTATATCGACGTAGTTTATCGCCTCGAGCTAAACACCTTTAACGGCCACAGTAACTTACAATTGCATATCCTGGATCTGCATTCATGCAACTAACCCGGGCACTCCGGTTTCAAGGACCTCAATCGATTGCCTTCGCCGGTGCAGGAGGAAAATCCACTGCATTATCAACGG
Source organism: Chloroflexota bacterium (assembly GCA_009692745.1). Classification (GTDB taxonomy): domain Bacteria; phylum Chloroflexota; class Anaerolineae; order Epilineales; family SHYO01; genus SHYO01. The sequence goes on from SHYO01000128.1 coordinate 3,777, forward strand.
CAGCCAGAGAATTATTGGACGCCGGATATAGAATCATCAGTACCACTACCGTACTCATGCCGCCACCTGTCCCAGGGGAAGAGCTGGAATTAATATTAGAGAGTGACCCGGTTCAATTGTTAGCCAAAGCCACGGCTGCCACACGCGTCCATCGCCATGTCCAGGTGGCACTACGCCCAATGCTGCGCGGCGGCCTACCCCGTCTGCAAGGGATCAGTCTCGACTTGGCAGCAGCACTCCGCGAAATCCCTGGGGTGGATGCGGTGCTAATAAAGGCAGATGGCGCCCGGGGTCGTTTCTTAAAAGCCCCCGCCGAATATGAGCCTGCTATACCGCCCAATGCCGATGTTGTTGTTGTTTCAGCCGGCCTCGACGGCATCGGCCGGCCTCTTACGGAGAAATATGTCCATCGCCCGGAAATCTTCGCCCGGTCGGCTGGTATGAGTTTCGGGGAGCAGATCGATCCGATACACCTGGCGCGGGTACTTATGCAGGCTGTGGGGGATGCTGTAAAGATCCCTCCCCATGCCAGAACTTACACCTTGTTGAACAAGACAGACCTGCCAGGTCGTTTAGAGATAGGGAAATCTGTAGCCAGACTAATGATGCACGAGAGGTTAGAAGGTCTTAAACCCGGCGCCGTCATAATAGGCTCAGTGGCGTCCTCAGATCCGATAAAGGAGGTCTGGGAACCCGTAGGAGCGGTAGTATTGGCTGCCGGAGCAGCGTCCCGCTTTGGAGAGGCCAAGCAGCTCCTCCAATGGGAAGGCAAGCCCCTGGTGGCGCATATCGTTGAACAACTTTTGGCCTCCAGAATCGACCCGATCGTGGTAGTTTCCGGTGCATACGCAGACCAGGTCAGCCAGGCCCTTGCAGGCTATCCGGTGCATTTGGTCCACAATCCCCTCTGGGCTGAGGGACAAAGTACTTCTGTCCGCAGCGGGTTGGCAGAGCTGTGGTCACAAAACTCCAATGTAGGGGCTGCCTTCTTTATGATGGCCGATCAGCCCAGGGTAACTCCCGAGTTGCTTGACCGTCTGGTTTATCACCACCAGGAAACGCTCGCCAGCGCTGTGATTCCCGGCTTTCAGGGTCGCCGCGGATCCCCAGCCCTGGTCGACCGGCGTCTGTTTGACCGCATGTTACTATTAGAGGGTGACGAGGGGGCGCGACAGATCTTCCGCCAAATTCCTCAAGAAGTCGAATTGTTGGAATTATCTGACCCGCGACCATTATTAGATATTGATACACCTGAAGATTACAATACGGCTTTAAGAGGATAATGATGCTAAAGCTTTCTCAGATTCGCGCTCTCATCTTTGATATGGACGGTGTCATATACCGGGGGAATACCCGGCTACCCGGCATCCCCGAGTTTCTTTCATTTCTAGAATCCCATCGCATTAACTATATATGTGTGACGAACAATGCGACGCGCAGTGCGGAACAATTTAGCGCCAAGTTGGCCGACATGAAATTACAGATCCCAGCCGAGAAAATTCTGACCTCATCTGAAGCCACAGCTTCCTTTATCTCTCAGCATTATCCTCCGGGGGTCAAAGTATTGCCCGTAGGCGAGGAAGGGCTGATATCTGCACTGGAAAGCTATGGCGCTTCTATAGTGTCTCGCCATCAAGATGCAGAATTGGTAGTAGCGGGGATGGACCGTCAGATTACCTATGAAAAACTCACCCAGGCCACGCGCGCCATCCTTTCTGGGAAACCTTTTATCGGCACAAATCCGGATTTGACTTTCCCCGCAGCCGATGGGATAAATCCGGGCGCCGGATCTATCCTGGCAGCTATAGAAGCAGCTTCGGGAGTACATCCGAAGGTTATTGGGAAGCCGGAAACCACCATTTTTGAGATGGCAATGCAGCGCATGGATGTAGATCAATCGGTTACTGCAACGCTCGGAGATCGCCTCGAAACTGATATCCTGTGTGGCCAACGAGTAAATATAACTACTATTCTGGTGATGACCGGAGTTACAACCTCCGAGCTACTCGCTGCCGATTCTATTAAACCTGACTATGTTTTTGAGGATGTCCCAGAATTACTAAGCCAATGGGAAAAAGAAATTTTATGATCTAAGGAGACCTAAATGTCCGAGGAATTCCTCGTCCATAATCCTGTGCTGCGCGATTTTGTATTTCTCGTTAATCGTGCGCTGGCAATTAGCCCCAATCCGGTGGCGGTTATGGAACAGATCCGTCCAGACTTCTTCGCCTTACTGGCCGATAGTAGATGGTTGCCAGCCGCTTATCAGGAGCCGAGTAGCAACCCCGGCATGGGCGGCAATATTGGGCAATGGTTACTCTATCGCAAACTAGATGGCAGTTTAAGTCTTTTTAGCCTGGTGGTTCCACCTGGAATAGGCACACCTATCCACGATCACCTGGCATGGGGTATCGTTGGCCTTTACCGGGGAGAACAAGAAGAAGAGATTTTCGTGCACGAAGATGACGGCTCAGCTCAAGACCATGCCCGGCTCACTCTATTAGAAAAACGAATCATTAAACCGGGCGATTTCTATACCCTCACACCGCCGGTAGGAGATATCCACCGGGTTAGAACTATTTCAACCGATCCCTCGGTTTCTATCCATCTTTTGGGCAACGATACGGGATGTGTATGGCGCCATAAATTTGAGCTTGAAGAGCAAAAGGTGATCCCATTCCGTTCTGGCTATACGAATCGAGATTGCCCAGCCTCATAGCGGACCTTCGCTAAGAAATTGTGACATACTACTAGATATCATTCAAATAATTGCAAGGTGTCGTATGAATTCTTTACCAGTTGCTCCGTTTACGTTACAACCTATCCAAACCCGCGTCCGTTGGAAGCTCATAGATCTATTCCTCATTTTAGTCACGACAATTTTCTTGACGATTGTCACGCTTGTGGTTTTTTTCCTGGCCCTTGCTTTGCTCACCAGGTTACCCATTGAACTACCCGGCCTTATTAGTTTTCCCTCTCTGCCCGCTCTACTGCAGCGTCGCGCACTGTTGCTAGGAATGTTTATGGGGGCGGTATTTTATGTAATTCTCTTCTTATCAGTTATCATTTGGGTGGTAGGACGGCGACACGCTAGTTTTCAAGATATTGGATTTCGCATGCCCTCGCTGCGGGCTATAATATCCATTCCGGTATTCTTCCTAGCTAATATGTTATTTTTGGTGATGGTCAACGCGATTACAACATACTTCACCGGACCTTTTGAGAATCCCCAAATGGCCATCTTTCAAAACGCTGGCGAATTTTCATGGTTCAACTTTATAGCCACCTTCTTCACCCTCGCTATCGTGGCGCCGATTGTGGAAGAAACTCTATTCCGAGGTGTGTTATATCAATGGCTGAGGGCACGCACGAATGTAGTTGTAGCTATCATACTGACTGCAGCGATTTTCGGCGCCGCGCATGGCATCCCGCTTATATTTCCATCACTCTTTGCCGTGGGCTTGGTACTTACCATCGCGTTCGAGTGGTCAAAATCTATCTGGGTTAATATTGCCGTCCATGCCATGCAAAATGGCCTGGTTGTGCTGCTAGTCTTCTTTCTTATGGCATTCCCCCAAGCCTGAGCTTACCTCCTCAAGATCTGCCTAAGCAGTCGCACCCTGGCGGAAGATAAGTCTCCAGAAAAGAATGCGCCATATTAGTAACATAAGTCCAATTGTGAGAAAAGTCACCAAGGCAAATGTAAAGATGAAGGGTCGGCCCCCAAAAATTGCCCGTAGTATCAGGCCGATAGTTTCCGCCGGTAACCAAGCTATCACCACCCACCCGAGTACCTGAAACCAGGTAGACATCTTCGCGGCAGAATACATCCCGAAGAATGGACTGACTGCAAACCAACCGGCTATAAAGGGAGCGGCAGTGAGAAATTGCGCCAATAAGGGGAAAGTATCCTCCGGAAGTTCGTGGCTAGCCCGGCCGATAATGGCGAAAAGCATAAAGACAGCAAAATCTCCGGCGACCAGAACCCACAAAAAACCATTCCTAAAGCGCTCAGGGAATTCAGATTTCATGCCAACAGCAGTGGTTTTTTGAGCATGCTCCATATCTCCAGTACCTTTCTTATGACAAAAATCGCTAACTCCAGCCATCATAATATAATTCTCCTGTTTGCGCGAATCAGAGGAATTGCATACAATGGCTCCGCAAGGAAAGATACAACTCTATGATAGGAGGAAGGCAATATGGCGGTTGAAACCAAAGTCTCCCGCGAGGATGAATTTAGGCAAGCGGAGCATGAAATCTACCCTCCTTCCCCCGAGGTTGTGGCACAGGCGAATGTAAAAGATTACGACGCCGTGGTCAAACAGGCTCGGGAGGACCTGGCAGGGTTCTGGGCGGAGCGAGCCTCTGAGTTAGAGTGGTTTGCTCCTTGGGACAAGGTTTTAGATGAAAGCAATAAACCATTTTATAAATGGTTTACCAATGCTAAAGTTAATATCGTGTACAATGCGCTTGATCGACATATGAAAACCTGGCGCAAGAATAAAGTGGCCCTTATTTGGGAAGGTGAAAAAGGCGAGCAGCGTACCTTCTCTTATTTTCGGCTGTGGCAAGAAGTCAATAAGTTTGCCAATATCCTTAAAAGCATGGGTGTACACAAAGGGGATAGAGTTACCATTTATATGGGGCGTGTCCCTGAGCTACCTATGGCCATGTTGGCATGTGCCAAGGTTGGGGCGATCCATAGCGTTGTATATGGCGGCTTCTCGGTCGAGGCGCTCCATACGCGTATTATGGATTCGGAATCCAAGTTGGTCATTACCTGCGACGGCGGATTTATGAACGGCAAGATCGTCGAGCTGAAAAAGATCGCGGATGAAGCCATCCAGCGTTCCCCTACGGTGGAAAATGTCATCGTGGTGAAGCGCACCGGGCACGAGGTCAATATGGAAGCCGGGCGGGATCTCTGGCTTCACGATTTGATGAACTTGCCAATTGCTTCCACTAAGTGCGAAACCGAAGTTATGGATGCTGAAGATCCCTTGTATCTACTTTATACTTCGGGTACCACCGGCACCCCCAAAGCTATCCTGCATACCCATGGTGGATACATGGTCGGCATCCATACCACACTCAAGTGGGTCTTCGACCTGAAGGATGAAGATCGCTGGTGGTGTGCTGCCGATCCCGGTTGGGTCACCGGTCACAGCTATATTGTCTATGGTCCGTTGCTCTGCGGCGCTACAAGTTTTATGTACGAAGGGGCGCCCACCTTTCCCTATCCTAACCGCTGGTGGTCCCTGGTTGAGAAATACGGTATTACGGTGCTATACACTGCGCCTACCGCCATCCGGGGGTTGATGCGCTTTGGTGAAGCCTGGCCCAACCGCCACGACCTGAGCTCTCTACGTCTGCTGGGGTCGGTGGGTGAACCGATTAACCCTGAAGCCTGGAAATGGTATCACCGGGTCATTGGGAAGAAACGCTGCCCCATTATGGATACCTGGTGGCAGACAGAGACAGGTATGTTTATGATTACCCCTCTGCCGGTAGTTCCCCTCAAACCGGGGTCAGGCACATTCCCATTCCCGGGCGTTGAAGCAGAAATCTTGAACGAAGAAGGGACCCCAGTCGGTCCGGATGAAGAGGGATTCCTGGTATTAACCCGTCCATGGCCGGCGATGTTACGCACTATCTATAAAGATCCCGATCGTTTTGTCCGCCAGTATTGGACCAAATATCCTGGCAAATATATGACCGGGGATTCCGCCAGGCGGGATGCAGATGGCTATTTCTGGATCATTGGCCGTGTCGATGACGTGATAAAAGTTTCTGGCTATCGTCTCGGCACGGCGGAAATCGAGAGCGCCCTGGTTAGCCACCATACTGTTGCTGAAGCAGCTGCTATCGGTTTACCCCACGAAATCAAGGGGACTGCTATTTATACCTATGTTATTCTTCGGCAGGGATCAGTACCCAGCGAGGAGTTAGCGGCCGAGTTGCGGCAGCATGTTGGGCATGAACTTGGCCCTATCGCCAGGCCTGAGAAGATTGAATTTGTTACCAAGTTGCCTAAGACCCGATCCGGCAAGATCATGCGCCGTGTGCTAAAGGCTCGCGCTCAAGGGTTGCCTGAAGGCGACTTGAGCACTCTAGAGGAGTAAAAATAAGCGGCTAAGGTATATTTGTATGACGTATTTGATCGGACTGACAGGGAATATCGCCACCGGTAAAAGTACGGTGCGCCAGATTTTGGAAGAGCTGGGAGCACAAACTATTGATGCCGACCGTGTAGTTCACTCGCTATACGAAAAAAATTCTTCGGTCAATCACCAGATAGTGGAAACATTCGGTGGCGGTATTCTTGGCTTAGAGGGAGAAATTAATCGGGTAGCCTTAGGAAAAATCGTCTTTCGGGATCCGGCAGCTTTGAAACGATTAGAAGCCATCGTTCACCCTGCTGTCCAATCCTATTATTTCGATACCTGGGCGCCGGCCGTGACTGCAGCGGTTGCAGTCATTGAGGCGGTTAAGCTGGTTGAGTCGGGTTCGCATAAGCGCTGTAATGCCCTTTGGCTGGTGATTGCAAACTCCGAAATACAGGTGGAACGCCTGGTGACTATGCGAAATACCTCCCCGGAGGAAGCCAGGGTTCGTCTGACTGCTCAACCGGATATTCTCTCGAAACTGGCAATTGCTGACGTGGTTATTGATAACTCGGGCTCATTGGAGGAAACTCGGCAACAGGTAATCGCTGCATGGAAACAAATTCCCCTATAGATTTAGAATCGGAGTCTATTTCATGAGTCGCATCCGCCAGATCTTTCAAGGACATCCCTTCCTGACAACTTGGGCCGTCCTGGCCGTTTTAATGGTAGCGATCTTAACCTGGACTACCCGTGGCGTCCAGGGGATTTCTAACAGCCAATTTGGTGTGCTAGTGATAGCTACCATCCTGCTTGCCGGCGCCTGTGTCTGGATTATTACTTGGGAGTAATGGTATGCCATTAAAATGGATCGCCCCGGAGCAGAAACCTGTGGTAGATAGAGTCATAGCAGATCTGGCTACCCGTTTGGAGGCCCCTCCGGCGGATATTGGGGTAGAGTCAATCCAATCTGTAGAATGGCGGGATGCTAGCTTGGGTCTGCCCCGGCCGGGGCAAATGTACGCCCAGATGTTGACGCCCGGATATCGGATAACCCTTTCCCATAAGAACCATAGCTATACCTACCATACTGACCAGGGTAAGCAGATCGTTCTAGTCACTTAACTTGATCTACGGTAAATACTGGTTTGGAATTAGTATGCGGGCAATTGCAGCACCTACTATCCCGAAAAGACCGGTGAACAGAAGCATACCGGTGCCTTGCTGAACCACATAGAGAAATACAAAATCAGATATTATGATCTCGGAAAAAGAAAACATCTGCCCCAAAAATTGCAGCGCAATGTAGCTCCATATCCCGCCAAAGATAGCAACCCCTAAGAGAGCAGCCGCAGTAATTAACCACAAAGACTTATTGCTAAGAATAGACAAGAGGGCGCCACAAAGTAATGAGATGATGGTTAACCATCCTACATTGAGGGGCCAAATAGCATAGTCGTGCAGGCTGGAGAATGTGAACGTCTCCGTGAAAGCCAGTACAATTGCTGCGGCGATGACGGCTAATAAAATGGTCAATCTACGCTGCATATAGCCTTAATCCTGGTATTGACTAGATAATAGTACGACATCTAACCCCCGCGAATAGGGCAAGACAACGCTGAAAATTGCATTGGTGGACCAGTCCCAGGAGTTGGTCCCTTGCGCCTTCCGAATGATTTCCATCTGTCTTGAATAGATATATACTGTAAATTGCATATCCATCTCCTGGTGGGGATCCAGCTTTTTGCTGAGGATGGCGGCTTTCTTCAGCATTTCCAAATTGACAGCCGGATCAGTACCAGTATACGTGCTATAACTGGAACCAACGTTCTCATCGTTCAGATATAGCTCAAACCGGTATGATTCCACCTGGATGGCCAAATCGGAGCTGTTTGTCAGCCGGAAATGTAGATTTACGCGCGGATTTCTATCATCGAAATATTGGAGGGTGCTGATATCCATTTTTAGCTCTTTCCTGCTGCGCACCGCTTGGAGATAGTTTGAAACACTAGTGCCTGTGCCAAATATCGCCAGCAGTGCCAGCAACCACAAAATTACATGGGCCGCCTGCGCTACCCATTTATTCTTTTTCTCTTTCTCAGGGATTGATGATCCCCAACGAATACGAGCCGGTACTTTTTCCTCCTCAGGTTGGTTAGGTATTCCCATCTCCCCTTGTCTTTCCGAGTTCCACCCCTGGCCATTGTTCATCGCTGGCCGTTACATCAACAATAATCCCGTCTGGATCTTCCACTTTAAAAGCTTGCGATGGAGGCCGCGTAGGATCATAGGGTTTCGCCCCATTTAATCCTTCCCAAGCAATCTTGTAACCCAATTCGGTGAAACGCTGGGCAGCAGATACAAGATATGGCACTCGCACCCCGATATGAAGGTAATCCTGCATCCCGGAAATATGGGTAGCTCTCTCAGCTCCTCGATACTGAAAAACGCGAAAATTATGGTAGCCATCGGTTAAATCATAATTTCCTGCTATTTGAGATACCACCTCGAGCCCCAAACCATCACGCCAAAAGCGAATCGTCTTGTCAATATCCGTAGCCCTTACTCCAACATGTACCAGGCAACTATTCATATATCCCTCCATGTCGACCGATTTATGCCTCGCTCACTGCAAGTGGAAGAAAATGGGAATCAGGGAACTACGTCTATATATCTCAAAGATAATATTCTATACCAAGCAGAGAAGAAGAGAGAATGGTAATAATATACTACCCTAGGAATGAAGCGAGGGAGTCTCTGAGGGCGCAAGTTGTGCCGACGACGGAGCCGAACTAATATACCCCCTTAATATGAGGACCGTACCCGCTGCACAGATTCCCAATAGACCCGTCAAAATAATAATTCCGTCTACACCGCCCCAATCGGCAAAAGGTCCGCCTAACCAAGAGCCCAACAGTTGACCTACACCCAACAGAACGGTATAGAAGCCCATGATAGCCCCTCTAGAAGCGACGTGGCGCTCTGAGAGATCAGCCAGATAAGAGAGAGCAGCCGGCGTGAAACCGCTCTGAATTAATAAGCCGATCACTATTGGTATTATGGCCAATCGGATTGCCGCCAGATTGCCTCGATCCAGATGATTTAGGAGCAGCGCGGCTAGGACGATCAAAAATAGGCCGGAGATGCTCCAAAGCATGATAGAGACCTTCTTAAATCGATTTAAGAGGAAACTCCAGCCAAGAATCCCGAAGCTAAAGGCGATGGCCATGGCAGCGAAGATTATCCCGATAGTTGTGCCACTAAAGCCTGTCATCAGAAGCTGGGATGCGGCACGCCGCGTTGGTCCGGACATCTGGAAGGAGAGATGATTAATCCACAATCCCAATACCGCATTCATCGCCAGCCAGGCCGGGGCAAAACGCAGCAGATAAGGATCCTTAAGTAAATGTAAAAAATGGCCGATTTTAGGGGATGGCCCGGGTGGCGCGTTACTAATGCGATGCATCCCAAACCCAAAGATCACCGCGCTTAATATGTAGATGAGGGCCACTGAACTGAACGCTCCCTGGCCATACCTATCCCAAAGCAATCCGCCAACCACACTGCCCAATGCCAAACCAACGATAGTCGCTATTTCGAACCAACTCATTACCTTGCTCCGTAACGATTCAGAGCGAGTAGTAGCAGCAGATAGATAACTCAGCGTAGGAGGAATAGAGCTAGCAGAAGAAAACCCTTCCAACAAACGGGTCACCAGCAATAGAGGTACCAAAGTAGTTACTGCTGTTAGCTGGACTGCCATCGCACCCAAGAGCGGGCCGAGTACGATAAAAGGCTTACGTCCAAAACGATCACTCAATGCCCCCAACACAGGGGAAGCTACCAGCTCTGTGAAAAAGTAGCTGGCAGCAAATAAACCCACGACACTAGCACTGACTATTGCATCATTCCGGCTAAGATGGCGTAGATAAAGTCCTACCAGCAACCCCATAGCCCCGGAAGCTATCCGCAGTATCAGGGTGCCCGCCATACATGCAACTATAGAGCGCCTTATAGTGCCGTCATTGTCAGGTTGTCTAGATATATATGCCGCCATGGGGGAATTAAGTTCTTGAGTTTATTAGCCGGAAAAAAATTAATCCTGAATATTCTACCTGTAGTTAGATAATGTGCAACATGAGATTAATGACTACAGCGATTTTGGATTTTTTCTACCTGAACAAATGCTTTCAGAATATAGCACGAACTTCAGTGGTATGCAAGTAGATCAAGGATAATTGCAGAGTTGAGTTGCCAGGTCGGGCCGTCTTTGTTGTTTCTTTCACTAATCAGTATACACCTTTACCTAAGGGCAGTGTCAAGCATCTGGGAGGACATAAAAATATCTTTCATAAGCGTATTCGCCTAATTTCAGCCCGAATTCTTCACAATCCCCCGTATTGCCTCACATAAGAATCTTACCCTGAGGGATTCGTTGCCTCATTAGAATATCTTACTATGACTGTCTGGCAGATGCGGTGTTGCAAAGATTCAATCTCCCTCAGCAAAGTTACTGGGTTAAGATCAGGATACAGGGCACG
>SHYO01000129.1 GCA_009692745.1 Chloroflexota bacterium
GATAAATAAGCCCAAACCTTCCCCCCCTTCGATCCGATACCTATGCTTCCAGGGCATACAAGGTGCCGGCGCAAGTAGGCAGGTATATTATACCATCAGTTCCCACTACAGGAGCGGCTCGCAGTCCAGAACCGGCCATAAAAGACCAAACTGTATTGCCAGTTTCAGGTTCAATAGCATACAGCCTGCCACTGGTACAAGCTACCAATGCGAGTTCGCGACCGTGCCCATCTTGCCAGCGGACCACATCGGCATAGTTGGCGTTTTCGGTGACCTTGCGCCAAAGCGGTTTGCCAGACGTAGGATCCAGACCATAGATACGACCGTCCGCTGAGGGTACCACTAATACCCCATGCGAAAGTAACGGGCGACCCCAGATCCATTTTTCTGTTTGGAAGACCCAGCGTTCCGCACCGGTAGCGGCATCCAGGGCATACATGAATCCATCGTCCGCACCGCAATAGACGGTGCCATGATCTACCAGCGGCGAGCCGCAAACAGCTTCGCAGGCGATACTGCCGGGGACTACGGACGGAGCATATTGCAAATGGCGACCTACCTTGTATCGCCAGCGCATGGCTCCGGCGCGTCCATCCAGGGTGTAGATGTATCCGTCCATAGAACCAAAGTATACTGTGTAATATTCTACCGCCGGGCGCGATAAAATCCAATTAAACGTCGGAAAGCGCCATTCCTCAAGCCCCTGGTCCAGGTCAAAGGCATGCATATTGCGATCATGGGCGCCGACAAAGAGCCGGTGGGGTGCTTCCTGCTCATCTCCCCATTTATTCGTCCAGGCGCCAATGGTGGGAGAACCTTCTACCCATGGACCGTTGGGGTTTCTGAGAGATCCCAGAGGCACGTTGTAGACCTGGGTTTTCCACTGCAGATGACCATCGTTGGCGGCGAGGGCATAGACGTAGCCATCCCGAGAGCCTATATAGACATACTGGTGGTATACGGCGGGGGCGGTTGTGATCGAATTTTTGGTCTCGAATTTCCAGCGCTGTGCGCCCTGGCGGGTATCAATGGCATAGATGGATTGATCCCAAGAGCCGAAATAGACCATCTCTCCATCCAGGACCGGGCTGCCACTGATTTTAGCCTGGGCAGTAAAGCTCCACAGGATTTTAGGCGAACCGGGGGATGTAACGGCGCGCCTGGCAGCCGGTAATGAGCCTGGCAGCCGGGAGAGAGTAAGAGAAACGGGCATCCCTGGCTTGCTATCTTTAACACCCAGGGCGTAAATCCGGCTACCGGCGTCGCTAAAACGCAGGCGTATGCTCAACCTGGTTGAGCTGATATCTTTTTGTCCGGCGGTAAGCGGCGGTCGAATCCCCCCTTCCCAGGTGATCGCTCCCCGCAAGTGATCCCCAAACCAGGGTTGGGAGGTGGCGAGCGAGTGCCCGGCCTCGTCCAACAGATCGACGGTAATACCACTGCCGGCAACCGGCGCCTCGGCGTTGAGCCAGACTTCTTCCAGTCCACCGGAGCCGGCTTCTAATAACCGGGAGGTGACTATCGCCTGGTCGCCGCTGGAAATTGCGCCCAGGTAGGCAAAACCCTCTTGCCGCCATTGGGCCAGAGCTGTGTAGCGGTGCCAGGGATTAGCCATGAGACCCCGCGGCCCCGTCTGATAGGTGTCGGCGGAGATAGTGTAATACCACCAGATCTTGCCGTCGTGGGTAAAGAGGGAGCGGGGAGATACGCAGACTTTTCCGGCATCGGGTTCACCGGGTTTCCCGTTGGGAATGACTTTGACCCCGTTCTGAATGCGGCGGAAGGCGATACCATCGTCGCTTACCGCGATCTCGGTCTGGGTGTGATGGTTCGGCTCCATCGCATCGTAGAGCATCACGTAGGTGTCGTGAAAGCGGGTCACATGGGGAATGTGAATTTCGCTCTCCATCCCTTCCATTGGGCTCATAATGGGCTGTATGGGATATTCCTGCCAATTGTAGAGGTCAGACGCCAGAAATAGCCCTACCGCCCGGCCGCGGTACCCATCCCGCCTCACGTGGAGCAACGAATACCCTTTCCAGCGCCGGGTAGGATCGGGCTCCTGGGGATCGTATAAGATGCTGAAAGGCTCATGGCGCCCCTGGTTGGTGTCGCTGGGAATGGGTTCCTGCTCCGGTCTTGTCCAGCGCAGGCCGTCGGCGCTGTAGAGCACTTTATTGTGATGCGTATCAAGACCCGTTTCGGTTAGCATGAGGAATCGCCGGTCAGCGGAAGCTTGTTCCTGCAAAAATACCGAAGGCGCCTGGGCGTCCAGTTGCACCAGGTTGTTCTCTTTCGAGGCGTCGTATTCCACCAGGCCCAATACCGGCCGTTCCCAGTGGATGCCATCCTGGCTGTAGGCATACCCTACGTGGCGGCGGGTCCCATCCCGCCGCCTGATGGCATCAGGATAATCGGAACTGCCGCTATACCACATCTTAAATAAGCCATCCGCGGGGTCTACCAACACTGTGCCGTAGACTTTGCACCGTGTGCCATCCCAGGCCCCAGCACGAGGTCGCAAAACCGGGTTGGCGGGATGTTTTGCTCCAGGTACGAGCATCTGTCTAGCATTCTGGGTGGTATCGAAGTGCTGCGGGTCCAGGGCTAGCAGGACGGTTTCAGACATGGGATATCCCCGCTAATTCCCGGTAGAGGCGGCAAACATTGTCCCAGGTCAGGGTTGGATTGTCGCTTTCCTCGTATGTGCCCAGCCCGCCACGGTAAGACCAGGTATAGAAGGAGTCGCACCCCACAGCCGCCAGGGCCTGCCCCCCACTGTGGATTTCCGGCTCGCGACCGGCAGGTATGCGCCAGGCATTCAGCCAGATTTGGGATTGCTTGCCGTGACGCTGGCATAAATCCTTCATATCTTGCGTATCGGCTACGGCATCTGCCAGGCTAACGCGTCCCTGGGTCAGCAGCCAATAGGGGTCGGTGCCCAGGATATCCAGTTCGGCAATAGCTGCCACCTGTTCCCAGCAAGCACGGTCGTGGGGCATAATGCAGGTGATGGTCACCATGTGGGGGTCCAACTGCTTGACGCGGCGGCAGACCTCGGCTGTATAGCGGGTGACGGTCGCCATTTGGAAATCCCGGTAAGCAGGTGTGCCTTCGGCCTGTAGCAGGTCGCCGTTGAAGTGTGCCTGGCAATGTGCGCAGAAACACTGCTGGACGGTGGGTTCATCCACGAAGATCCCGGCAAAGCCGTGTTCGCGGCAGAGGGTTGTGATTTCCAGAAAGCGATCCATGAGCATAGGATGGTTTAAACAGGCCATCTGCTGGCGGGAGCCATCGCGGGAGAGGCGGCGCACATCGGGAAATTCCAACAACAGGCGGGACATCCGCCCGCCGCCGAAGGTGTTGGCGTATCCCCAGATGACCGCGTAGGGGCGAAGTCCGGCCTCCCGGGCGATAGGTGCGCCAAAACGGAGCGCTCCGGTCAGCGCGTAAATATGGTTTTCCTGTAGCGCGAAGAGCACCTCGGTGCAGCCGATCTCCGCCAGGTGGCGCATGTCTGCTGAAATATGTTGCGGTAGATGGCTGGCGATATAGGTAACGCCCAATTCCATAGGATATCTCCTCGGCATAGGGAAGCGAAAACGATACTACCTTTGATAACTTTGTAAGGCTACCTATTTCCTGAAAATTGTTCTGAGCCTGGACAGGGTTTCTGTAGCCCCGAACTCCCCCCGTAAAAAGCGCTCGACGATCTGTCCCCCTTGATGTTGATCCTGGCCGTACCCTGGATACCTGGGCCGGACATATGCCTGGCTGATGGTCGGCAAGGTATTACGGTAGAAATCCTTGAAATGTTGGTTGACCTCGGCATCCTGCCAGATACTCAGGCGCCCCGGCTGGCCTAGGGCCAGGGCCATGCGTTTCTGGGTATCCGGCTCCATCACATAGGAAGCGAAGACCACGGCCGCGTCCACATTTTGGCAATGACGTGAGATAGCCAGACCGGTGCCTCCAATGGTTGATCCCTGGCAGGAATCACGGGCGACACCGGGAATATTGCAGAAGGTCAACGGCTTTCGTAGGGTGCGGGACGCAAACTCTGCGTGGCTATAGGCGGAATACCCATAAATATAAGGACAGTATACCAGGTCATCGCGCACGCTCATGGCATCTAATGCATCTATGGAGGACCAGTCTACCACCTCTGGGGGACACATGGCGCACAGCTCGCTTAAGAGATCCAGGACATCCCGGCCAATTTCATCCGGGACGATCTCGGCTGCGGGATTTTGAAAGGGTGGATATCCCAGGTTGGCGCACAGGGTAAAGAAGGTCATCAGTCCGTGGACGCCGCTAAAGGCAATCGCCAGCCGATAGCCCCGGCGCGCCAGGGCGCGGACTTCATCCAGGCTGCGGGGAACAGGCTGCCCGGTGGCATCCAGCAGGTCTTGCCGGTAGACGGCCACCTGGCAGGCGGCATCGATGGGCAGGGCCCAGAGGCCATCTTCATAGGTGTATAACGGCAGGCCGCTGCCGGCCACATCTTGGGAAAGGTGATCCAAGTCCAATGCTTGAGCGTAGGCTTGCAAGTTTACCAGGGAATGGGATTGCCATGCATCCCCCATAAAAGGGTGGTCGAGGATGATCAGATCATAGGCGCTGACCATATCTGCCAGGGGGCGGGACTCGAAATCCAGTAGGGAGTGTTGGGACCACTGAACTTGTACGCTTGGACGCAGTCGCTCGAATTCCTGCGTGGCTACTGCTAAACCTGCATACCCGCGGGGGTGGTTCCAGGTCAGCCCCTTAAGCTCGATCATGGGCTAATGGTTCCAATCAAAAAAGCGTTGCTGCAATTGCTCAGCGCCAGGTCGGTGGTTTCGCCCCCGGCGACGTAGATGGTGTTGCCGGAGATCGTGCAGCGAATATCGTTATTGCCTATTGGCAGCCGGTTTTCCAGGCGTCGGTAGGTATTGGTTGCTACATCGTAGACAAATACCAGGTCCGAATAGGCGCCGATCATGCGCTGCCGCCCGCTCCCTTTTTCCACCAGGGGATGCGTGAGGTAATGGCTCTTTACACCCATCAGGTCCAGCTTTAAGCCACCGGCCATCAAGATAATCTGATTGTCATAGGGGACGGCGGCCCAACCGGAAGCTACACAGGGAAAATCTGCCATTTGAGTCCAGCGGTCCTGGGCAAAGTCGTACCGCCAGGCCGTGGAATAATAATTTATCTTTCTTTGCTTGTCCT
This sequence comes from Chloroflexota bacterium, assembly GCA_009692745.1. Classification (GTDB taxonomy): domain Bacteria; phylum Chloroflexota; class Anaerolineae; order Epilineales; family SHYO01; genus SHYO01. Next base: position 5,215 of record SHYO01000129.1, read on the forward strand.
CGCTCCAACACTCATATCCGCCAAAGACATACGTCGCCTTATCGATACTGGCAAAAGCCGAGCCTACCAGGGAGGGAAAGGGCAAGGGGCCCATATCGCGCCAGCCGGTAGAAAGATGCTCCAGGTCCAAAATCTCGTAATTGGTCAGGTGACGGGTGACGAATGCACCCCCTTGTGACTTCTCCCATTCACCGCCGCCGAAAGCCAGGATCTTTTGTCCGGAAATGCCGATGGATGCAATGGCTCGCGGATAGTGCATGTCAGGCAACTGGGTCCAGGTGAAAGTTTCGCCATTGCGGCGCAGCCACCAGGCGTCCTTAAGACTAACGCGTCCTTCCGGCAGAGATTTGCGCCCGCCCAGCACCAGCAGGCCGTCTCCCAGGTTGATGCCCTGGGTGTAGCAGCGGCCAAAGGGTATGGAAGGCTCCACCGGAAACCAGTCGTTGCGCGACGCGTCCCAATACCAGGCTTGCTCCGTCTCGCGCCAGGGGAAAGTGCAGCCGGCTGCGTAGACAGGCCGACCATCAACCAATCCCATAGCACCGCCTTTGATAAACGTGGGCAGCCACCTGCCTTCTTGCCATGTAATATTCATCGGCTTATCTCCTGAGATGCGAGTTGTAAAACTGAACCTGTCAAATTTATTTCCAGATCACGAAGCCCCCATCAACTACCAGGTTCTGGCCGGTGACATACCCTGAGGCTGGGGAGGCCAGGAAAAGGGCGGCGCCCTTGAGATCGACGCCGTCTTGCCCCATGCGCCCCATAGGGGTCTCTTGACTATAAGAGTCGATGAAGGCTTGGGACTGGCCGCGCTCAAATCCGCCTGGTGAGATGGCGTTAACCCGCACTCCCATGGGAGACAGGAAGCCTGCCAGGTCCATCGTCAGGCCCAGAATGCCGGCTTTGGCAGCCGCATAGTCGATGGGCTGCTCCCCCAGGCCGTTGCGGTTGTACATGCGCCGGTCTCGTCCTACCAACCCGGCGATGGAGGCGATATTGATGATGGAGCCGGAACCCTGTTGGGCCATGATCTGGCCGAATGCCTTGCAGCAGTAGAGCACGCCGGTGAGGTTTGTATTGATCAATTGCGCAATATCCTCGGGCTTGCGCTCAAAAAGGTTGGTGGGCTTAAGTCCCAGGCCGCCCCCGGCATTGTTGATCAGCACATCCACGCGCCCTTTCCAGGTCTTCACCTTTTCGGCAAAGGCCGCCACCTGGCTGTAGTCGCAAATATCCAATTGGTCCGGCAGGACCTCCCGGCCGTACTGGGCGCGCAATTTTGCGGCGGTTTTCTCGGCGCTCTCGCGGGTGCGGGAGGTGATTGCCAGGTCGCAGCCGGCCTCCGCCAGGATTTCCGCCATGTCGAAGCCCAGATCCCGCGCCCCACCGATGACTACCGCCACTTTCCCGGCCATATTGAACATTTCATTCAGGCTTATGTTTCCCCTGGTAGGCATATGGCTTATCCTTCGATGACCTTGCGTAATTCGGCCCCATTCTGCTTCAGCCAGCTATAGAGGATGAAAAGATCGGTGCCGATGGAGAAGTGGCGCACGCCCAGGTCCTGATAGTACCGTGCTTGGTCGGGAGAGTTAATCTCGGCCCGCGGCGGGACGCCCATTTTGACGGCGGTCTCGATGACTTTCCGTTCTGCGGCTTTCACTTCTGGTGAAGACCATTCGCCGGGACGTCCAATACTCATGGAATAGTCGGCGCCACCCCATTGAATCATATCGATGCGGCCCAGGGAAAGGATTTCCTCCAGGTGGTCCACGGCGCCCTTCTTTTCGATCATCAGTACTATGACAGTATCGTTCAGGGCTTGTACGTAGTCCGGGGTGCCGCCGTAGAGCATATACGTGGCGCGGCGGGTGGCGACGCCGTGGAGGCCCTTCGAATCGGGATGGTCGGGTAAAACGGCGTTGATGCACTGGCGCGCATCGTCCACCGAGCGACAATCTGCAAACAGCACGCTTTGGAAACCGGACCCAATCGACCGCTGAGCCAGAAAATTGCGCGGCTCCTGGTCCAATTTGATCATCATGCCCATGTCGAACAGTTCTGCCGCGCGGCAGAGATTGTCGAGGTCATGCAGATCCCAGGGAGCATATTCGGAAACGAATTCGACATAATCATAAAGGCCGGTATGGCCGATCGCTTCGATCACCGCCGGCCAGGTGCTGTGGATGTGGGTGCTAAGGGAAGGTTGGCCATTATTCAGTATTTCGCGTAGTTTATTGCGGCGCATGGGAGCATCTCCTGTATATTGTGAATATGGGGGGGTATATATCAGATTCTGTCTGTAAATGGGTGACATGGAAATGAAATAACCAAAGGGACATTTCGTATCCCAGAGCCTGGTACAGTTACCTGGAAGGAGGTGTATTCGTCGTCGTGCAGCTTATATATTATACAATTGTAGACAAAATGCAAATCGACAATTCTATTAAGCGAAATGGATTTACCTGTCAGGCTTTGGTCTTCAGCCGTTCCATATACTTCTTACGGAATTTAGCCACCTTAGGCTCAACCACGATGCGGCAGTAGGGCTGGTGGGGGTTGCGCTCAAAATACTGCTGGTGATAGGCCTCGGCCGGGTAGAAAACTTTGAAAGCCGTCACTTCGGTAACAATCGGTTTGTCCCACAGGTGGGCTGCGTTCAACTCGGCGATGACCTGCCGCGCCGTAGCCTCCTGTTCCGGCGAGTGGTAGAGGATGATGGAGCGGTATGAAGTACCCACATCGTTGCCCTGCTGGTTTAAGGTGGTGGGATCGTGGATGGTGAAGAAGACCTGCAGGATTTCCCGGTAAGAGACGGCCTGGGGATCAAATGTAATCTGAATCACTTCCGCATGGCCGGTCCGCTCCGAGCAGACCTGCTCATACGTAGGGTTGGGCATATGCCCGCCTGAATAGCCGGACACGACATCTGCCACGCCCTTCAACTGATCATACACAGCTTCCAGGCACCAGAAGCATCCCCCTCCCAGAGTAGCAACTTCCTTCTGATTCACACTTTGCGCTTGCATATGAATAGTGACTCCTGATAAGGACTATCGATATCCTGAAATTACTGGGCCGGTTTGATCTCGAATTCAGCCATGGATAATTTGCCGCTAACCTCTCTCGCGAAACCGACGAAGGAGAAACCATAGCTCAAGGCTTGACCTAAAGCCCTGTCGAGAGGCTTAGGGTTGGGCGGCATGCCGGCCCAGCTACGATACCAGAGGGATTCGTCATTCTTAAGGGTGAAGCGGTTCGGCTCTCCCCAGTGGCCGTCGGATATGGTGAGCGGCTGGCTGTGGCAGTGCCAGCGCGTACCGCCTATGGCCGCCCAGAAATAACATTGCGCCCCGTACAGTTGCAGGTCGTCTCCCCTGAGATAGACCGAAACCTCAGCATTGCGCAGGTCGATGGGGTCTAGATTCATCCAATGGCGGTAATAGATCAACGCCAGGATCGACATAGGCTGCTCAGGCGCATCGACACTCCAACCGCTTTCATCTGTCCAGATGTAACCGGAATTATTCACCCCTCCCTGGCGGGCATAGGAGGTCAAGATGAAGATTTCCCGCCGGCCGGAAACGATACAGGCATGGTAATCGTAGGAGCACCAGCCTTCCGGTCCCTTATCAAAGGTATTTTTGACCACGATTGAACCTCCTCGGTTTTTCTTATGGACCACATAAATAGAGTTTAGACTATCCAGTAGAACAATTTTCAAAATTGTTCTACAAAATCGTATGCCTTCCAAATAGTAAGGACACTGTTAGAAGGGGAGACCTTTGACGCCCTGGATGCCTCTCAGCGCCGCGACCTCGCCCATATGTCCCGTCATATGGACCAAGAAAGCTGCCACTACATCCGCCACCGGTTGTTCACCACGGATATAATTTACCGTCCGGTCAAGTTCGGCCGGGCTCAGATTGGACAGATAGGCATCCGTAGCGGCCTTCACGGCCTGGTGATACTCTAACAGAAAGGCCAGAGAGAAGGTCTGGGTTTTGACCTCCTCCCAATTCCGGCCTCCTCCGGGCGGGTTGGTGACACCGGCCCTTTCTCCCCAGCCTTCTGTCTCCCAGAGACGCGGCTTCCCTTGCAAAATTGTCTGGAAATGGCGGTCTTCGGAAGTGAAGGCGTGCAACAGGATGGTCCCAATGGAGTTAGCCATGCCCGGCGGAAACCAGTTGACCTGCTCCTCGGTCATATCTTTGAGAGCGGCATCGGCCAGGCGGCGCACAGCAGCGACCTGGTGCTGGATATAGGCTTGACCTTCCATATAAAGGCTCCTTTCGGGAGATTAGGCCGTCTGGATCTCGAACTCGTCCATACAGAGCGTACCGCTCACTTCCGAACCGAATCCGGCAAAGGAAAAACCGTAGCTGGCGGCCTGGCTCAGTAACTGGTCGAGCGGCATAGGGCTGTTGGGTATATGAGACCAGCTATTGTGCCATTGAGATTCATCGTTGTGCAGTATGAAGCGCAGCGGTTCATCCGACCATCGTCCCTCGGAAATGGTGAGCGGATTGCCATGGTAGTGCCAGCGCGTACCGCCGCTGTGGACCCAGAAATAACATTTGGCGCCGTTCAATTTGAGATTGTCTCCGCGCAAATAGACCGAGACCTGCGCCTCGCGCAGATCGATGGCATCAGCATTGATCCAACTCCGGTACGTGAGTAAGGGCAGAATCGAAAGGGGGTTCTCCGGTGTGTCGGCGCTCCAACGGAGATGGTCCGTCCAGACGTAACCGGAATCATTGACACCCCCCTGGCGCCTGGAGGAAACCATCTTGAAAATGTTGTTTCCGCCGGATACAATGCTGGCGTGGTAATCATAACTGTACCAGCTCTCGGGACCTTTATCGAAGCTATTTTTGATCATCTGTCAGTCTCCTTGCTGAGTACACTCAGCGGCTCTTTCTGTGGATCATGCATTTGTCGGAATCGCTCCTTGTACAAAACCGGCTAAGTCTTGTTTGAGTTGCACCAGCGAGGGCAGATGGATATACATCATGTGCCCGGCTTCATAGTATGCCATAGTGATGTTGCGCTGTAGAGACGGATCTAATCCCAGGTGGTTGAAAGTATAATTAGTGGCGAAATAGGGGGTCGCCAGGTCATAGTAGCCGTTTGCCACGAACACTTTAAGGTAAGGGTTGATAGTCATAGCTTTACGGAGCGCTTCGGCCACGTTCACATATTGGTTTTCGTGCTGCGCATAACTCCAGGGCCAAACCCGGGGATTTAATGTTTCATAGGGCAAATCGCTTTCAAAGTTCAACTCGCTGCGCACATAATCGTTGAAGGTAGCCGTATAGGGACCCATGATGTTGGTAAGGCTCGGATCGTACTCGTGGATCTCTCCGGCAGCATCCCGGTCGATGCCCTTGAAGCGGCTATCGAGCCGGCCGACTGTGCGCCGTTCGTCTCGCAGCAGCTCTTTGGTAAAACGAAAAATTTCAATGCGCAGATTAGTGCGCTCGATATAGGCGGCTGAGAGCCCCGTATACTGCGCCAGTTGCTCCACAATGCGGGCGCGTTCATTTTCTGAGAGGCTGGCGCCCTTCATCAAAGCGTAGGCATATTCGCCCAAGGCGAATCTCTGCACCTCGTTTAAGGTACTGCGTAAGTCTTGCTGCAGATCTGCCCGCAGCCGCCCGTGATACCAGGCGGTAGCGGTATAGGTTGGCAGAAAGAGGATGTAGGGCAGGTCGTTGCCCTGGTCGAAACGGGCAGTCAGAAAATCCAAGATGGAAGATACCAATATAATACCATTCAGGTACATCCCATGCCGGTCTTGTAGATACTCGGATAGTCCGGCTGCGCGGGTCGTGCCATAGCTTTCCCCAATCAGAAACTTGGGAGAGGTCCAGCGCTGATAACGGGTGGTATACAGCCGGATGAAGTCACCTACAGACTCAATATCTTTCTTAAACCCGTGGAACTCTTTGGCCTTCTCGCCGGTTATCGGGCGGCTAAAGCCGGTGCTGACCGGATCGATAAAGACCAGGTCCGTGACATCCAGCAAGGAATAGGTATTGTCAACCAGCCGGTAGGGTGGCGGGGGCAAGTTGCCGATATCATCCATCTGCACCCGGCGCGGGCCCAACACGCCCAAATGGAGCCAGACGGAAGATGAACCGGGGCCGCCATTAAACGAGAATGTCACCGGGCGTTGAGTTTTGTCCGCCCCACCGTCGCGGGTATAGGCGATGAAGAAAAACGAAGCCTTGGCCTTTTCCCCTTCGGACTCGCCCTCCTTTTCGGATTCCTCCTTGAGGATCATGGTGCCGGTGGTGACAGTATACTGAATCTCCTCTCCACCCAGGGTGATGGAATGGTGGGTTGAAACCAGTTTGTCCGTGGGAGTGGGTTTAGACTCTGCGGCCGGTTTGCCGTGCTGGATATTGTCGCCCTCCGAATTTTCTTTCTCTGGCATGACTGGCTCCTATGAGAAGTGGGATTATGCTAATTCCTGACGCGCCATCATCAAGAGGATGGCGCAGGCTTGATCTCAAATTCGTCCATAGAGAATTTGCCGTCCGGTTCTAAGGCAAAACCTACAAAAGAAAAGCCGTAGCTACCAACGCTGGAAAGCACGGTATCGAGGGGGCGAGGGTTGGGCGGCAAACCAGACCAGCTATTGTGCCACAGCGCTTCGTCGTTCTGTAGTGTAAAACGGAGCGGCTCGTCTGCCCAGCGGCCATCGGGAATGGTCAAGGGATGGCTGGTATAGTGCCAGCGCCCTCCCCCCTTACTGCCATGGGCCCAGAAATAGCACCGGCCGCCATGCAGGCGGAGTTTATCGCCGCGCAAATAGACCGAAACTTCGGCGCCGCGCAGATCGATCGGATCGGCATTAATCCAATTCCGGTAGAGGAGCATGGCCAATATTGAGACCGGCCGCTCCGGCACATCAGTACTCCAGCGGGTATGATCCGTCCAGATATAGCCGGAGTTATTGACGCCCCCCTGGGAGGACCAGGTGGTCAGGATGAAGATGTTTTGGCCACCGGACAAGATGCAGGCGTGATAGTCGTAGGAACACCAACTTTCAGGCCCCTTTGCAAAGCTGTTACTGATCATATATTTGCCTCCATGTGGCAGGTTCCCGCTGGAAAAACGGTTTGGTAAGGAGTCTTTATCTCCCGGGTGAAGAATTTTATAATAGTACAAATTTGGACGCTACCATGCGTAGCGATAGCCAAAGGCAGTATACTGAAATTTGTCCGGAAAGCCAAACGCATAATACATCCATTTGGAGATTGTGAGGCAATCGATATAATCCGCTGATGAAGACAAGACATTAGATAATTTGATATCTAGCAGGGGACAACAAATATTCATGGACTACTTTGCGCTGGTTGCCGGGCAGATCTGGGATGGTCGAGCCGATGATGTTATCCGTGATATGGCCATTGTGGTGGGGGCAGGGTTCATTGAAAGTATCATGCCGGTGGCGCAATTGCCCCCAGGGCTGCACCGGGTGGAGCTGCCGGATTGTACGCTGCTGCCTGGCATGATAGATGCCCATGTGCATTATAGCGCCAGCATGGGGCCCGGTTTTCTGGCGGCAGGCGTGACAACCATCCGCGACGTGGGCAATGACCTGGAATGGATCTTACAGCAGCGGGAGCGGCATGCGGCGGATCTGTCTATCGGGCCGGCGATCGTCTGCTGCGGTCATCTGCACGATGGTGTCAAACCGTATTGGCCACGTATGGGGAAGGGCGTAGCCAATCCTGATGAATTGCGCTTATCGATCCGCCATCACGTGGCGCGTGGTGTGGACCAGGTCAAGCTTTATACGGAGCTCGACATGGAAATGCTCTCTGCCGGCGTGGCCGAGGCGCACAGCTTGGGCAAATTTGTCCTGGCACATCTGGGCAAAACCAAGGCCGAAGAAGCCTGCCGCGCCGGCTTGAATGAGATTGAACATTTTAGCGGGTGTGACGTCGCCTGGAAGGCGGCAACACCTGAAGAGGATGATGCCTTAATAGACCTTCTTCTTGAACACCAGGTCATAATGAATCCCACATTGGTGGTCTGGGACCGTTTGGGACGTATCCTGGACCGCTCTTTCCACTACGATGAGCGGCGCCAATGGGCCCATCCCTGCCACCTGGACATCTGGAACCGGTATCTCTCCCGCAGCGGGCCCCAGGCGCCACGTTTGCGGCTGCAAGAAGCCGTGCCCCATCTGAAACGTTTTCTACTGCGGGCTCACCAACGCGGGGTGATGATTGCGCTGGGTACTGATACCCCATTTCCCCACCTGGTGCCGGGCTTCAGCGTGCATGATGAGCTGGCTATGTATGCTGATGCTGGCATAAAGCCGGTGGATGCGTTGCGTTCCGCCACATCGATCAATGCCGCAGTCTTGGGATTGGGTGGAAAGACCGGGCATCTCGCACCTGGACTGGCAGCCGATTTGGTAGCAGTGCAGGGAAACCCCCTGGAGCATATTGAAGATATCGGCAATGTCGCTTGCGTGGTACGGGGAGGCCATATTATTGATAGACAGCATCTCCTCAGCTCACTCCGTATGATCTCGGCCAATCAACCGGATGATGCTATTACCAACGATCTGCTAGATTATATCTATGGCAGACGTTAGGCGCCGTTGTCTCTCCAACCGTAGGAATGGGCATGAGGTGTACAACTTCTATCTCGATCATCACGGTCTGCGGATTAATATGTTTACCTTATCTCAATGCAAGAAATTATGTTAACCAGGTTTTAACTTAGAGATATTGACGCCGGGGATTATCCTGGTATAATAAAAGAAGTGTAACTGCTCAGGTATAAAGTAGGTTGAATGGTAAAATTGTCAAAATCATAAAAGTCAGGCAAAATAGGGGCATGAAACCAGTGCATATACCCAGCCGCGACGAAGTGCATAGCGCCTATCAGGCAGGTGAAGCAGAGGTTGTCACCT
>SHYO01000130.1 GCA_009692745.1 Chloroflexota bacterium
GTGCTAGAAGCTATCGACCAGGACCCCAATGATGCTGCTGCCCACGACACCCTGGGTAACACCTACCTGGGGCGTGAAGATTTCTTCTCCGCCAAAGAACAATATCAGTTAGCCACCATCGTTTCTCCCGGCTATGCTCTGGCCTACTTTCACCTGGGCCGGGCCTTCTTCCAGGAGTCCGACTGGGTCAGCGCTGTCCTGCCTTTGGAAAAGGCTGTTGAGCTAGGCTACAAAAATGCTGAGATTTACTACGCTTTGGGCCTATCTCACGCATTCCTTACCCAATGCGCTGCCGCTCGCCCCTACCTGGCGGAATCTTTGCGCTTGAGCCCCAAGAACAATCCTGCCAGCCAGGGCTTCGAACTATGTCCACAGAAATAACCCCATACCGTTCGATCTTTTTGTAAAATCTCCTTCAATACCCCATACCCCCATTTGCACTTTTTTTGACTTTGTGTTATAGTATATCTTATTAGCACTCTCGTCTGGAGAGTGCTAACCCTGGAAGGATATCTGCGCGGTAGATGGCAAGCAACCTTCCCCCAATCCTGTCAATATTTAACAAATATAGGAGGACCTCTGTATGGCAAGTGCTGTTGATACAAAGATGAATTTGAAGCCTCTGGGTGATCGCGTGATCGTTGAGCCCATGGAGAAGGATGAGCAGACGGCAAGCGGTATTTTCCTGCCTGAGACCGCTAAAGAGAAGCCCCAGGAAGGCCGTATTTTAGCCGCCGGCCCAGGCCGCTGGGATGAAGAAGGCAAGAAGCGGGTCGCCATGGACGTTGCTGAAGGCGATCGGGTGATCTATGCCAAGTATGCCGGCACCGAGATCAAGTTGGATGGGGATAAGAAGGTTCTGATTCTAAGCGAAAAAGATATCCTCGCTATTGTTGGTTAATACGAAACATCGCTCCATAAACCTTTTCAGAAATTTACTGAAACTTAATGCTCTAAGGAGGAATACTTAAGTATGGCTAAGCAGTTACTATTCGCAGAGGACGCCCGCCGCCGTTTGAAGGCCGGTGTCGATGCTCTCGCCGATGCAGTTAAGACTACCCTGGGTCCCAAGGGCCGCAACGTTGCCCTGGACAAGAAATTTGGCGCCCCGACCGTTACCCATGACGGCGTTACCGTCGCCAAGGAAATCGAACTCTCCGACCCTTACGAAAATATGGGCGCTCAGCTTCTGAAGGAAGCCGCCACCAAGACCAACGACGTTGCCGGTGATGGTACTACCACCGCCACAGTCTTGGCCCAGGCCATCGTCACCGAAGGTCTGAAGAACGTCACCGCCGGCGCCAATCCCATGCTGGTCAAGCGCGGTCTTGAGAAGGCCACCGCCGTCGTAGTGGAGGCCATCAAGGCTCAGGCCAAGGATGTCGTTGGTAAGGAAGATATTGCCCACGTGGCTGCTATCTCCGCCGCCGATACCGAGATTGGTAATCTCCTGGCCGAAGTGATGGAGAAGGTCGGCAAGGATGGCGTCATCACCGTCGAAGAGTCCAAGACCGGTCTGGCTTTCGAGACCGAGTATGTAGAAGGTATGCAGTTTGATCGTGGTTACATCTCCCCCTACTTCGTCACCGATTCTGATCGCATGGAAGCCGTGATCGAAGACGGTTATCTGCTGATTACCGATAAGAAGATTAGCGCTGCCACCGATATCGTGCCTATCTTGGAGAAGCTGGTCCAGACCGGCCGCCGCAACTTCATCGTCATCGCCGAAGATGTGGAAGGCGAAGCCCTGGCTACCCTGGTGCTGAACAAGCTGCGCGGTACCTTCAATGCCCTGGCGATCAAGGCCCCCGGCTTTGGTGATCGCCGCAAGGAAATGCTGCGCGACCTCGCCATCCTCACCGGTGGGCAAGTTATCACCGAGGAGATGGGCCGCAAATTGGAGACCACCACGATTGCCGACTTGGGGCGCGCCAAGAAGTTCGTTTCCGACAAGGATAACACCACCGTCATCGAAGGTGAGGGTAAGACCAGTGACATCAAGGGCCGCATTAACCAGATCAAGGCCCAGATTGAGACCACCACCTCTGATTACGACAAGGAGAAGCTGCAGGAGCGTTTGGCCAAGCTCTCTGGTGGTGTCGCCGTTATCCGTGTGGGCGCCGCTACCGAGACCGAGCTGAAGGAAAAGAAGCATCGCGTTGAGGATGCCCTGAGCGCTACCCGCGCCGCCGTTGAGGAAGGTATCGTCCCGGGGGGTGGTGTGGCTCTGATCAATGCCATCGCCTCGCTGGATACCCTGCATCTCGAAGGCGACGAGCGCGTTGGTGTTACCATTATGCGCCGCGCTTTGGAAGAGCCTCTGCGCCAGATCGCCGAGAACGCCGGCCAGGATGGCGGCGTCATGGTGCAGGAGATCCGCCGTCGTTCCAAGGACAGCGGCAACAAGAATATCGGTTATGACGTGCTCACCGGCGAGTATGTGGACATGTTCGCCAGCGGTATTGCGGACCCCGCTAAGGTCACCCGCTCTGCTGTCGAGAACGCGGCCAGCATCGCCGCCATGATCCTGACCACCGAGGCCCTGATCACCGACATTCCTGAGAAGGAAAGGGCCGCACCGCCTCAAATGCCCGATTACTAAATCGGCGTATAGTTCGTATTTCCCACCTCCCGCCAGGACCTCTGGCGGGAGGTTTTTTCTTGGTCGAGAAAACAAACAGGATCAGGCGGGATAGAGCGCTACCCTACTGGGCAGCAGGCACTATCACCACATCCGGCAATACCACCCGGTCTGCGGGCAAAGGGGTACCATCGGCCCCACTCCCCGGCAGCCGCTGCAAATCTGTCGCGCGGTAAAGCCCGGTAGCCAGCCGGTACATCCCCGGCGGCGCCTGCTCCAGCGATAACGTCAATGTCTGGCTCACTACCTCACCCGCCAGCCAGCCCCCCGTGGCCTGGGCTGCGCCCGGCGGGCCGTCAAACTGGGCCGCAATCTGCTCCGTGGCCGGGTCAAACAGGTGGACAAAGGTCTTATAGTCTCCTGCCGGCGCCTGCCGCGCCTGCCATACCAGGGTTAGTTGCAGATTGGCCCCCTGCCGGTCCAACGTGTAACCGGCCAATGCAATCTCCCCCCTATCGTTGCCAAAGGTAGCGTGTACCTGGCGGGACAGAGGCGGCAGGCTAAATGCGCGCCGGGTAGGCATGACGGTGATCGTTCCCGGCAGACGCAGTTTTTCTGCCTGGGGGACGGCCGGTTGTCCTGTGACCAATCCCAGTTCCAGGTGGTAAGCGCCGGCCGGCAGGTCTGGCGGGATAGCTAGTGCGATTCGTTGGCGGATGACAATCCCCACCTGCCAGCGCTCCGGCGGATACGCAGGTGTCACATCCAGTTCCTGGCGCGCTGCGACTTCTCCGGCGCTGTTGACCAGGCGCCACTCCAGCCGCGCCGCTGGCGGTCCCGCTCCCTCCCCCTGCCAGAGGATCTCCAATGGCAGATGGTCTCCCGCTTCAACGGTGATATCTGGCTGGGCCGGATCGTGCCCCGCCAGGCGGGTCTCGCTAATTCCCAGCCAGGGCGCCAGGTAGCTGATCGCCTGGCTCTCCGGGCGAATGGTTGCCTGGGTCAAGGCTACTTGGGGCAGCGTTGCCTGGCCCACCGGTCGCAACCCCTCCAGGGCGTAGAGCACCACTTCCAGGCGATAGGTTGTGCCAGGCGTTGTGCCCACGGGCAGTGTCAGCCAGCGCACATCGGCCACCTCCCGCTCCACCGGCCATTGCAGCGTGGGCGCGAAGCCGTACCCCGGCTGCGTATCTACCGCGGCCACCTGCTGCCCATCTGCATCTTGCAGTCGTATGGAGGTAGCGTAATTTTGATCCAGCGGCGCGTGGCTGCGCCACAGCAGGCGCACTTCCAGCCGTCCATCGCCGATTTGCCGGGCGCTCTGCAGCGCCACCTCCACCTGGGAACCGATGGCATACCAGCGCAGATTGGCGTTGGCAGATGGCGCGCCGGCTGCGCCTGGGGCATCGGCTGCTACCCGGATGGGCGCCAGGTAGATGTCGCCCCGTGTCTCCCCCCCCGCCGTCAGCGCCGCCAGGCTGCCCCCTAGACCGCGCAGCCGGAGGCGCGGCAGGTAGAGACCCGCCGGGGTCGCCGCCGGTATCGCAAAGCGTACCACCTGGCTGCTCTCGCTCAGCGGCAGGGTATGTTGGTCCAACGCATACGGCAGATTAAAGAGCTGTCCCGCCGGGGACATCAGCGCCACCTCCGCCTCTTTGCCTGCCAGGTCGCCCGCCCAACGCAGCGTGACTTCCGGTGTCCCTCCCACTGCCACCTGCGCCTCTATCAGCCGCACATTCCCCTGGAATACTACGCCGCCGGGATCAGGATGGAGAAAAGGCAACCGGTCAAAATCCTGGGTGTATACGCCGGCTGCTGCCAGGTGGCTTTCGGCCTGTGCCTGGCCCAGCCCCATCACCGCAGCGGCTACGACCAGCCAGGCTCCAATCAGCGCCACATCAGTGCCCCATATCGCCGGGCGGCTGCGCCGCATGCCCCAAAGTGCCGCCAGGATAGCCAGGCCCAGCATCAGGGCGCCTGCGACCTGCAGCAGCCTGCGGCGTGTTGGCGGCGCCCATTGTAGTTCCAAGGTGTGGGAGCCTTGGGGCAGGTTGGCCCGCAGCAGCCCGGACCCCTGGGCCGCGCTTAACTCCAACGGTTGGCCATCCAGCCGCGCTTGCCAGTAGGGGAAGGCCAGCCGGTCGAACAGTACCTGGGCCTGGGGTGTGTCTACTTGTACCTGGAAGCTCTGTCCCAGGCCGTTTTGGCCTATGGCTGCCAGGCGGGCCGCCCCACCTACGATATGGGGCGCGCCGCTGGAAATCTCCACCGGTAGCCGGCCGGGCTGGTAGATTAGCGGCCCGGTATATGGCCGCGGTTGAGCCGCTTGCGGCAGATATTCGGCCCGCACCGTCGAGCCGATATTGCCCGTGAACAGCTCGTACAACTGCAGCGTGGCTGGGGTCACATCCGCCGCTCTCAGCGGCAGCACTTCCACCGGCAATGCTGCCATGCCACTGGTGAGCAGCAGCATGCTGGCAATCACACCGGCCGCGACCTGCTGCCAGCGCGCCGGCCAGGCCAGCACCACCCCGGCGGTCAATGCCGCCCCTGCCAGCGCCTGCACCGAAAGAAAGCGCCAGGGAAACTGCACAAAGGGCAGTAAGGGAATGCGCGCCCAGACGAAGCGCGAGGCCGGCGTGATGAAGAACATAGCCAGTATGCAGGTCACGACCAGGGCCGCCTCCCACAACCAGAGGGGGGCCGCGCTGCCTCCCGCCGGCTCTGCCGTTACTCTCCTGGCCGCTTGCTGGAACCAGCGCACCGCCAGGCCCGCTATCCCCAACAGGGCCAGCGCGCCCTGCACCAATCCCATCGCGAAAGGCGTCCCCCCGCCATTTACCCGGTAATCGAAGGGTACGCCGGATTGCACCAGGCTGGCATACCCTGACCCGTCTCCTCCTGGCACTGTAAACCCGGGCATCTGCCGGAAGTGGCCGGTGTAGCTGAAATACCCCGTCAGGTTTTCCTGGAGCTGTACCAGGGATTGGTCCTGCAAGGCAGGCAGCCAGTACCAGGCGCTGAGCGCCAGCCCGGCTGCTGCCGCGCCCCCTGCCAGCAGCAGATATATCTTCCTGGCAGGTTCCGCCGCAGCGCGGGCTGCGTATCCTGTCAGGGAGACATCCCTTCGTCTACCTGAAAACGCCAGCGCCATCCCCGCCAATCCCAGGAAAGGCGAGAAGATCAAAAAGGAGATATTATGGCACAACGCCAGGGCGCCATAGCCTAGCGCCAGCCACGCCGCATTACGCCACGTGGGCCGGCGCCACAGACGCCACAGCGCCAGCAGAATCAGGGGATAGAGGGCGAAGGCCCAGAATTCCGCCAGGGAATCGCCCCGCACGTATACATTTACCAGGTGAAAGGGAGCATATGTATAGGCCACGGCTGCTAGCAGCGCTGCCGGGCGGCTGCCGGTCCACGCCCGCACCAGGCCATACATCCCCGCGGCGGCCAGTACAAAGCCTAGTACCTGGGCAAACCGGATGGCGAGGGGCGCCCCCATGCCCAACAAGTCTAGCCCCGCCGCCAGGTAATAAACTAGCGGGGCATAGAAATGGAAGAAGGGATATCCATAGCCGTAAGCCGCGTCCGGCAGCCACTCCACCGGCGCCTGCCCGGCTGCCAGCATCGCCGCCATTTGCTGCACCCGCAGCAGCAGGAAAGGGCTATCCCCTCCTGCCCGCGTGTTTACAATCCCCGGCAGCCAGAGCAGAGGCAAGTAGCTTACCGCGCAGACCAGCAACGTAGCCACCAGCCACAGGTCGAACCGGAAACCCGCTCTCTGAGTTCTAGCTGAGGGCTCTATGATATGCACAGGCGCTTAAGCTACATTTTTACTAGAGCTACGGTTGCCGGTTAATCAGCCACATCCCCGCCAACACGATCACTGCTAACCCGGCAAACAGCACGCCTGTCGCCTGGCCCGTGCTAACCGCCTGGCCCAATTGCATTAGTGGTGGGGCCGCTGTGCCGGTAGGCAGAGGGGTCGAGGTCGGCAGTGGTGTGCCGCTGGGTATGGGCGTAATCGATGGCGTAGTGGTGGGGCTGTTGGTCGACGTAGGCGACTGCGTCAGCGTGGGCGTGGCCGTTGGCACCGGCGTGCGCGTCTCTGTCGGGGTCGTTGAGGGTGTCGACGTCACCGTAGGCGGCACAGGAGTCAGGGTAATCGTCGGGCTATTTGTCGGCGCTGGCGTATTCGTGGGCGCCGGTGTGTTGGTGGGCGCCCGTGTATTGGTCGGCGCCGCGGTCGGCGTGGGCGGCGTTTCCACCGAAAGGCAGGCATCATCCCAGTAGGAATCGTTGTGCTTCACCGGAAACTCCGGCGTGCCCTGGGTATACACCGTCACTCTATTTCCCTGGGCTTTGGTCGTGATGGAGAGCTGTACCCAGCGATCATACACTATCTGGCGCGGGCTCCATTGGATGTTCTCCGACGACCAGTCGGTCCCTCCCGTGGGATCGACCCCCACCGAAATCCGGTAATTTCCCGGCTTGCTGGAGGCATCGGTATTATCATCGTCGTTGGTCCACACCTGCACCCAGATGGAAAAAGTCACCAGGCTATTCTCAGGCACCGTTGCCGCTTGCAGGATACCGGCGGTGTGGGTGGCGAAAACGGTGAAATATTTCTGCGCGAAGTTCCCGGAATGGATGCGCGTGCCGCCGGAGACATTCTTATCTTCCGGCTTATATTCAGGAATATAGTTGACTCCCGGAATATTCTCATTCCGTTTGTACCAGGGATTCCAGCCGTTAGCTACCACGACTTCCGACCGGTCCAGCACGCTAAATCCTTCCTCGAAATCCGGGTTCGCCAGAGCGTTATTCTGGCAAATCCCCCCCTGCGGTGGTGGCGCTGCCTGCGTGTACTGCGGCGTCAGAGCTGTGACCAGCAGCAAGAGCAGGATGGCAGATAGCGGAGACTTGAGTGTTCGGTTCAATCTCATCAATTTGGTTCCTTCTGCGCCCTGTATTAGAATACGAGAACACATTAACTTTATCTTATTGATCCGAGGTTACCCTATTCTTGTTCAGGTCTAATATCACATCTACCGCTGCAGAAACTTCCCGCACTGTTTCCCTGGTGCGACTTTCAGAGTTTGTTAACGCGCATACCCTCACCGGGTTGGCGCTGCTACTGGGATTTGCCCTGCGCCTGTATGCCCTGGCGGGTGTGCCCCTGCGCTGGGACGAGGGTTGGAGCCTCGGTATCAGCCCTTTACCCCTGGCGGAGCTTTTGCGTATCACGGCGCTGGACGTGCATCCGCCTTTCTACTATCTGCTCTTGAAAGGCTGGCTGTCTTTCGGCCACTCTGAATTTATGGTGCGCTTTCTTTCGGTCATTGCCGGTACGTTGACTATCCCTTTGCTGTACGCCGCCGGCAAGCGCTGGGTGGCGCCCCTGGTCGAGGGGTCTTGGGCGGGCGCTTTGGCCGCCTGTTACGCCGCCCTGGCCCCCCCTTTGATCTACTATAGCCAGGTCACCCGTATGTTCGCCCTGGCCGGCACGGCCCTGGCCCTGGCCATTTATGGCTTAGAAGCCTGGCTGGATACCGGCAGGCGCCGTTTTGCGCTGCTCTTCGTCGCCGGGGCTGTCCTGGCCGCCTATACCTTCTATTACTCAATTCTGGTGATCGGGGCTTTATTGCTCTATACCTGGCTACGCCGCCCTGGGCGTTGGCCCGCCATTACCGCCTGGTTTTCCCTGGTGGGCCTTCTCTACCTGCCGTGGGTCCTCTATGTGTGGAGGACGCTGGCCGCGCGCGTGGCAGAGCACACCGCCTTCCATTTTTCCCTCGCCGATAGCCTGGGGCTGTTGCCGGCCGGTTTTTATGGCCTGGTCTTTGCCTATGGCGTTGGCTGGCGCGCCGTCTATGCCGTATTCCTGGCCTTGGGCGCCGGTCTGCTTCTCAGCCACCGCCATCTCTCGCGGCGCTTGCTCCTACCGTGGCTGGTGATTTTCGCCACCCTCTTCGGCGTCGGGTTGGGGGCTCAGGCCCACATGTTTGCCGCTCGCTATGTCCTGGTTGCCAGTCCCTTCCTGGCCCTGGGCATCGGTTGGGCCCTGGCGGCTGCGGCGCGGCGCTCTCCCTGGATTGCCGCCGCCCTGCTGGGCCTGATCCTTTTTACCATCTGGCCCAGTTTGCAGGGCTACGTCTACGCCAAAGAATATGAAGTCTCCGGCGCCTTCGACCCCTCTGCCGACTGGCAGGTGCTCCACCAACTGGCCCGCCCGACCAGCCTGGTCTATTTTAATGTGCTAAGCCTGGCCGGCACCTATTCCCGCTATCGCCAGCCGGATGACCCGCCCTGGTCCTATGCGCTGCGCTGGGACCCGGTGATTGAACCCTTAGCCACGGCGCAGGCGCGCATCAAACGAGAACAACAGCCAGGGGAAGCCCAGTGGTTCGTGTTATACAAGGGTACCTACGCAGCCAACGCGGATCTGAAGCGCTGGCTGGATGAGGTTTCCTACCCGGCTACCGGCCTTTGGAAAGAGGATACCCTCTACCAGGCATACCTGCCGGATGACGCGCCGCCATCCCAACCTGTCCCACCCGGCGCCACCTTCAGCCCGGGCATCCAGTTGGCGGCGGCCCGTTTCTCCACCCACCCCGCCGGCCACGGCCTCACGGTCGAGCTGCAGTGGCGCATTATACAGCCTATTGCCGCCAATGACAAGATATTCGTCCACCTCTACGAAGCCAGCACTGGGCGCCTTGTCGCCCAGCACGACGCCACCCCTGCCAACGATACCCGCCCCCTGTCTACCTGGCAGCCTGGCGAGTTGGTCACCGACCGCCACGGCCTGCTCCTGGAGCGCGCGACACCCGTCCCCGCCGGCCCGCTTCGCCTGGTCGTGGGCTGGTATGACCCCGTCACCGGCCAGCGCCTCACCCTCCTCACCGGCGCCGAGACGCTGGAGCTGGGGGAGGTGATATGGTGAGAAATCACCCCCTCACCTTGTCATCTTATAAAAATCCTCCCCATCCTGCCGCACCAGCCGCTGCTGCGTCCGGGCATCGTACAACCCCGTAATGATCTCCACCCCGTCCGGCGGCCAGGGTAGCTCCAGTAGCCGCGTCTCGCTGAACTTTTGCCCCGGCCGCCATGTGCTGGTGGGAAAATCCCCCCGCAGCGGTGTACCATCCCGTTGCGCTACCACCTTATCGTCCACCAACGCTTGGAGAAAGACGGTATAATCCACCGCCGGTTGCGCCAGGGCTGCCCAGGTCAGTTCCACTGCCACTTTCCCATCGCGGGTGGGATGCAGGGTGGCTTGCACCAGCGCTATCTGCGCCCCGGTTGCATCTCTGGTTATGCCGAACCTGGCCTGTGGCGCCGCCGTAGCAGCGGGCGCGGCGCCGTTGACCTGGTAACTGACATACAGCAAGCGGCTGCTCGTCTCCAGGTCCCCCCGTTCCATAGCCCCTTCCCGCACGGCAATCGTGTTCCCTTGGCGCATTGCTGCCAGGGCTGGCCCATTCTCTTCAAAAGGCCAGAGGATAAACAGGTGCGGGCTCCCGTCCTCGGGCGATGGAGCAGTATTTGCCGGCAAGGGGATCAGGCCGGGCGTAGGCCAGGTCAAAAAGCGCACATTGGCCCACTGCTGCCACAGCCGTTGCGCCACCACCACCCGGCCATCAGGGTGCGCCGCCAGGAAGCCGTTCATCTCAGCGGCCATTTCCGTGGCCCCTGTTTCAAACTCATAATAAACCGCTGTGCCACTGGCATGCTCCCCCCAGTAATCGTGGATACTGCTCCCCAGGGCCAGCGCCAAAACCAGCGCGACCGCCGCCGGACCCAACCAGGAGGGGAACCGTCCCGGCCGCCAGGCGCCGAGCCGGTCCAGCGCCAGCGCCGGAAACAGGCAGATCACCGGTAAGACGCCCACGGCCCGTAAAAAATGGGGCGCCCCTTCGGCCAATATCGTCGGCCATACCATCACCCCGGTCCATAACAAAGGCAGCGCATAGGCCGGCTGCCGCCAATGGCGCAGGCATAAAACCACACCCGCCAGAAAGGCCAACGCCAGCAGCGGGTCAAAGACCGGGCGCTGCGGCACATTATGGCGCGGGATGAAATCCCCCTGCGTGGTAAACATCAGCGCCGTGCGGGCTGCGTTCCGGGCCAGGCTGCCCACGGGGTTCCCGTGGTTGATGGCCGGATTGAAAATCGAAACCTGGTCCACCCGCCCTAACAGCTCCCCCTGTCCTACCAGGGTGAGGAGGAGCGGCGCAGCGACTACTATCGCCACACCTAATGCCAGGGCCATATCCCTCTTATCCCGCATCCAAGATGACGAACGCCCGGCTGCAAGCCCTGGGGGGGAGACTGCATCTCTGCCAACTTCAACTGCTCCCCGGCCCCATCTTTCCACCACGACATACCAATATAGGGCGAAAACGCCCAGCGCCAGCGGCAGAAAACGCGCTGCCAGATACGTATAAAAGCTCAATCCGAGCAGCGCGCCTGCCGCCATCCAATGGCGTCTCTGGTGTGCGGGGCTGCGCCATGCCAGCCCGATCTGCCACAGCAACAGGGCAATCAGTAAGGGCAGCAACACCGCCCGGAAACCGATGCGGCTTAAGTTGATCGGCCAGACCAGCACTGCCATGATCACCGCGCTGATCCAGGCCACGCGCGGTGAGAACCAGGCGCGCGCCATCAGCCAGGTGGCTAACACCGTGAGTGTGCCGATCAGCGCCGAAACCAGCCGGATCGCCAGTGCAATGCGGCCCAACAGGGCGATACTGCCTGCTACCAGGTAGATGAAGAGCGGCTCCCGCCCATTATTGGCGTTAAAATAGAGAGGAAAATTGCCTTGCAGGACCGAGAGAGCATCCAGCCCGTTGAAGGCCTCATCGTGGTATAGACCTGGCGGCCATTCGCCCAACCCCGGAAAGCGCAACAACGCCGCTGCCAAAGTCAGCCCCACCCCGGCCCAGAACGAAGATCGTCGCAACGTAGACACGGGGACGGATTATAAAGGTAAAGCCCCTGAGCGTCAAAAGATGAGGGGGTGAAGGGGTGATAAGGTGAGGGTTTTTGGTCACCCTCTCACCTTGTCACCCTGTCACCATGTCATCTTGCTCCCCGAGCGTCCTCGTGGTAAAGTTATATTACTACCAACACGACGAGGCCGTATGACCACCGGTTTAGAGAGTATCTACATCTCACCGCACCTGGATGACGCTATCCTCTCCTGTGCTGGGCGTATCGTGCGCGAAGTTGCTGCCGGCGCCCAGGTTTGCGTCATCAATATCTGTGCCGGCGCTCCCGACTACAGCCACCTGTCGGCCTTCGCTGCCGAGTTGCACACGGTGTATGGCGATCCTACCGATGCCGTGGCCCAACGTATCGCCGAAGATCGGGCCGTCATCGAGGGGCTGGGCGCTCGCGTGATGAATTGGGATTACCTGGACGCCGTCTATCGCCATGAGCACGGCCACTGGCTCTACCCGGACCGGGATGCTATCTTCGGTCCACTGCATCCCGCCGATCGGATCTTGGCGGGGCAAATAGGGGAGCGCCTGGCGGCTTTCTGGCGCCAACACCCGCACTCCACCCTTTTTATGCCGCTGGGCGCCGGCCACCATGTCGATCACCTGCTGGCCCGGGATGCCGCCCGCTGGCTGCTGACTACCGGCCTGCCCGGCAGCGACGGGCGCGCCCTGCGTTTCTACGAGGAATATCCCTATATTGAAGAAGCGGGGGCTTTGGCTGCGGCCCAGGCGGAAATTGGCCCCAGTCATTGGCAGCCTGAGGTGGCGCCTATCGATGTGGCTGCCAGGCTGCAGGCCATGGCAGGCTACCAGACCCAGGTAGTCCATCTCTTCGGCGACCAGGCGCGGGAACTGGCTGCCATGCAAGATCCGGCCACCTGGAGCGCTTTCGTCGCCGCCGCTCACCGGCAGATGGTTTCGCGCGTAGAGCGCTATACCCAATCCATCGGTCCATCAGATCCTGCTGCTCACCACCCCTTCTCTGCGGAGCGATATTGGTCCTATGCACCCCAGTGATCCAGCCCCTACCAGCACCTGGCGTTTATTTGTCGCCGTCAAGCTTTCCCCGGCAGCGCTGGCCAGCCTGTCCACCGTCGCAGCTACCCTACGCCAGGGGATGGGCGGGGCCTCTCGCGGTGTCTCCTGGGCCAATCTGGAGCACCTCCATGTGACGCTTAAGTTCCTGGGTGAAGTCTCACGGGAGGCTACCCCGCTGATCCAGGCTCAAATAGCTGCCGCTACCAGGGATTTACCGGCTTTCCGGTTGGTGTTGCAGGGGGCCGGCTGCTTCCCCTCACTCGCCAATCCCCGCGTAGTTTGGGTGGGCCTGGGGGGAGATCCTGGCTTGCGGGCTTTGCAGACCCTGCAGCAGGTTACGGAGTACGCCCTGGTAGCTTTGGGGTTTGCCCCGGAGCAGCGCCCTTTCCAGCCCCACATAACCCTGGGGCGTGTCAATCAGTTGAGGGCGCCTGAAAAGCGCGCCCTGGGCGAGGCGATCAAAAAAGTCAGCGTTCCTGCCACGCCGCCCATCTCCATTGCCGTTGTCTACCTGATGCGCAGTGAACTGAAGCCTGGCGGAGCACTCTACACCGTCGTGGCCCAATTCCCTCTGGAGGGAGGTTACCGTGAAATTCACCAATCGGTCTAGCGCCGGTGAGCAGTTAGCCGCCCAACTCTCCGCCTACCAAGATATTGCCAATGGGGTTGTGCTGGGGATTCCTCGCGGTGGCGTCGAGGTAGCGGCGCGCGTGGCCGCGCTATTGCATCTGCCCCTCGATGTCTTTATGGCGCGCAAAATTGGCGCTCCTGAAAATGCTGAATTTGCCTTAGGCGCCGTTGCCGGGAATGGCATGGTCATCCTGGATGAGGAGTCGGTGCGCATATTGCATGTGCCGCAGGATTATATCCTGGATACGATTCGCGAAGCCCGCGACCGCATCCAACACCAGCTCGCCCTCTACCACCGGGAACATGCGCCTGTAGATCTGGAGCACAAGATCATCATCGTGGTGGATGATGGTGTGGCTACCGGCGCCACCATGAAAGCCTCTTTACGGGTGCTGCGCGAAAGTCACCCTATTAAGCTCATCGCCGCTATCCCCGTGGGCCCACCCCTCACCATCGAGGAGATCCGCGAAATCGCCGACGAAACCATCTGCCTGGTCGCCGAAGAACCCTTTGTAGCCGTAGGACGATTCTACGAGAACTTCGACCAGGTCTCCGATGAAGAAGTTAGCGCTCTGCTGCACTCGAATCCCTAAGTTGCTTCTCCTCAGCGTTAAATCTCCCTATACATAAATTCCTTTTCTTTACCAATTATTATTGCTTTTTCATCTAATTTCCAATATCTATTAAAAACTTTAAGATTACTCCTTGTTATTTATTAAATGTTATGGTAACTACTCAGCCACTACATATGGGATTGATTAAATACTTTCACCACAATATGTAGTGTTTAGATTTGCATAAGGTGATGATTGGGCCTCAAAATAGCATTTTTGAACGGGCTATAAATGCCCGATTCAGACTTAAAAACCACA
>SHYO01000131.1 GCA_009692745.1 Chloroflexota bacterium
TCATTCAGGCTTTGATCCTCTCTGCCCATGAACGACTCTTGCAAGGTCAGAAACCGGAACAGGTATTTGCGTTTCTATTTGCCAAGCATAGGGTAGCCATAGCTACATGACTTCACACCTGTCACCTGCCAAAACACAACAGTCGAGTAACCTACAGCAACGCGTAAAGAAGTCTGGCGCGCTCTCTTACCATGATATAGGATTGCTCAGGGAACAGACCTTTGGGAATATCATATGTGACGAGGCAATTATTCCCAAAGGTCTGTTCATTAGCGGTTAGTTTCATCTACCGCCCACTCCACGGCAGATAAATCCGCGCCCGGCTCGGGATTGCCAATCCGTGGGGGCCCCTGTCGACTTCTATCGTGTTGTACACTGTGCGTGATGGCGCCAGGATTTTAGTTACACTATTCTCGATACTATTACTGGTATATGCCCAGGTTCCGTCCTGTGAAAACACTACGAACTTAGGCCCTGCGCCTACTTGGATCGTATCAATCTGTCCCTGGCGGTTGAAAATACCCACTATATTGCCTGTAGGCCCACTGGTCACATAAATCTCGTCGCTGCCTGGGCGCAGCGCCAGGCTGTAGCCCGAGGGCAAATTGCCAGGGATCTGGCGCACCTCCAGGCTTCTTTGGTCAACTTCTACCAGGATCCCATTCCCGCTCACCCCGTAGACGAATCGTCCGTCCAGTGTGGCTGCAATTCCCATTAAGCTCGAGATTCCTACTTGCCGGCTCTGCACACGTCGTTCCCCGGTCATATCTACCAGGTGGATTTCTGCGGCAGCCCCTGCCGAGACCCATAGGTAACCGCTCCCGGCTTGTTGTGCTATCGACCAGGCGCCAGGCAATGGTACGCTGGTTGTGCTGCCCGTGGCGAGGTGCACGCTTCCTACACCATATCCAGGAAGCACCATATACAAATTGCTCTCATCTACGCTGAGTAACAATTGCGCAGCTACCCGGTTATTGGGGGTAGGCAACTGATCCACGTAGGCGTGCCTCAGCGTATCTAGCACCCAGATACCTCCATCTTTCCGGTTAGAAACGTAGCCCCGCTGCCCATCCCTGGTCAAGGTGATATCCGATGGCGCAAATGCTCCCTGAATAGCAGCAAACCTGGCCCCTGTTAGCGGATCGAAGGGTGAGAGTGTAGTGTCTGCGCGATTAACGACCCATCCTGGGGGGCCGAAGGCCGCCACTCCCAAAATGCTGGCTGTCAGTAATTGACTACCCTCCGAAGCCGGCAGAATTGTTACCGTTTGGCTGATATGCGATCCCTCTGAGGCGTTTTGGGGCGTCTGTAATCCCATGGTGATGGGGGTTGAGGCGTGTCCGGGCAGCTCCAGCAATTCGATTGTGCGGAAGGGCGCAATGCGGATGGTATACGTTTCCGTCAATAGTCCCACATTCTGCAGCCACAACGTTTGTGTTTCCTGCCGTCCAGGTTGGAGGGATATCGTTGCGGTTAACGGGGAAATAACTGTTTCATAGTCTCGCACGGGTAGGGCTGTGTAGATATCCTGGTTTAGATCGTTATAACCTGTCGGCCTGACATCTGTCCAGGCGGGAAAAACCCCACTGCTTGAAGCTGCAATCCCGCTGTAATCACCGATAAAAGTACCGGCAAATTGGTAACTAGGATCGGAAAGGAGGCTGGAAACCCGCCCATTGCGTGAGGGGGTGAGATTTGCTGGATCAAGCTGCGTGGCATAAACGCCGTACAGGTAATTAGCCGGGTCATCTCGCCGGTCGTACCAGCTTATATGAACCTGTTGGTCGGGACCCACGGCGATCGCCGGGAAGAACTGGTCTTTCCCGTTGCCGTTGGGATCGTCGTTAACCCGGACCGGCCCTTCCCAAGTATCGCCGTGATCCGGGCTGCGCAGCAGCATAATATCGCTGTCTCCCTGGGCATAATCTGCCCATACTAGGTATAGGGTTCCGCTCACCGGGTCACTCGCCAGCGCTGGAAAGGAATTTACCCGGAAACTACTGCCGGGCAAGGTAGACGGTAATGGGTTGATCTCCCGAATTATCTCATTAGGCAAGAAGGACACGCCGCCGTTCGTAGAGCGGGCGAGCACTAATCTGCTGCCACCTGAGGTCGGATTCTGGGCTGCCCATATGACGTAAATCTCTCCGTCTGGGCCTACAGTCATAGCTGTGGCCTGGGGATAGGCGCTCTCCGCACCTGAAAGGGACCGTGAATTTTCGAAGCTCTTCCCCTTGTCCTCAGACCCGGCAAACTTTACCGTAGTCCGCAGTATTGAGCCATTGCAGTCGCCGGCATACTGATACTCAACCCAGGTCAGGTAGATCTGCCCTTTTCCCCCCGAACTTTCATGCGCATCTGCTGCCAGCCACACTTTATCCTGGAATGTAGTGGTGGTGTTTGATACTACCCAGGCGGGAGAATCCCATGTGGAACCGCCATCGGCGGATCGCGAAAGCGAAATGCCTCCGGCGTTACAGAGGCTTCTGGAGAAATTAATAGCTGCGTAATAGGCAGTCCCGCTGTGGTCATATGCTACCACGGGATCACCCCCCGCTAGAAGTGAGGCCGGTGGGAATCCCGGCAATAGCCCATCCTGCCAGCTTTGTCCAGCATCCCTGGAAACATAATATCCGGGGCGCGCATCTCCCTCGCGATAATCGTTTGCCCCAATCAATAGATTGTTAGGATTAGTAGGATTGATGGCGATAAACGGTTCATTTTGAGGCGCTGTAGTTGGATCGTGACCTACTGGTATATTCCGCCCGAAGTTGGATGGGCTAGGAGGCAGTGGCAGAGAGAACGCCCCCATCTGCCCCGCTGGGTTGGGGGCACGGGAAAGAGTTCTCGCAAGCAGTGCAAAGAAGGGCCAGCCCCCCGCTTCTGCTGGGCCTATATGCAGGTTGTGAGGATCGATTGCTTTGACGCCTGAAACCTCAATAGGCAATCGCAGCGGCGGATTGCCGGCTCGGGAGACCCATGATGCCAGGTAGATGCTTCCCAACAGTATGAGAGGAATCAGGCATATGCTTAGGTACAGGTATCCGCGCCGCCGGATGCCGTCCTGTCTGCGAGTATCCAGGTTATGATGTACCTTGTGAAACTCAGGTTGCTGGGCCAAAGGTTCAGGTGTGTTTATACAATAAGCTTCCTGAGCTAGATAGGCTCAGGAAGCTGGGCTGCCGGCTTGGTCTATACCCCGGCGCAATTCCTGAATAAATGCCACGACAGTCTCAACATTGCCGCTGCTGGTACGCTGCACCACGGCACTGCCCACAATCACCCCGTCCGCTATGGTCGCCACGCGCTGAGCCAGGGCGCCGGAACTGATACCGAAGCCCACTGCTAACGGCAGGCTGGTTTCCTGGCGCACGCGGGCCACGAAACTTTCCAGGGTTTCAGGCAAGGTAGTACGGGCTCCTGTGACACCCGTTAAAGAAACCAGGTAAAGAAATCCGCTACCTAATTGGCAAGCCAGTTTCACCCGTTCCGAGGTGCTCGTGGGAGCCAGCATGAAAATCAAGTTCAACCCGGCGGAATTACAGGCGTTATACAGCTCTTCAGATTCCTCCGGCGGCAAATCAGGGACTATCAGACCGTCAACACCCGCAGCTATGGCATCTCCGGCAAATCTTTCTAACCCATACTGCAAAATGGGATTGAAGTATCCCATAAACACGAAGGGAGCCGTTACCCCGTGGCGTTGCCGCAATCTTCGGGCACTCTCAAGACAATAAGGTACGGTCACACCGTTCTCCAGTGCTACCTGGGTTGCGTGTTGGATGGTAGCGCCGTCGGCCAGGGGATCTGAGAACGGTATGCCCAGTTCAAACATATCCGCACCGGCCTCAGCCGCTGCCGGTACGAACTGTTCCAGGGAGTCAAGCTTAGGATAGCCGGTCGTCATATACGGCATCAAAGCCTTCCGGCCTCGGCGCCGGAAGCTCTCAAACATTCCGGCCAGCCGGTCACTCTGTCTGGCCGGTCCATGAGCGGTAGATCCTCGCAGGCTTATCTCCGGCATGATCTAATTCCCTCGCAGATCAATGATATGTTCGTACTGTGGCCCGGTCGAGATGAGGGTGACAGGTACTTCCGTCTCCTGCTCCACCTTCTCTATGAATTCCCGCGCTTCACTGGGAAGATCTTCCAGGCGCTGCGCGCCAAAGGCCTCTGCGTATCGGCGATCCAGGCAAGTGATACAGATGCCTGTGGCCCCATTAATCATGGTCGAACGGCGCGCAATCTGGTAATCGAACTCCCCGATGCGCCGCCTGCGGCCGGTAACCGCGCCGAATTCTGACCATCCCCGGCGCTCTACCTCTTCTAACGGCAATTCCGTGGCGAAGGGACCACCACCCACTCGCGAAACATACGCCTTAAAGACCAGCATTACATCGGTAACCCGCGTTGGGCCGATGCCCACATCCATACAAAAGGCCGAGGCCGTTGTATCCTTGCTAGTTACATAGGGGAATGTACCATGATACAGGGAAAGCCCGAAGCCCTGAGATCCTTCGATCAACACATTCTTCCCGGCCTTAATCGCCTGGTTTATTTCCAGGGCAACGTCTGAGAGGAAAGGCTTGAGTTCCGCCACATCTTTGGCCAGCAGCGTATCTCGCCTGACCCGGGCCTCATTTGCCGGGCCACAACCGGTACCTGTCGTGCCCACCTCTTCTCGCAGATGTGACGAGTTGCGATCTATCTGAATGTGTTCAGGAAGAATTACTGTACATTGGGGATCAATACCCATGCGCGACCCAATATGTAGACGCTCTACTTCTGCCAGGGTTACTCTTGGGTCAACCAGTACCCCGGCGCCGATCAGCAGCCGTGCCTCAGGCGCCACAAAGCCACAAGGAACCTGGCGCATCACAACTCTCTCGCCTTGCCATTCGATGGTGTGTCCGGCATTTGGCCCTACACCTGCCCTGGCGGCAATGGCTACCTGGTCATGGTAGGCGAGGTAAGCCACCACTTTGCCTTTGCCTTCATCTCCCCAAAAACCGCCGCTAATTATGGTAACGCTCATTTTGCCCTTTCCTTCATTCACTGGGATCGGAAATAGGTATTGGAGCAAAACCCCCACGACGCGAACTCATCTCACCTGTTCTGGTATCAGGATAAGAGTTCGCTTAGAAAATCTTGTGCTCAAGAGCGGCGCGCCACAATACCTAAATATGGTAGAGAAGCGGTAAGGGATAAATTTTTTCGATAATCACAATTTAACCCCGGCAAAAACACTCTTTTACACATAAAAAAAGGGCCTCTCGCTAGGCAAAGCTGCTCTGCTGAGGCCGTTTCCTCCCTGTGAGGGGCTTTGCGAACGGATTATACCAAAACTATCGTCACTAGGCAACTGGTACAATAGCAGCCTTGCCGTTTGCCTTTTAGTTATGTTGGTCTTATACTTGGCCCCATAATAATTGGATCTTTGCACTACAGATGGAAGAATTCATGCGTATTTGTAAATCACTGTTTGAGGTCACTGCCGGTATTTTGTCATCATTAGTTTTATTAGGGGAGGAGATAATTTAGCCTATGTCTTACATGCCAGAGGAGACCCCTCGACCTTCTAATGCGGGGCGTTGGATTGTCCTTGGATGCGCCGGTATCCTGGTAATATTTATATGTAGCGCGGGATTAGCAGCGGCCCTCTTACCTCGTTTGATTCCCATGTTGCAACAAACTTCGGGCGCTGGCCAACAACCGACGATTGGTGTGCCCCAGCAGATAGCCACCGCACTGATCCAGCGAACCCCGACTCGTGCTCAGGAAGTCGCTACACCAATTCCGGCAGCCAGCAGCCCTGCCAACCCTACTCCCGGTGCCGGACAGGCCGCTACCTCAACCGTGGCGCGCCCCCCGGCGCAGGCTACATCACCAGCCCGGCCCAGCCCACGCAGCAGCGTCGTTATTATCCAACCCACAAGCGGGGCTCCCTCTATTGACAGTAGCTTAAAAGTTTCCCAGGATGAGCGGCCCAAGACTGCTCCTACACCCTTCCCGGCAGTCTCTCCGGCGGCTATCTCTCCTGAAGAGCAGGTTCTGCAGCGCTTGTATCAAAAGGTGAATCCTTCGGTAGTGAATATTGATGTGCTTATCTCCGGCGCTGGGCTTGGCGGCCAGGATAGTCTACAGCCTGCCAGCGCGTCCGGCTTTGTGATCAGCAAAGAAGGGCATATTGTCACCAATAACCACGTGGTCGATGGCGCCCAACAGATCCGTGTCACGTTCGCCGATGGGTATCAGGTAAACGCTAAAGTTATGGGTGTAGATCCCGATAGCGACCTGGCCGTGATTAAAGTTAATGGCGTACCTGCCGATTCCCTCGTGCCGGTCGCTATGGGTGATTCCTCCCAGGTCAAACCCGGGCAGAAGGTGGTTGCAATTGGCAACCCCTTTGCCTATGCCGGGAGTATGACTTTTGGTATCATCAGCGCTGTGGGCCGTACAATCCCTTCCGGTCTTTCCCAGTTCTCCATACCTCTAGTAATCCAGACCGACGCGCCGATCAACCCTGGCAACTCCGGTGGCCCGTTGGTTGACCTGGATGGGCGGGTTGTTGGTGTCAATGCTCAGATTCGCTCCGATACGGCTCGGGCCAATTCTGGCGTTGGTTTTGCCATCCCGTCGAACATTGTTAAATTGGTAGCCCCTGACCTGATTACTAAGGGTCAGCATGATTGGGCCTGGCTTGGCCTGCAGGGCACTTCGATGAACTTCGATCTGGCTCAGGCCAACAATCTGCCCCAAACCACCCGCGGTGCCTATATCGATGCCATTGTAGCTGGTGGTCCGGCTGCCAAAGGCGGGTTGAAAGGCTCCAGTGGCCAGGCTACGGTTGATAATCGTCCGGTACCGAACGGCGGCGATATTATTATCCAAATCGACAATCAACCTGTAAATTCTTTTGATGATCTACTGACCTATGTTAGTTTGAACACATCTCCCAGCAAGCAAGTTCAGTTAAAGTTGTGGCGCAACGGCCAACAGACCACGGTGACGATCACTATGGAAGCGCGCCCGCGCCAGGTGCAGTAACTTTCACTAGGCCTTTGCCGAACAACACAGGCAAGTATGGGAGTGTGGCCGGCACGGGATGTTAGCAGGGACGATGCATTTGTATCTCTGGCTCTAAATGAGGCCTCCCCAGGGTCTGGTGTTCCGATAGGAACCGATCCTGTGGGGGGCTTTTTGCCGTATGCTGTTCATGGAGGAATATATGAAATCAGCTTTATTCGTTTGGGGGGGCTGGGAAGGGCATCAGCCCAAGCAATGCGTAGATATTTTTGCGCCTTACCTGGAAGCCCAGGGGTACCAGGTTGAGATATATAACACCCTTGATGTCTACCTGGACAAAGAGAAGATGTCTGCTCTAAGTCTGGTAGTCCCGATCTGGACCATGGGGACAATTACCAAGGAACAGGAAAAAGGCCTATTGGAGGCGGTCAAAAGCGGTGTGGGCATTGCCGGTTGGCATGGCGGTATGGCGGACGCCTTCCGCAACAACACGGAATATCAGTTTATGGTGGGCGGCCAATGGGTAGCCCATCCAGGCAACATCACCGATTATGAAGTCAACATTATCGACCATGACGATCCGATTACCGCCGGATTGCCGGATTTCAAGATGCATTCCGAGCAATACTATATGCACGTCGACCCTTCTAATAAAGTCCTGGCAACCACCCGGTTTGGGGGCCAAACCGCCCCCTGGATCGAAGGCACGGTTATGCCTGTCGTCTGGAAACGACAATGGGGCCAGGGCCGGGTGTTCTACTGCTCCCTGGGCCATGCTGCTAAAGACCTGGAGGTGCCTGAGGCCCGCGAAATCGTGAACCGTGGCATGTTATGGGCCAGCCGCTAATAGAAAGGTTATCCCATGATCAACTCCAAAATAAAAGTCGGCGTTATCGGGTGTGGTGTTATTAGTAAGACCTATTTTACTGTCCTACAGACTTTCGAGATTTTGGAAGTTGCCGCTTGTGCTGACCTGCTCTTGGAGCGCGCCCAAGCCAGGGCTGCCGAATTCAATATCCCCAAAGCCTGTACCGTCGAGGAGCTGCTTGCCGATCCGCATATCCAGATCGTCCTCAACCTGACCATCCCCGCTGCTCATGCTGCAGTGGCCCTCGCTGCCCTGGTAGCCGGCAAGTCTGTGTATAACGAGAAGCCCCTGACGATCACCAGGGAAGAGGGGCGCCGCATTCTGGAGTTGGCGCAAGCCCGTAATTTGCTCGTAGGCTGTGCTCCGGATACCTTCCTGGGTGGGGGCTTGCAGACCTGCCGCAAGGTCCTCGATGACGGTTTAATCGGCGAACCCATAGGCGCTTTCGCCGCCATGATCAGTCATGGCCATGAAGGCTGGCACCCTGCTCCCGACTTTTACTACCAACCCGGTGGCGGCCCCATGTTTGATATGGGCCCCTATTACCTGACTGCGCTGGCCGTTTTGATCGGTCCCGTCCGCCGTGTCACCGGTATGGCCCGGATCACCTTCCCGGAGCGGATGATTACCAGCCAACCGCTCTCCGGTGCCAAAATTCAAGTCCGGGTGCCCACGCATGTTACCGGTCTGCTGGAATTCGCCAACGGCGCCATCGGCAACATCACCACAACCTTCGATGTCTGGGCGGGGGAATTGCCCCGTATCGAAATCTACGGCACCGAGGGCACCTTGAGCGTGCCTGATCCCAACGGCTTCCGTGGCCCGATTCGCGTCTGGCGTCCTGATACGAAAGAGTGGCGCGACATTCCGCTAAGCCATGGGCATATCGAAAATAGCCGTGGCATCGGCGTTGCCGATATGGCCTATGCTCTCCGATCCGGCCGGCCGCATCGCGCTAACGGGGATCTTGCTTATCATGTCCTGGATATCATGCACGCTATCCACGATGCCGCTCGCGAGGGGCGCCAGGTTGATCTACAAAGTACCGTTACTCGCCCTGCCCCCCTGCCTTCAGATCTGCCCGAAAATATTTTAGATGATTGAGACCGATTGCCTTCCCAGAAGCTTTTTGATATCTTCTATCCCTTAATCTGCGAAATCTGTGGATACTTTATTGCATAGTTCCCATGCCAAGGCCAATGACTTCCCAAATTTACCATCGCCCCTGGCCCCTTCCTACCCGCCGATGGATTATGAGACAATCCTGGCACGATCTATTGTTTGCCCACTGGCCGGTGCCCGTTGAGCAACTGCGGCCCCTGGTTCCCGCCCAGTTGCCCCTCGATACCTATGATGGTTCTGCCTGGGTCGGCGTAGTTCCCTTCCGCATGACCGGTGTGGTGCCTCGCTGGACCCCTCCTGTACCCTGGCTTTCTGCCTTCCCTGAGCTCAACGTCCGTACCTACGTTAACATCGGCGACCGGCCGGGCGTCTACTTCTTCAGCCTGGATGCCGGCAATGCTGTAGCCGTCTCTCTTGCACGCCTGACCTTTCAACTGCCTTACTTTCATGCTCGTATGCGCCTGGTCGACGCCGGCCATGCCATCCACTACTTTAGCCGCCGCATCCATCGCGGCGCTCCTGCAGCCGAATTTGTCGCGAGTTACCGGTCGGTAGGCGACGTCTTTCGCTCCATCCCCGGTACGCTGGACCATTGGCTGACCGAACGGTACTGCCTCTACACTGTCGATTCTCGCGGCCATATCCATCGCGGGGAAATCCACCACCCTCCCTGGCCCTTACAACCCGCCGAGGCGGATATCGAAACCAACACGATGGCCGCTGCTCATGCCATCCGGCTCCCCGATATCCCTCCACTTCTTCACTATGCCCGCCGGCTCGATGTAGTTGTCTGGGCGCCGGAAAATGTGAATTAGTGCATAAAATAGAACATTAGATCTAATCAATTTGACAGCATTGGTAAAAACAAGTACAATACATATCAAAGCCCAGAGTGATTGACCCGCGGAGACCAATCACCGGTCGGTTGATTTTTCAAGGAGAAATCACACATGGCCCATGACGAAGGTTCAGCGCAACGAATTCGAGAGATTCTGGCAGAGTATGAGTCCGTAGTCGAACAGAAAATGTTTGGCGGATTATCCTTCATGCTGCGGGGCAATTTCGCTTGCGGTTTGACCAAGGCGGATTTGGTCGTGCGAGTCGGCCCGGATCGTTTTGATGATGCCCTGACCCATCCTCATACCCGCATTATGGATTTCACAGGTCGCCCGATGAAAGGTTGGATTTACGTCAATCCGGCAGGATATGAGTCGGATAAGGATCTCATGTATTGGGTTCAACAAGGGGTGGATTTCGCCCTATCGCTGCCGGCCAAATAGGAGGTAAAGCGCCAGTGAAAAGTTAAAGCAAGTTTTACTATCCAGGTCAGATTTGTATGATATAATGATGCGGGTGGATTAATCAATTATGACAGGGAGATAAGCTATGACAAAATACGTTTTGTTGGCCACCGGTGGGACTATGCCTGAGACGGAAGCTGAGACCGCCGAAGTAATGAAAGCGTGGGGCGCCTGGTATGAAAAGCTTGGGAGCGCCGTTGTGGATCCCGGCAATCCTCTTTCGCCGGTTGCCAAAAACATCGCGAGTAATGGAACCGTAAGTGATGATCCAATGGGAGGCAAGGTTACCGGCTACATTATCCTCCAGGCCGGATCCCTCGATGAGGCTGTGGGGATGGCCAAAGCTTGCCCGGCGTTACAAGGCGGCTCCGCTCTCTCAGTTTTTGAAGCCGTTAACATGATGTAGGCAGCCGGACTCAGGTGGGCAGATGTAGTTGTTCTTTGACACGCAAAGATCAACGAAGGGAAGCCGAACCTCAAGATAGGTTCGGCTTTCTCTCGCAAGGAGAACACAGTTGGATCAATTATTCTTCGCTCTTGGCAGTCTCTCCGGCGCCATCGCCGTGGCCCTCGGCGCCTTCGGCGCCCATGCCCTCAAATCCCGTCTGGCCGCCGCCGCTCTCGACACTTTCGAGACCGGCGTTCGCTACCAAATATACCACGCCTTTGCGCTCATCGCCGCTGCCTGGGCCATCACCCGCTGGCCCGGCTCTGGATTGCCCTCCCTCGCGGGCTGGCTTTTTGTGGTAGGCACCCTGCTCTTTTCCGGCAGCCTCTATGTGCTGCTCTCTTCGGGGCGTAAATGGCTCGGCGCAATCACCCCCTTCGGTGGTCTGGCACTTATTGCCGGCTGGCTGTGTCTGGCGCTGGTCGCCTGGGGAGGTTGACTACAACCTTCATTACTTATGCTGCTCCCCATTTAACCGGATTATTGATCCCAACACATACCCCCCGCCAATGATCAGCGAGCCTAGAATCATACTCATGGACAGTCGGTCAGGTAATCGCTGGCGAAGGACTAGGCACTAAGGTGGTCGTTGAAATCACTCATCACTCACCTCGTGGTTTCAGTCATCCTGGCGCTGCTTGTTGCCCCTTGTCCGCGCATCAGTACCATGCCTAGCCAGATGTTCCACAGGGGATTGACAATGAAGCCGGACAGCAGCACTGGTATCAGCAGGACGGGGTTGGCTGGGTCCAGGATAGTCAGGCGCGCCAGGTAAATGATCACCAGCAACACGGCGAACAGGTAACCCAGCATGCCCAGGTTTCTGGGGAACTGGGCGTTTTGCACCATCAGCCAGGAGATCAGGAACATACCGATGCCGGCCACGCCGAAAGTCAGTAAGCCGCGCGGATCGATCTGGCTGGGAAAATCCCCTATGGGGGTGGCCGGTGGGTTGATCGCGTTCGCCAAATCATAGCCGCCGTGGACCGCCGCCCCCACCGCTCCGGCAAAGCCCAGCAGGATGGCCCACAGCGCAAAGGCGCCATCCGTTTCCCGCAATCGGAGGTAGAGGGCTGTCATTATTGCCGTCGTCAACAAACCGTTGAGCAGCAATAGCAAAGAATACAGGGTCATATTGCGCAGCACGACGAAAGCTACAGCGTACAGGAAAATGGTAATTCCCGCCAGGATCGCGCACCAACCTGCAAAGCGTTCAAAAGACATGCTTTTCATTTTTTCCCTTCCTCTTTGAAAATATGAGTTCAATGCATCATCGACAGGGGATAATACCTCCAGACCGCAGAACTGCTGGCTTCCCTGCCTGCTAGTTTTCTTATGGTCCAGGAGTGGCTCAAAGAACTACACTACTATAAGCTCTGCCGCTACTCATTTTCAAGATCAAAAAGTGCTCACTTTTGAATTCGCGAATCGAACACTACACCATTCCTCTTGTCGACTTGTCATAGCATGGATTCCGTGCTATCATGGTATTATGATCCGCTCATTCAAAGATCCGGGAACTGAGGATATCTTTAATGGCAGGAATACCAAAGCCGCTCGACGGACCTGCCCGCGGCATCTATGGAAAGTAGCGACCCGGAAACTCGATCAGTTAGATTCAGTCAATGGTCTGGATCAATTACGAATACCCCCGGGAAATCAACTTGAACCGTTAACCGGTAATCGGGAAGGCCAATATAGCATCCGCATCAATCAACAATATCGTATCTGTTTTGTGTGGGCGGATATTGAACCGGACGAGATTGAAATTGTAGATTATCACTAAACGGCAGATGAGTGAAATCGAGGAAATCATGATACGTGTACCAACACATCGACCCCCGACGCACCCTGGAGAGATGTTATTAGAAGAATTTCTCAAACCAATGAGCCTCACTCAAAGAGGATTGGCCGAGGCCATTCATGTTTCGTATCAAAGAGTTAATGAGATAATTAATGGTAAACGCGGGATTACACCAGGCACAGCCTTGCGGTTGGAAAAGTACCTGGGTATGCCTGCCAGTTTTTGGCTGAATTTGCAGCTACGTTGGGATTTGTACCTAGCCCAACAAACTGAGGAAAAAGACCTGGCTACTATTACTCCTTTCACTACTACCCATGCAACAGAGTAAATTCAAAGTGGGATAGAATGACCCTGTCATTAGTTGACCTGCTTTGGATGGCAAGATAATGATTATGAGTCACCGATGCAGATACAAGACAAGGCTTTAGAAGTCAACCGCCGCCTGCTTGCTTTCTATGGGCCGCTGCCCCAATTTGAACCGGACGACCCTATATCCACCCTGGTGGGCACGATCCTTAGCCAGAACACCAACGATACCCTGAGCGACCGGGCCTACTCTGAGCTGCGGCAGCGCTTTCCCACCTGGGAAGCGGTGCGTGATGCACCGGTGGAGGATATTGCGGCAGCCATTCAAGTGAGTGGCCTGTCTAAAATGAAGGCCCAGTACATCCGGAACGCGCTGCACGAGATCACACGCAGGCGTGGCGATCTGGAGTTGGACTTTCTGCGCGAGTTACCGGTAGACCAGGCCAAGCGGTGGCTGACGGGCCTGAAAGGCATCGGACCTAAGACGGCCGCGATTGTGCTGCTCTTCAGCCTGGGGATGCCAGCCTTTCCCGTAGACACCCATGTCCACCGGGTAACTCTGCGGCTGGGCCTGGCGCCGGCGCGGACCTCCCGCGAGCAGGCGCATGAGCTGCTGGAACAAAACTTACCCCCGGAACTTTTTCTGCCTTTCCATTTGAATCTCATCCGCCACGGCCGGCGCATTTGCACTGCCCGCCATCCCGACTGCCTGAACTGCCCCCTGGCCGATGTCTGCGATTATTTTGCCCATCTGCTGCAGGAACAGGGCTTCTACCTCTACCATGCTCCACCGGCGTCAGAGGACTAAGCCCCAAGCGGTACATATTTTGCAGCCGTAGGGTCTACCAGGGCAATCGCATCTAAATTGGATGTCGCACTGTAGAACCGTCCTGGGAGCGCGAGCGTCTCGCTCGCATTGGGCGCACATGCGACCAGGATGGTTAATGGCACTAAGATTTGGTAGGTTCCATTAGTTGTTTGAGGAGAGCCTGCCGGGCAGCCTGGCGCGATCCTTTCAACGGCGGGTAGGGTCTCGGGCGCTGGCGCACCGCGCGCGGCTCAAGACG
>SHYO01000132.1 GCA_009692745.1 Chloroflexota bacterium
TACCGTGGTCAGGATCGTATGGATTGCGGCCGCCACTTGTGGTATACTGTCCATGGGAAGCTCCTTTGGTATGGAATTGCGTTCACACCTATATCATGCCAAATTAGCTTCCTTTTGTCTATTCCTTAAGTTGATGCGTATGGGGCGGCCCTATGTGGCCGCCCGGACAGTAGGGGCACCCACGCAGGGGTGCCCCTACGCATTTCAAACCAAGAAATGGGAAGATGTGGTGTCAAGCAGCGCTTGTATTTAATCCGGTGTCCGCCTGGGTTTAAGCCTCTTTGGCAGTTTTGGGGTACATCAGGGTTGGGTCATACACCGTCTTCTCATTGTTCAGCTCCCCGACCATCAGCCCGTGCTGCAGTTCGGTGATCTGCCCGTTGCTCCTCAGGAATAGATCGGCATCTTGCCGATATGCCTCCAGTCCTGCCTGCAACGCTGCCTTGGCGCTAAAAATGCGGGTCACCGCGTTTCCGACCGGCCCTACCCGCACCAATCCCAGGCTTTCCAGCAGAGATCCCAGCTTATTGAAATCGTTGCCGGGGAAATCCGGATAAGGGTACAACACCCGCGTCAACAGCGGGCCTTCCGTGCCATCAGGGTAACGAATGCGCCCTTGCACCTCGCGCCACCAGCGGTAACGCACCTGTACCAGTTGCTCCAGCATATGTATGTAGGTACAGCGCAAATACGGCACACCTAACAGCATAATCTTCATATCCAGCTCATAGATCTTCCAGAAGGGTCCGTCGGCAGCCCAGGCCGATGGACCATGGTGTGACGTGATCTCCTCGGCGGATGGACCCAAGGCCCCTACCGAATGAATCTGGTGATGGCTGCGGCGTGCGCCGGGTCTGGTGCGAGTAGCCTCAGTGATCTGGCCCATTTCCGAAGGGTCATGCTGTGGGTCGAAAATGGAATTGGGGGTCTTATTTTGGGAAAAGACAAAGGTGGGTACCACCAAAGTCCCGCCAGGTCCCAGCACATCGAGAAAAGCATCGACCACCGTTTCCGCGCCGCCGTGGACGCGGCCGATACTGCTGAGGGAACTGTGGACAAAGACCATATCGCCGGCCTGTAATCCTAAGGCTCGGAACGCCATTACTATCTGCTCTCTGGTAAGTGTTTCCATAGATGTCACGATTCTCGTTTCAAGTCAGCGGGATTTTGAGATCCTGAGCGGGAAAATAGATTGGCTACTATATTTCGATTATATGATATGAAAAATCAGATGTCAATCGCCCGATGTGTGCGGCATATAAAGTTCTTGACAGGGGCTGAATCTATGATATAATTGACCCATAAGTTATCTGGTAGCTTTTAAAATATATGCGGATCCTTTTTACATCTTTCCCCTAGTCTTTTCCTAAATTTTTTATTCATATACCTTTATTAATATTGCACCTTGAACTGCTAAGCTCTGATCCATTGAGGCATTTCGTACCATTCGCCTGACAAAGCAAAGAGATCGAGCGGTATGATTGAATTTGCACTAAAAGCCGGAAACCACGAGCTGACCTGCAGTCTCATGACACCCCCGGATACGAAAGCCAATCCAAACCCGGCTTTGCTATTGACCTTTGCATCTACCAGGCAAACGGCCCTGAGTGAGGCTCCCTATGACCTGATCGTCCAGGAATTCCTGGCGGCCGGGCACTCCGTCCTGACCTTCGACCTGCCCAACCATGGCGAGCGGATCGATAGCTACGGCCAGAGCCTGGAAGGCATGCGAGAAGCGTTCATGGCAGGGGCAGATCCTTTTGCCACCTTTGTGCAAGATGGCATCAGTGCTATAGATGCAGCTTTAGCCAGAGGGATAGGGACAAGCGGCAGAATCTACACCTGGGGGGAGTCCCGCGGCGCGTACTGCGCCATCCGGTTGGCGGCGGCAGACACGCGGGTTAAAGCTGTGGCAGGCATCGCGCCGGTGACCGACTGGCGTATCCTGAGAGAATTCGCGGCCGTGCAGGATATACCACAGGTAGCGGCCCTATCGTTAGAGAATTTTGCCCCCCACCTCTCCGGCAAGTCGGTTTTCCTGGCGATTGGGAATAAGGATGATCGGGTCAGCACGGGCGCCTGCATCCGGCTGGCATTGAAACTCCTGGAAGGAGGGAGCCTAGCTCATACCGGAAGTTCTCAGGTTGAGTTACATGTTGTGGAGTCAGAGGGACATACTATCGGTGATGCCTGGCGGGCTGCAGGAGCCCAATTCCTGCTGAATCTACCTGACCGATAGGCCATTGGCGGATCAGAGTATTGATTCGGTAGAAAGCAATAGACCGGTGTAATCCGAGGTTTTTCCGTGTTAAATATCAGAAAATCAGGAGGAGACCATGTTCAGCTTCGCAAGTTCTAAGAAACTGGCCGTAATAGCCATCCTGGCCACACTGATGGGGGTGATAGTTGCCTGCGGCGCCACGCCGACCCCCGTGGTGCAAATCCAGGAGAAATTGGTCACCCAGATGGTCACCCAGGTGGTCACCCAGGTGGTGGAGAAACAGGTGACGGTGCAGGTGAAGGAGACGGTGGTCGTTGAAAAAGTCGTGGAGAAACCGGTGCTAATTACACCCACTCCCGTACCCACAGTCCCCGGCAGCGACAAGGCCGCCGACCAGACGATTCACTACGTCACCCGCGGTTTTAGCCGCCTGGATCCGGCCTATGAAGCCGGCTTCG
This sequence comes from Chloroflexota bacterium, assembly GCA_009692745.1. Classification (GTDB taxonomy): domain Bacteria; phylum Chloroflexota; class Anaerolineae; order Epilineales; family SHYO01; genus SHYO01. Next base: position 2,680 of record SHYO01000132.1, read on the forward strand.
GTACGTTCATTATTACCCAGATCTGGATGCCCCTGTTCATCCGCGATAACAAGCATAACCTGATCCCCTGGCTGGCGACTAAGTACGAAGTTAACGCCGATTCGACCGTCTATACGGTATCTATTAACCCCAAGGCCGTCTGGTCCGATGGATCCCCGGTGACAGCTAAGGAAGCCAAAGACTACTGGACCTATGCTTTAGATCCTAAAGCCTGCGTTGCTTGCTTCTTCGCTACCGGCATAGGCTTCGACATCGTCAAGGGTGCTAAGGATATCGTTGACGGCAAGTCGCAGGATCTGACCGGCGTGGTAGCGAAGGATGATAAGACCATCGAATTTACCCTGACTGCCTCTGATCCGATCTTCATTCACCGTCTGGCGCTGTGGGATACCGGTTTTGCCAAGATGGATGATGTGAAGAAAGGTCCTGAGTACGCCAAGGACGGCACCGCCCGTGTGAACGGACCTTACATGGTCAAAATCTGGGATGTGGACAAGAAGCAGTACGAGATCGTACAAAACCCCAAGTGGTGGGGCGATAAGAAACCTACCATCACTCGCATCGTTGCCCAGGAATCCGCCGACGAGAACGTTTCTTTCATCCAGTGGAAGAACAACGAAGTCGATCTCGCTTTCTGGCAGACGAACATCCGTGAGCCGCTCCGCAAGAGCGAGCCGGACAGCTTCTTCCGCATGCCCTATGCCGTAAACGTCTACTTCCCGCTGTGGATCAAGCTGCCCCCCATGGACGACCTCAACGTGCGTAAGGCTTTGACCCATGCGGTGGATTGGAACGCCGCCGTGAACGCTGCCTATGAAGGCAGCCGCAACGACCGGGTGATGACCTCTCACTTGACGCCAGAGCTGGCCTGCTATAAGAAGGATGCCTGGCCGGAATTCGGCTTTAACGTAGCTAAAGCCAAGCAAGAGCTGGCGGCATCCAAGTACCCCACCCCCGATAAGCTGGGCAAGATCCGCATCACCACCGGCGGCGCCTCACCCAACTATCTGCGCATGGGCGAAATCATCCAGGAGCAGTGGAAGACCAACCTGGGAATCACCGACGTAGAAGTCAAGTCGGGTTCCCTGGATGCCTACGGCCAGGATAAAGATACGGTGCAGGTGCGCCGCTCTAGCTGGGGCGCCAACATTCCCGATCCCGCCGATATGATCAACAACCTGTACGTCTACTGGTCGGATCCCAGCCGGGGTGGACTCAAAGATACCGCGCTGGAAACCATGCTGAAGGATATGAACGCTACCAAACGCACCGATACCGGGTTCTGCGCCAAGGTGCAGGCCGCCGAAGCCAAGCTGTTGGGCAATTACTATCTGATGCCCATCGTCTGGGAGCCGTTTGAAATGAACGCCAAGCCCTGGGTCAAGAACTTCGCCGTCAACGTGGACGAGACCTGGTATACTCTGCTGGATATGTACCTCGCTAAGCACTAGACTCATTTTGCCGGAAAATCGTAAGGGCGGACGGCCGTCCGCCCTTACAGTACCTGTACATACGCCCCGAAAGCCGATCTCCCCAACGACACCAAGCCCACATGCCATGATCCATTCCAGACACCTCATCTGCACCAATGGAGCTTAACCGTGGCCATAAAAGAGTTCACTTTTCCTACTACCGGCATTACCGTCCAAGATCAGGCGTTGTTATTAGCGATGGATGAATTTTTGCTGCCCCTCTACTGGAACCAACCCAAATTAGGACAGGTAGAGATTTCCGGCGAGCGCTTTAACCTGTTGCCGCCATTTTCGGGCGAAAACAGCGGCCGGGCAGGCGATGCGCCGGTAGTTTCGAACGTGACCACATATCAGGTAAATGGTTAGGGATTTGCAAATATGTCCTGAGGTAGATATGGAAGAGATGCGAAAGGTAGCAGATATGCGACCGGATCTGGCGCTGATTGGCGGCGAGGAATTCGCCGATGGATTCGAGGATGTACATGCCGGGCTCTTGGCAGAGTTAGGTGGAGGGTTACGGCGCGTAGTTTATTTGCCAACGTGCGCCGCTGATGATGGAGCGGCAGCAGTCGATTATTGGTGTACCCTGGCGCGGGAAAAGTTATCAGCTATAGGCGCCCACGTGGAAACGCCCCGGGTGGTTGATGTCGCCAGCGCTAACGACTCCGGCAACGCCCAACTGGTAGCCGAGGCGGATTGGATATACCTGGGAGGCGGGTATCCCCACGTGGCTATGAAGATTTTGCCCGGCACGCAGGTGCTGGAGGCGCTGTACACGGCGGCCGCGCGCGGTGCTTTAATCTGTGGAGCCAGCGCGGGAGCCATGCTCATGTGCGCCCGCTCTTCGGTTATGACGCCGGAGCTGATCGCCGCTGTCGGACGAGCGTTGGAAGACGGTCCCCCAGACGATTGGCAACTACCTCCGGCTCCTCCCCTCGATTGCCTGGGATTGCTACCCGGCACCATCTGCGCCCCGCATTTCGACCGGATCGGCATCGGTAAATGGTTTGAGGGCTTTTTGCAAGACGGCATGACATTGCTGGGCGTTGACGAACAGACCGCCTTGGTGCATACTTCTAAGGGCTGGGAAGTCCGCGGGCGTGGCGCCGTGACCATCCTACGTCATAGCCTGGAGGCGCAGCGATATGGAGCAGACACACGGCTTGATGATCGCTTCCAGGTCCTGGGAGATGGAAAAAGATGAAATATAGCCGACCGGCCTCGAAAAAGGCACTATCCTTCCTTGTAATCCTGCTCCTTACCGCCGGCTGCAATCTATTCTCCACCACTCCCGTACCCGGCAATACGCCCGTCGCCGTAGCGACTAATATACCGCTGCTGGCTACTGTAGTTTTACCGCCCACCACCGCCCCGCCAGCGACTGCTACACAATCGTTACCACCGCCGCCAAGTATCACGCCGCTGATCAAAGAGGCGCCATCCGCTACGCCGCTCCCCACCACCCCTACTGCCATTATCCCCAGCGCCACAGCGGCGCCTCTCACTTTCGACAGCCAACGGGCGCTGGAGCATATCCGGATGTTAGCTCAGGAGATCGGCCCCCGCCCGGCCGGCACGGAGCCGGGGCACAAAGCCACGGCTTACCTGGTGGATCAGTTGCAAAGCTATGGTTTGAAGGTTGAGCAGCAAGAATTTACTGTCCCTACCTTTCAAGACAAGGGCACGACGATCACGCTGCCGGGCACCCCAGCCCGCAACCTGGACGGCGGCCCTCTTTCCTATAGCCCATCCGTTGATATTGATGCACCGGTGATAGAAGTGCCGGGGGTTGGCTCGCCCGACGATTATCAGCGTGTGGATGTGAAAGGCAAGATTGCCCTGGTGAGCCGAGGCGAGCTCCCTTTCCGGGATAAAGCGCAAAATGCCAGGAATGCCGGAGCCGCCGTCCTACTGATTTACAATAATGCGCCCGAGGTTTTTAACGGCACCCTGGCCGGGCCCGGCCCGCTGCCGTCCCTGGCCATCTCCGGTAAAGAAGGCGGTATCTTGAAGAGTGCGTTACGCCAGGGAGCGGTAAAATTGCATATCACCAGCACTACCGTCGTGGAGCAGCGCACGGCGACAAATGTGATCGCTACCCGCCCCGGCCAATCGGCCAACGGCCAGGCAGCAGGGCAGACAATCGTGCTGGGAGCACACTATGACAGCGTAGACGCAGCCCCCGGCGCGAATGATAATGGGTCAGGCACGGCTACCCTGCTGGAGCTGGCCCGCGTGCTGGCCCATAATGCCCCTGGTCCCAACACCCTAGTTTTTGTAGCCTTCGATGGCGAGGAATTGGGATTATTAGGCTCCAAGCATTATGTCTCCCAACTATCCAAGGAGGATACCGGCCAGATGCAGGTGATGCTCAATTTTGATATGTTCGCCTCAGGTAATACGCCCCTGTTGCTGGTGGGCAATCCCAACCTGACCGACGCAGCCCAGAAATTCGTAGTAGGGGTACCCGTCAAGGCCAATAGCTCGGACCTGTCCGGCGCCAGCTCAGATTATGCCCCCTTTAAAGAGGTCGGGGTGCCGGTGCTGAGTATTCACCGCGATTACCAATATATCCATACACCCCAGGATACGCTGGACCGCATCAATCCCGACCTGTTAGCACAGGTGGGTAATCTGGCGCTGGATATGCTCAAACGGTACGATTTCAAGAAAGCCACAGGTTAGTCGTCAAAAGTAAATTCGAGGGGCGGGCGGCGACCCTGGCTATAATCGGCATATTTCATGCGCAGCGGCATGAAACGCAGCACCTCCACCGTCGCTCGGGCCAGGAAATCCTCAATATGCGGGGAGTGTTCCAGCAAGCGCCGGATACCGCGCTGCCGTTCGACCTCATCGGTGACGAAGTGGACCTTGGCTGTGCCCTGCATCCACTTGACGGGCAGATGGGGGCCAATATAGAAAGCACAGCGGGGATTCAGGTGTAAGTTTTGCAGCTTGCGAGACCCGACGCGAAAGGTGCAATAGAAGCGCAGCTCCCCGGCATCGGTATAATCCGGGGCGAAGTAAGAGGAAGCAATCCAGGGTTCGTGATCCCGTTCTGTGGCCAGTACCCAGGTTTCATAGGCGTTAAAGAACGCATCCAATTCCAGGCGGTGCTCAACAGATATCATAGTTTCCTCTTCCGATGGAAATCAAGCCGCTGCTATTTCACAAATAATCCAATCACAAAACCGGCAATCATTAATAGGCCGAAGTTGGTGTGCAACTGGGCCGTGCGCCGTAGCACGCCATTCAGAATCTTGGTATCGACGGTGCTGGCCGCGCGGCGCGCCAGGCTGATGGCGGTGGGTAAGGTCAGAAAAGCAATGATAGTCCACAGCGGGGCGATGCCCAGGGCGATAATCAGCGCCAGAAAGAGATAGCAACCGCCCAGGAGAATGGCATACTCAATTACGGCACTATGACGCCCCAGGATACTAGCCAGGGTCCGTTTGCCGATAGCCCGATCCCCCTCGATGTCGCGCAGGTTATTGGCATGCAGGATAGCAGCCACCAGGAAGCCGATGGGTAAAGAGAGGAGCACCACGGGCCAGGAGACCTGTTGCGCCTGGACATAATAAGTGCCCAGCACGATGACCGGTCCCATGAAGATGAAAACCGTGATCTCACCCAGGCCGATATATGCCAGGGCTGCCGGACTGGCGGTGTAGAAGAAACCGGCCAGGATGCTAAAGACCCCCAGCCAAAAGATGAAGGAGCCGGCCACGCTCACCAGGTACAGGCCGATGGCAGCCCCCAAAGCAAAAGCTAAAATAGCGCCCCCTAAGACGGCCCGCGGGCTCAACTCACCCTGCTGGATAACTTTACTGGGTCCCAGGGAATCCGGGCCATCGGCGCCCTTCATATGATCATAGTAATCGTTGGCCAGGTTAGTACCGGCATGAATGGCCACCGACCCGACCAGCGTTAGTAAGAAAAGCCAGGGATTGAAAAAGCCATAATAGGCGGCCGCCGCGCCACCCAAAACCACCGGAATAACCGAGGCGGTGAAAGAGAAGGGTCTGACAGCCTTAAGCCAGATACCTGCATAACGCTTCATAGAACTCTGCTCCTGCGAAGATGTGTGCACCGAAGATGTGCGCACTTGCCCGGCAGCACGCCAGGGAATAATCCAATGTTCAATTTCTTGTAAGAGGATAGTTAGCAACCAGCCTATCACAGCGGTAACCACCAGCCCAGCATAGGTAGTCTCGATATCATAGACCTGGTAGGAGGTCCAGATGCGGTAGCCAATGCCCCGGTCGGCGCCCAGGAATTCCGTGCCGACGATCACCGTGAGAGCAAAGCCCATACCTAACTGGCAGCCGGTCATAATGCTGGGTAAGGCAGCCGGGAAGGCCACTGTCCAGTAAATCTGCCAGCGACTGGCGCCATTGTTACGGGCGATATCGAAATACTTGGGATCGATCGCCAGCACACCGGCGGCGGTATTTAACAATACCAGGAAGAAGACGCTGAGCGCCACCGTCAGGATTTTTGAGGTTTCCCCCAGGCCGAAGAGGATAATGATCATCGGCAAAATGGCGATTTTAGGGATAGGATAGATAGCGGCGGCAATCGGCGCCAGCAGCGCCCGTACCGGGGAGGACAGGCCCATGAGCATCCCCAAGGCGATAGCGGGCAGGGCCCCCAACAAAAACCCCAGAAAGATACGCTGCAGGCTGATAGAGACATCGTCCATCAACATGCCGGAAGCTGCCATCGCCACCAGGCGGCCCAAGACTTGGGAAGGGGCGGCGAAGAAGCGAATATCCAGGATCTTCAGCCGGACCAGGGCTTCCCAGGCTACCAGCAAAGCAACCGGCGAGAGGAAGGAGAGCAAGCGGTTGCGCATTAAGCCACCCCCTGCATCTCGATATCCCGCGCCCGGTTCACTTCGCGCCGCAACAGCTCCCAGATGCGATAGGCCATGTCGCCAAAAGCAGCCTCTCGTTTCAAGGTGTAGGGATCCCGCGGCCGGGGAAAAGCCACCAGTTCATCCAGCAGCAACCGGCCGGGACGGGCAGACATCAGCAATACCCGGTCCCCCAAGAGCAAGGCTTCGTCGATGCTGTGGGTCACAAAGACGACGGTCTTGCGCTCCGTCTCCCAAATGCGCAGCAACTCCAATTGTAGCAACAGCCGGTTCTGTTCATCCAGGCTGGCAAAGGGCTCATCCATCAGCAAGATCTCAGGATCGTTGGCCAGCGCCCGCGCCAGGCTGACCCGCTGCCGCATCCCCCCCGATAACTGGCCGGGATAGGCATCGCTGAAGCTGCGTAAGCCGACCATATCCAGGAAAGTGGCTACCCGCGCCACCCGTAACGCCGCAGGCACATGGCGCTGGGCCAGCCCGTAGGCTACGTTCTCGCGCACCGTCAGCCAGGGAAAGGTAGAGTCACCCTGGAACACCATACTGTTCACCGGCAGAGCAGGGTTATCGTGCCGCACGGCGATATTGCCCCGCGTGGGTTGCTCCAGGCCGGCCAGCAGCCGCAGCAGGGTGCTCTTGCCGCAACCACTTGGCCCCACGATACAGCAAAACTGCCCATCGGGCACAGCCAGGTTAAGACCGGCCAATGCCATGATCGTGCCGCCCCGTGCGCCGGGGTAAGCGAATTCCAGGTGCTGCACGGCAATTTTTGGTGATGCTGCCTGCGCTGCTGCTGGCGCCATGCCTATCATCTCATTAGCCCAATCGCACCCCATAATCCTTACTGGCGTAGTTGTACATCAAATCGGCAAAAGATTGCGGGTCGGGGAAGCCGCGATACTCCGGTTTTACCTGAGAAAGCTGGATCATGAAGGTGACTGATCCTATGGTGTACTTGCCGTAAAGAGAGAGCCTTTCCTCGCGCTCCAGTAAGGTGTAGTCTGAGGCAAACTCCGGAAATTCCCGGCGCAGATGGGCATAGGCCGCCTCTAAATCGTCAACCACAAAGCCGATATGGTGGATTTTGGAGGGAATGCCATCGGACAGCGGCTCGGCGGGATCAGCGTTAAAAAGGAAGAGGGCTGTATTTCCGGTGGTAACCACCGTCAGGTGGGCGTCATCTCGCACAACCTGCATTTGTAGTCCACGGCTGAAGAAATCCCGCGCACCATCCCGATCAGTGACTGCCAAAGCCAGGTGGTCGAAGCCTACATTGCGCCAGGGCCTTTGCGCGTCCCCTAGAGGTGTGACTTCTACCTGGAAATGGGCTGCCCCGTAAAAATCGGCGATCTCGCCCAGAAACATATCCGGGTAGACCAGAGCGCCTCCCGGCGCGCGCACGGTGATGCGCCGGGCATAGAGTAACGCATGGGGTAGGAGCTGTTCCAGCGCCTGGTGTACAATCTTAGTAGCCGGAACACCCCCGCGGTAGATTTGTCCATTTACATGGAATTGGACTTCAAGATTTTGTTGCGCTGCATGCATGGCGTCTCTCTCCACAAAGGCGTTATCACGGACCAGATGAGGGCATCTATCCCGGCATAAGGCTTAGGGCCGGTACGGACCCAATTTCTTGTTGGCGGCATCCAGGTAGGAAGTATCAATATATTTCTCCAACATAATGGCATCTTTATAGGTGAGCTCGCCCTGAGCCAGAAAGAACTGTTGCAAGGTGTTATAGTCCTGGATATGCAGTCGCCCGTCAGGTTCATAATAGGTATGGGATGCTCGCTTAACCACGTCGGCCGGAACCTTGGTATACTTCTCCAGCATAGTAACCACTTCATCGGATTTCCAAACGCTTTCCGGTTGTAGATAGCGCAAGGCTTTGACGTAAGCGACCATCCACTTCCCCGCCACCTCGGGATTCTTACCTGCCCATTCTACGTTGTAGTAGATGACAGTAGGCTGGAAGTTGTTCAGAAAAGCATCGTCCAGCCGCTTGACCAATCCCTTATCTTCCGCCTGTGTGACCAAAGGTTCCCCCAGGATAGCGCCGTCTAGCGAGCCACTTTCCAGGGCAGCGGGGACATCGCTGAAGGCCAGACCCACCACACTGACATCTTTGAAAGTCAGGCCCCCCTTCTGCAAGACGGCTGCCAGCCAATATTCGGTAGCAGCGCCCTTAGCATTGATGGCCAGCTTCTTCCCCTTCAGGTCGGCGATTTTGGTCAACTCTCCACTATCAAATCGTTTCTTGGAAACTACCAGCGGACTGGCCATCGGCGGCTTCTCGGCATGCAACCCGGCCACCATCTTGAAATCAATCCCCCGCACAGCGGCGTTGAGCAGACCGGCGCCCACGCCGCCGGCAGCCACGTCGAAATTCCCGGCAGCCAACTGTACCACACTGTCACTGCCGCCGACCAAGGGTGTCAATGCAATTTCGATGCCTTGCTCTTTGAAATAGCCTTTTTCAATGGCGATGTAGAGCGGCGCATAAAGCGTCACGGGGACATACCCCATACGCACATTGGCCATTCCGCCAGCAGCAGCCTGGGCAGCAATGGTGGGAGCCATAGTTGCAAGGGCAGGGACAACAGTGGCCTGGGCAGCAGCGGGAGTGTTAGGAGTGCTGGCACTACCGGCGCACCCCCAGAGTCCTGCGAAGACGACTAGAAATGAAGACACGAAGATCAGTGTGCGGCGTAACAAGGTATCCTCCATGGACAAACGTCCGGTAATTCGCGCAATAAATCACAAACGCTCAATAATACTATACCATCTTTTTTGTCTGTTTACAAATGCCTGGAGATCCGGATTACCACTAACGGCCAATCGCCGGACTACATCGGCATGGCCGAAATTATGGCCGAGCAGTGGAAAACGAACCTGGCTATCACCGGCGCAATCTCCGGTAATTTTGCCAATTATGGGAGATTTAGGTACCCTTATCATGGCAATTCGATATTGAATATTAGACTGCGTGGCAAATTTCTCAATGATGATGAGCCGTTCTGTTAAAATAGGTTTCACGCTTTTAACTCTGCTGCTGATAGCCTCCCTGGGCCTTAACCGCTACCTCTACCATGAGGTATGGACCTATTATGTGGAAGCAAATAGCGTCCGCCTCGACCCATTAGGATTGAAGATGTATCCGCCTTCGGCGCTGCAGGACATCTCCGCCACTAATCAACCGGTGGTCTTATTCTTCGGCGATTCGCGCGCCGCCGGCTGGCCCGCACCTACCGGCATCCCCGGCGTAACATTTATCAACCGGGGCGCGGGAGGGCAGACCAGTGCGCAGGTGTTGGGGCGTTTTACCGAACATGTATTACCACTGAAACCCAGGGTAATCATCATCCAGGTAGGGGTCAATGACCTGAAAACCATTGCGTTATTCCCGGAGCGGAGAGATACGATCGTCAGCGACTGCGAAGCGAATATTCAGGAAATTGTCACGCTTTCTTTACAGAGCGGCGCCCAAGTGATCCTGACGACTATTTTTATGCCGGGCCAACTTACTATCGACCGCCGGCCATTTTGGTCGCCCGACGTCATTGGGGCCATCAAGCAGGTCAACACCTTCATTACCGGGCTACAAAGTGACCGGGTGACAGTTCTCGATACGACCAATATCCTGGCACATGGTACGGAGCAGACAGACCCGGCGTATACCCAGGATTTCCTGCACCTTAACGCGGCAGGGTATGAAGTGCTCAACCAGGAATTGCGTCAGGTTCTGCCGAAATTTCTGCCTATAGCCGGGGTAGGGCGGTTAGAGCAATAAACACGATTTTTCCCATGTTACCGCTCCAAGAGCGTAGTCTGATCCACCATCCAGGGATGGATTTCAATAACCAATCTGCCGGCTATTACCGCTGGGTCAGCTTCGGCCAAGGCGCGCGCTTCTTCCAGCGACGGCACTCTGAACAGCGATACCCCCCGAATATCACCGTTGTCCAATAGCGGTCCAAGTATCCTGATTTTGCCCGACTGCCGCAGCGCGCGCAGGTGCGCCCGGTGGGCCGCCTGGAGCTGTTCCAGCTCAGGGGTGGATTCCGCCGTCCAATTTGGCCCCTTGCGCAGAAAAACGAGAAATACGGTGGTAAATTCCGGTTGAGACATCAGTTCACCTCTTAAAGTTATCCAACCTGTTGTTTTATCTTCCAGGAAACCGCTCAGTTCCGCTGAGCATGAAGCTTCCTGAAAGATTTGTATGAAGTTGATTTGGTGAGTCTATTATACATCTTTTTCGCACCTTTTCCTATACCTGGATATATAGGAAATCGGTAGATTTCCTGGTATACTAAAGTGCAATGCATATTGCCCGGTTGCTATCATGGGAGTTATGCTCTAATGAAACATAGAGAATAAAGAGGTCTTAACCTATGGCACGACAAAGATCCGGTTCGTCTTCAGGTTCCCGCTTAATCCTTGGTCTGATCGTGGCCGTCATATCTATTATAAGCTACTTCGGAGCATCGTCCTTCAACTCTATCACCAACGAAACCCAACATATCGATATCTCCCCCCAGCAGGAAATCGCCCTGGGGTTACAAGCCGCCCCCGAGATGATACAGCAATATGGGGGCGAGGCGGCCGATAAAAGCGGCCAGGCGAAAGTAGCCGCAGTAGGCAGCCGGCTTGTATCTGGTTCCGAAGCCTCCAAGACGCCCTACAAGTTTACATACCATTTACTCAATCTCTTCTTTCGCGTAAAAATAGAAGGAGTTAAGGTGAATTTTCAGACAGATGCAGGTAGAGCGAGACCGGCAAGCCCAGATAGGTCAAGATAGGTAGCAAGTGATCGGGTAGAGGTGTGAGATGCCAAACCTGCTGCGCTCCCAC